>CAUQMR010000001.1:0-91390 GCA_963519285.1 uncultured Candidatus Saccharibacteria bacterium
TAAAGACCCACAAGGGCACTGCTAAGCGCATCAAGCTAACCAGTACCGGCAAACTAACCCGCCAACGTGCATTTGGCGGTCACCTCTTAGCCAAGAAGTCTAAGAGCCGTAAACGTGCCATTAACACAACAGCAACCGTAAAAGGCTCTATGGCCAAAAACGCTCGTCGAGCAATGGGAGTGTAGTATATTATGCGAGTAAAACGAGGTGTTTCAGCACATGCAAAACATAAAAAGATCCTTAAAGCTGCTAAAGGAATGCAGCATAACCGTACGCGCAGTTTTCGTCTAGCAAAACAAGGCGTTATTCGTGCTCTGCAATACGCTTATCGCGATCGTCGCAATAAAAAACGCGACCTACGAGCACTGTGGATTACACGTATTAATGCAGCTGCTCGCCAAGAAGGTACTACCTACGGCAAGTTGATCGCTGGCATGAAGGCTAATAATATTGAGGTAAACCGCAAAATATTAGCAGAGATAGCGGTAAATGATCCTGTAGCATTCAAAAAAATCGTTCAAACGGCTACAAAATAGGTCACAACTTACAAATAATATAGTAAAAATCCTCCTATTGATGGAGGATTTTTACTATACAGTCCACCGATAAGCCGGGTTCTGTCGTGGGCAATCATCTATCTAGTTCATCTGTTACCAAATGAATCAAGCGGTTCTCGATCTACAGGCGGACACCCAAAATGTAGATCTCCTTGCAACCAACAGGGTTTACCTCCTTGCCATGTCACCATAGCAAGCTGTAAGCTCTTACCTTACTCGTTTCACCTTTTCCCATAACTATGGGTAGTTTTGTTTCTGTGGCACTTTCCCTAGGGTCACCCCCGGTCGCCGTTAGCGACTGTCGTGTCCTTTGTTGCCCGGACTTTCCTCTTGACAAGAGTCAAGCGATTGCCTAGTGAACTGCTGTATCTGATTATATATGCTCTGTAATTATTCGTCTACCCACCAAGCCCAATTAAAAATATGCAAACAAAAAGCCCCCGGGCCATGAACGCTTGATATTCCCCGCATAACGCAAGGTGGGTGCTCGCAACATATCACCACGGTGATATATCATATAAAGCTCCCTATCATATGATGTTAGGAAAATCATACGCGCCCATAGACTCAAGGGACTACTTATATTATACACTAAAAATCAAAATAAATACCTGAAGTGTGTGTACAATCAACCAATTCATAAACAAAGATATAAATGGCGAACCGACCATAACAAGAACCATAATTATGACGAGCCCGTATTGTTCGACCTGTCTCATAAAACCTCTCACAAAATCCGGAGCCAATGCATAGAGCACCCTAGATCCGTCAAGTGGTGGTATGGGGATCATATTGAAAGCAAAAAAGCCCAGATTGACAAATACAAAAGTCTGAAGCATGACGCCGATCAATGATGGCGAAAAACCAAATTTGTCTACAAAGCCTAAACTTACGCCAATACCAAAAAAAGTAAAAGCCAACACTAGATTGGTTAGGGGTCCGACAATCGCCACCAAAGCGACACCCCATTCCCCAAATCGCACCTTATGTGGATTAAATGGTACTGGTTTGGCTCCACCAAACACCGGAGCACCTAACATCAACAATACTAACGGTAACAAGATAGTTAGGAACGGGTCGATGTGTCTTATAGGATTGAGCGATAGCCTTCCCTCTGCCTTGGCAGTTTGATCACCTAAAAAATACCCCATAAAAGCATGCATCGCCTCATGAATAGTCATTGATACCAGAATCACTAACAATGTAGTTATCACTATCGTAAAGTTCATATATTTCATTATACCATCTTGACTATTTTGTGATATACCGTTACAATATTAGGGATTGTTTAATAAATGAGAGAGGTTGGAAATGGCATCACGATGCGAACTAACCGGCAAAGGCAAGCAGTACGGCCATAACGTGAGCTTCTCACTGCGACGTACAAAGCGAGTTTTTAAGCCGAATCTACAAAAAAAGACCTTTACGGTCGGTGGCCAAAAAGTCACAATGGTACTTAGCACCCAGGCGATTCGCACTCTTCGAAAAAAAGGTATTCTACAGAGTGCAGCAAAAGCTAATTAAATAAAATCCTCCATGATGGAGGATTTTATTTAATCAGATTAACTGCGATCAATTTTTACTACCGTCAATTGCTCAGGTAGAGCTTCCGCGGACTTAACTTTCCACTTAGTGCCAGCATCTATACCAGAAGCACCTACTTCTTTTAAGAACGTATCTAATACATCCTGTGGTACCTCATACGCTAATTCTGGATCTGAATAATGAACCGGTATAACAACTCGGGGATCAATTTGCTTAACAATTACTGCTGCTGCCGTAGCATCCAGAGTGTATCCTCCGCCACCGACAGGCAGTACAACGATATCAGTAACTCCAATTTGCTCTAATTGTTCCTCACTCAACTTTGGGTCAATGTTCCCCAGGACAGCTATTCTCACCCCACCTATCAGAAGCTTATAGATCGTACTATTATTCCCCCCTGCATCGATGTGTCGTTGAGCAGGAAAGCCAGCTAACCCAACATCTGCCACCTCATACTCACCAGGGCCATCAAATTGTACGCGAGGATTACCTACTGTTGATGCGAATCGGTCTTCAGTGAGTACCTCGACCACATCCTCAACAGATAAGTCCTTCTTACCAACTAGCGATAGTCTTGGATCAAATACAACCTTTACGTTTTTTGTTGTAAAAATGACAGCATTAGCACCCTTATATTCTATGTCAAACATATTGTCTCCTTATTTTAATATTCTATCTACATCAACTAACACTGAATGCTTACCACTCAAAATATCAGTCACAAACCTATCACGAACGCTCAACCGATAATAGAAGTCATCATATGATAACACGGCATAGTTAAGGCTCTTCTTTTCTAGTTTTTCGGCTTTATCCATCAATTTTTCCAGCTGAGATTGTACGATCTCACCCACAACCAATAAATCTACTCGACTAGCAGAACCTCTAACTAACGTTCCTGCTGCTATGGCAAGCCGCAAACCAGAGAGTTGACCCACTTTAGCTAACCAAGTTGTGTCTTTTGCGACAGCTTTTGGCTCTTTTGCTTTAGGTGAGTTATCAGCAAATATCATAGATAAAGCCTCGAAATATTGGTACTGTTGATTGACTGCATAGTACAGCTTATTGTCAGCATTATCAGACACAATGATACCGACATTCATCATATTGGCTAATTCACGCCTCACGGAATTAATCTGCTCATCAATAAGACGCGTAATCTCTCGCACGTAGAATGATTTTCCGGGATTATTTAAGAATAAATGCAACAGCTTTACTCTTGTTTTTGAACCAAATAACGAATCGATCATTGCACAATAATTGTATCACGGATTGCCCAGGTGAGCCAGTATCTGTGATAAATAGTGTTCAGCTGAATATAGGTCACACCACACAATATAGGGGTTGCGTCTCAACCAAGTCATTTGGCGTTTGGCTAATTGCCGATCACTAACAATCATCCTCTGCATCATTTCAGCGTAGTCAATTTTACTACATATATATTGACGTATTATAGGATAGACATTACCCGTCATCGCCTCACTACACCAGTCATACTTACTGCCCAAGTATGTTGCCTCCTCTACAACATTATTAGTCAACAGTTGTTCAACCCGTTGAGCAACTCTGTTAGCCAGTTTATTTTTTTCTGTTGCTATTCCTACAACAATAGTATTCTCTTGTATTGATGCATTTTTTACTACAGTTTGAGCACTTCGTTCGATGGCCCGAACGACATAGCGTTTATTATATTTATTCTCCGGCAAAGACATGTTGTTATTAACACAATACTTATGTAGGTCTTCTATGCTCATATATTCTAGTCTCTGACGATACCTTTCATCGCTCCTATTCGCAAAACTAAAATTAAAAATAACCCCATCTATATATAATCCGGTACCCCCAACCAGAAATGGTATGTTGCCACGGTCGCGAATTTCTGCAATCTTTTTTGTTGCATACTCCTTAAAATCAGCAGCCGAGAAAAGCTGCCCTGGTTCCACTAAATCAAGCCCCCAATGGGCTACGCCTTGCATCTCCATGGGGGTTGGCTTGGCAGTTCCTATGTCCATGTCGCGGTACACTGTCCTGCTGTCTGCACAGATAATCTCGCCGCCAAACTTTTTTGCTAATTTTATAGCCAGGGACGTTTTGCCGCTCGCCGTCGGACCGGTAATAACAATCAAAGGCGCTGTTTGCTCTAGCTTATTGGCTTCCATCGCCGCTCCTCAAAATCAATTATTCGCCATCGTGCGTCACAAAAAATCCCATCTTGTTCAAGCAATTGTTTTTGTGCCCCTTGACCACCAGGAAAACCGACAGCTAATCCACCCTTAGCATTAACCAAGCGATGCCATGGTAAATCCAAAACTCCATTATGGGCGATACCTCCAACGATACGCGCTGCATATGGATGCCCAGCCATGGCGGCTAAGTCTCCATAGGTAGTGACTTTGTCATTTGGTAATTGCGCCATCAATTCATAAACTTTATCGCGCAAGCTCATCGCTGATAGTTTGTTCAATATATTACTCCAAGTTACTTGGCTATTTCATTGGTTATTGTATGTTCTGAATATAGCTAGCCAATTGATCAATCGAAATTTGTTCTTCGCCCTTACGAGTACGCACACTAACGGCACGTGCCGCTTTATCTCTTGGGCCAACAATAATCTGTGTTGGTATTTTTACAACAGTTGCTTCACGAACCTTCTTGCCAATTGATTCATTTCGAATGTCTGTTGTAAATCTGACTTCATTATATTTTACTGGTTGCATCAAAGTAACCCCTGATAAAATCGTTGTTATTTCATCAACATAGTCCATAACAGTGTCATTGATCGTCAAAATACGCACCTGTTCTGGTGCCGCCCAAAATGGAAACCAACCACCTGTGTGCTCGATGAATACGCTCAAGAATCGTTCGATTGAACCCAGCAACGCGCAGTGAATCATCACAGGTGTTGTAAAATTACCATCACTCTCTGTATACTCCAAGCCAAACCGTTGCGGCTGCACAAAGTCTAATTGTACTGTCGCAACTTGGTGTTCACGACCGATAGCATCGGTTGCCATGAAGTCAATTTTTGGTCCGTAAAAAGCAGCCTCACCTTCCTGCTCAAAATAGTCCAGACCAACTTTTTCAACTGCTGATTTCAACTGGTTTTGTGCAGAAGCCCATAGCTCACGTTCGCCCAAATATGCATCAGAATCATCACGATAACTCAGTCGAACTCGCAGCTTCATATCAATGGTATCGTACAGTTCTCGTGCAGCAGACAATAAATTATTGATCTCTTGCTCAATCTGGTCTGGACGACAAAAGACATGACTATCATCCTGGGTCAACGAACGCACACGATTCAAACCACCCAGTTCACCAGTTTTTTCGTCACGATAGTCAGTGGTTGTCTCCAAATAGCGTACCGGCATATCACGGTAACTGCGCGGCTGTGAAGCAAAAATTTGCGTATGGTGTGGGCAATTCATCGGCTTTAGCGCCATTTCATCACTAGTTTCCTGACTTTTAACCAAAAACAGCTCTTCACCAAATTTGGCCCAATGGCCTGATGTTTCATACAGATCCTTTTTGGTGATATGTGGCGTCCAGACTTTTTCAAAACCAAATCTCTGGCGTAATTGATTTGAATACTGCGCCACGATATCGCGCAGAATAGTTCCACGAGGCGTAAATAACGGCAAACCAACCCCCACGAGCGGCGAGGTGGTGTACAAATCAAGCTCCTTGCCTAACTTGCGGTGATCACGCTGTTTGGCCAGTTCTAATTTCTTCAAATATTCATCCAGCTCTTCCTGCGTGGCAAAAGCCACACCGTACAATCGCTGCATTTGAGGATTTTTTTCATTACCGCGCCAGTAAGCGCCTGCAACCCGCATTAATTTAAACGCACCAACTTCACTGGTATTTGCAACATGCGGTCCGCGACATAGGTCCCTAAACGATCCGTTCGTATAGAATGAGACCTCATCAAGCGCACTATCGCCTTCGGTAATTGTGCCCATTTCTGCGGCATCCAGATCTTTTGCCACTGTCGTTCCGGCACGTTTCAGGTCGTTAAGAAGCTCTTCTTTGTATGGCTGATGATTATCCTTGGCCCATTGAATCGCTTCGTCAATTGGACATTTGGTGCAAATAAAGTCCTGCTTCTCGGCAATAATTCGGCGCATTACCTTTTCAATTTTATTGAATTGTTGCTCACTAATCTTTGTTTCGCCAAGATCAATATCATAATAAAACCCGTGTTCAACAACCGGACCAACCCCAAACTTAGCATCTGGCCATAACTGCTGCACGGCTGTTGCCATGATGTGTGCTAGGCTGTGTCGCATTGCATAGAGTTTATCTTCGCCCATAGAACCTCCTTTAATGTCCTGGATACATTTGGCTTAAATAATGAATAAGATATTTATATGCCTCGGGCCAGAAAAACTGGCGGTTCCACCTTGGCGATTCTCTTGCTCCGACTGTTATCGTTCATTCAAAACGCATGCGTCGCAACCGCTTCCATGAGGTTCCGAAGATGGTTAGTCTTCATCACTACCTTGCGGTTATTATACCAGCTAATGGCAACTCTCTCAACAAAAGCTATTTTGCTATCACTAAACACTCTACAATCACTATATCTTGTAGGATTGGAGTATTTCTGATACTATCAGTACAAGCACGGGGGCGATTAGCTCATTTGGCTAGAGCGCAGCATTGACGTTGCTGAGGTGATAGGTTCGAATCCTATATCGCCCACCACACTAAGCACCTTTACGGGTGTTTTTTTATTTACTCACATATTCACACCATGATATATCAATTGTGAGATTGTTCTATTGACTTTTTAAACCATTTATGCTAATATGTAAGATATGAGTAATCGTGCCACTACTAACGTGATCGCGTCATCAAAAAAACAAGACGCATCACTTCTCAGCAAAATCACTATCCATTTCGAATATGACAAGCAGATCAAGGAAGTTCGTGCTAACTACTGCAGGATGAACGAGAAAGTAAAATAACCATCAGAGACCATTTCACCCCTATCCCCAGTAATAACTCTGGGGATATTTCTTTATCCACTACACACTTATGGTTTTCCACTAGATTTTTTAATAGCGTTATGTCAATATATAGACATGATATGTATAAATTGTTTTCACAACAAAACTCGTGTGATAAACTCACGAAAGCATAAAAAGTACCCTCAGCTGTGGCGGCGAAGATCTTGCGACAACTGTCACACTACTTTTACTACGTATGAATATCCCTCAATTGATAACACACCAGTCGTCAAAAAAACAACCGAGGAACCTTTCAATATTGGTAGATTGACGCTCAGCATCGCAAAGAGCCTCCAACACAATGACCATTCAGCGAAATATGATAGCTTTCATCTGGCACAGACTGTTCAGAGAAATCTCCTCATTAAGAATATGGCAACAATACCAGTAGATAGTATCACCAAAGAAGTTCACACTGTACTCACTAGATACGACCCTGTGGCAGCCATACAGTACGCCGCCCAGCACAAATTGCTTATTTCGAAGCGCCGCCCTGGTCGTCCTTCGACCGGTTACGTTCTGCCTTCAATCGATCATTAATATCAACGGTTAGTTTCTCGGTAACATCAAACTTATCTAGATATCGTCCCGTCATTAGCTTCGTTTGAGCAGCATACGCCGCCATGGAGCTATACAGAATAGACGTAACTGGCATCAAGATCCACTGTATCAACATCAAGAAAGTACGTCGCTTCTTATAGCGCGCTGGGCGCGGCGGTAAAATCTTAAATGAAGAAAAGATAGCAATCACCATACCAAGCATCGCAATAGTCTGTAATAAGCTGATCGTACCAGGCAACTGATGGGCATCTATGTTTCGTACTGCCTCTGGGTTTAATAGAAGTGGTAACCACGCTCCGAAAGCCGTTACAAGCGCTACGTACGCTAATGTGACATGACCGTCCAATAACCTCAAAAAACGCGTCAGACTTGGCCAGAATGGTGCTCGGCGCTTAGAACTGAACACCCGAGACCCTACATAAGCAACGTCAGAGGCACCATATGCCCAACGACGAAGCTGAACAAACTGTGCCTTTAGCGTCTTTTTATACGTTTCTGACAAAACTGCATCTTGATAGATTGGTGCATATATTGGCACTACCCCGTATTTACCATCGAAATGGAAATAACTACGCCAATATTGGTGCCCGTCCTCAACGATCGTCCTGACGCTCCAAAAATCCATTTCCACTAGCGCATCCATCGGTTGCGCATGTGATGCAAAATTCCTTAAAGCATATGGGCGCATTGAACTAACAATATTCCAAAATGAGTTGCCCGTTGCGATCACGCGCATAGGTGCTGGCACGTCCCATATGTTATTGGTAAACAATGCAATCGGCTGATACGATA
Organism: uncultured Candidatus Saccharibacteria bacterium; assembly: GCA_963519285.1. Taxonomy (GTDB): domain Bacteria; phylum Patescibacteriota; class Saccharimonadia; order Saccharimonadales; family Saccharimonadaceae; genus Nanosynbacter. The sequence goes on from CAUQMR010000001.1 coordinate 8,465, forward strand.
AGTTCTTGCGATCTTTATAGACAATGTATTCATAGGTGATGTAATCAAAATAGGTGGGGTGTGGTTTGTTGTCACAGTCCATTGTGGTGACCAACACCTGAGAGAAATCTATCCCAAGGTCACCCAGATAGCTTTTCAGCCAACGCCCTGCATGCGTGATGTTGCCACCCTTACCTATCACCTCATGTTCTATGCCCTTTGGATGCTCAACAATATGGAACGAATGGAACGCATCGTTATATTTCTTTTGTAGTGTCTCGGCGGTTTTTTTAATTTCAGCGCCTCCGCGCTCCTCATAGGCAAATACGACAATGAGACGCGACAGATCATAGGTTGTATCTAGTAGCGACTGAACTGCGGGCTCAATAATTTCAATACTCTCATTGTATGCTGGCATAATGATTGCATTATAAATTTGTGAGGGCTTAGGATAGTCTGATGGTTCATCAATGATACTTTGTAGGTTTCTCAGATGGGTCTTATATTCAAACTGCTTGTTTTTTGTAGCAAACAACCTAGCATGAGCAGCTGCTGGATCTTCAAGGTCATGTAGCCTTTGCGACCAGTCTACCTGACAGGCTTTCTCCATGTTTGTACGACCAACCAACATATGATAGCTGATGCCAAAAATCTTTATGAGAGCCATGGATATCAAGACCAATAGATACACAGAAGCGAGCAATGGATTAAAAATTGATAGCAAAATTAATAGAATGATGACGCCATAGCTCAGCATTCCAGGCAGCATCTCTAAGAAACGGTAGAATGGTTTTCGTTTGCCTACAGGTATTTCTAAATCCATATCATTTATCCAAATGAAGCAATTCGTAATATTGGTAATGCAAACAATAAGAGGATGGCTGAAAAGCCAATAGTTCCCCAGGCTAGAGCTAAGCCAAGATGACGACGCTCCAGCTTCACTAGTTTAACTGCAAGAATACTGTGCCCCAGAATAGCAACAACTTCCAGCAAAGCATAAAACCACAGTGTGTACCAATAGTCTCTATATAGACTTGTGATACCAAAGGCACTATATTGGGTGATAACCTGTGTTTCACGCGGTTTTATGTGAGCCGCCAAAACGATCACGACGATGACGGCAAAAATGATGTTAAAAATTATCAAACCGGCCAACCAGCGGTCGTTCATAATAGTCTTAATACTCGTCGTTATCTCTTGTTTCATACTACTATGGAGCCGCTGACCGGATTCGAACCGGTGGCCTACGCTTTACGAAAGCGCCGCTCTACCGACTGAGCTACAGCGGCAAGACTCCTCCGCATAATTATATCAGATGTGGATTATTTTTCAATCAAGAGAAATGTAGTAGGTAGCCTTCTTTTCAGTCTTAAATGTATCAACTTTAGCCTTAAATACCGTCAGTGGCACATGGATGTAGCTATACTTCACAGAACTATCAGTTCGCTCATCAACACGGATAAAGTAGTAGCCGTCGCCAGAAACCGTCTGCTTGGCTTCTGAAGTGGTTCCCGGTTCAATTTTCAGAGCCTGTTCAGTGATGCCGTCAGCATTATCCTTGCCAACTGACATGTCGGCAACATATTGCACTGATTGACCATGTTCTGTCGCAATATCTGCCAAGCTTTTACCTGATTTTATGGCTCCATCTATAGCAGAAACCAGGTTGGTTGCCTTGTCATCAACAGCAAAGGATACTTTACTAGTGATTAGGCTATCTCGAAGGTTTTCTTTCATCTCAGCGAGAGACAATCCCAATGTCTTACGAACGGCAGCATCATACGAAGCATCAGAAAGTCCGCGCTTATGCCGTTGCAACGCTGCATCAATCTCAGAATCTGATACTGTGATTCCCTTTTCTTGAGCAATTTTCTTTGCGTATGTAATTTTTACAACTAGGTCCATGGACTGTTGTCGTTGAAACTTCACCTTATCATCACCACCCAGACGATTGACTGACTCGAGGGAAGCTAATGTACTGCGGTAGTATCGTAAATAGTCACTATAGCGAACTGTTGCACCTTCGATGGACGCCACAGGCAGTGGTACAGTGCGCGTGATGCGATAAGCGACATCCCCTGTGTCACGCCAAATGTAAAGCTGAACCCACACAAACACCGTCATCAAGATTGCTGTTCCAAGTCCAATGAATATAGCGTTCCACACCAACCGGTGCCTGGTGTATTGAATTGGGTACTTGTGCTTACGACCACCCGCCAGAATCTTCTCACGATGTTCAGCGACCGTATCGTTAGTGATACGCGTCGGTACTTTTTTCGACTTTTCTGACTTACGCTTCAGTGCTTTCTTGATCATGACTATTCCTTTCATTCGCTATTTCTACTGCATCTTGCAACATGTTGTAAATTTTATTTGGGTGTTCCACATTCTTAATCACAAGATCACCGACAAATGTTTGAATAATAATCGTTCCAAACTTGAACATTTCGCCGCTAAACCCTGGGATATTATAACTGATAGTTTGAATTTTTCGTAGTTGCAATTCTACAACATCCTTACCAAAGAACCCACGTTGCGTAACCTGGCGAATTCGCCGATCCGTCACAATGAAGTAGGTAAAAAACCACATGAGAAAATGATAAATAAACAACAACAGCCCAAAGATAAAGCTACCAAAGAATACCCACAGCAGTTCGAGGTTACTTTGCCAAATCAAAAACGGCACTGCACCAAATGTCATAGGTAATAGCAGACAATAGAAACCTTTGCGCATGGCAATAATGTGGCGACGAAAGACAAACAACAACTCCTCGCCACCGCGTTGGCCATCAAAAGCCTTAACTGTTTTAGTCTTCTTTGTCATAGTCTATGGTACCCCGGGCAGGAGTCGAACCTACAACCTTATCCTTAGGACGGATCTGCTCTATCCAGTTGAGCTACCGAGGCATATTACTATTATACCACGGTAACTCTGTGGATATACCAGTGTTATCGAGTAAATTTTTCACTCAGTGTTGTATAATTTACCAATTCTGCCTCTTCAAACCAGTGGGCAATCTCTTGAACGGCCTCTTCAGAGTCGCCAGAGGCATGGATCAGGTTTGGAATGCCCTTACGGCATGAGTCGGCATAACCAAAGCTGACGTGTGAGTAGTCACCACGGATTGTACCCATGTCAGCAGATTTCGGTTCGGTTGGGCCAACAATTTTACGAACCACTGCTACAGCTTCCACACCCTCGAGCACCATGGCAATCACTGGACCATCCATCATCATATCTAGTGTAATATTGAGGGTCTCTTCACCACGACGAGTTGCTAATTTGCCAATGCCCTCATAGTGTTTTTGATAATGTTCCCTGTCTGGAGATACCATCTTGACACCAATAATCTTTAGACCAACTCGCTCAAAGCGTTGTAAAATTTCCCCCACAATTCCCCGCTGGACTGCGTCTGGTTTGAATATAATCAGTGTTCGCTCAACTCCACAGAAAACCTTTCCATCATTACTTGCCATTGTAGCTCCTTTCGTTAGTATTTGTCTTATGATAGCAAAAAGCCATTATTTGATAAACTGCCTAAATACCCGTACAATAGGCTTATGTTTGTATCAGAGGCACTAACTGATTTCCTGGAGCATTTAGAGATAGAGGGCGGTAGAAGCCAAAATACCATCCGAAACTATTCGTTATATCTGGAACGATTCATTGAATTTGCTGGCGACATAGAAGTAGTAAAAATTACATCAGAGATGATTCGGCGCTATCGCCTGTGGTTAAATCGTTATAAAAATGACAACGATGGCAAAGAGTTGTCAATTTTAACACAGAGCTACCACTTGATTGCGCTGCGTGGCTTTCTCACCTATCTGTCGCGGCGTGATATCCCCTCATTATCTGCCGACAAAATCATCTTACCGAAGACGGTTCGCAAACAGGTGACTTTTTTACAATATGATGAGGTGGTTAATTTGATAGACAATATACCACTAGACAGTGAGCAGGGCTTGCGCGACCGAGCAATCATCGAGCTACTTTTTTCCAGTGGACTGCGCGTTTCGGAGCTCGTTAATCTCAATCGAGACCACATCAACCTCAAACGACGAGAGTTTATGGTGCGTGGAAAAGGCCAAAAAGACCGACCAGTGTTTGTTTCACAGCATGCCGCTGAACAGGTCGAAAATTACCTACAAGCTCGTCAAGACAGCCTACCTGCTCTTTTTCTTAGCTACAGCAGACGGTCGACTAAGCCAACAATGTCAGGCGATTATCGTCGCTTATCTGCACGTAGTATTCAACGGATGATATCACACTATGCTCGTCTGGCGGGGATAACTAAACACGTCAGCCCCCACACCATGCGACACAGTTTTGCTACGGACTTATTAATGAATGGCGCTGATTTACGCTCAGTTCAATCACTCTTGGGTCATAGCAGTATATCCACTACTCAGGTGTATACGCACGTCACTGACCAACACTTAAAAGACATACACGAACGCTTTCACAGCGATACTTCTCAGTAGGATTTAGGGGTCGCAAGCTCCGCCTTCTACGATATTGCCGGCAAGCGAGAAATCCTTACACAAGTTATTTAATACTTCCACAGATCCGGCTGGATACCATATATCCTCACCAAGTCGGAGGCGCGCTTCTACACGACGGAACAGATTATTTGCTCGACCTGTCGAGTCAACCGCCGGCTGAGCACCATAAAGCATAACCTGCTCCGTTCCTTTCATGACAGATACACGCACATTAGCGCCCTTGTAGAGGTGATTTATCGCTAGAAAGGCATTTGCGCTGGCTTCCGGGCTCACCTCATCAAGCTCAATAATAGCTCTACATGAATGACCATGAGGATGTGCAAAATCCTTAGAACATAATACCCCTGTTGGTTCGTTACGAGTCGTTGGCGTATCAGTAGCGCGGCGTAATGAGCCCTTGTGCACTACATTTTCTACCGCTGGCACCCCTGAAACGATACCGTTAGGGCGCAAAAAGACCGCCTGGGATGCCGACGAAGAATCTAGGCTATCTATGGTGAAATTATTGCCTGGTGTAATAACCTGAGCACGCAAAACAGCTGGAGCTTGAGTACTCCAAGTAGCCTTTTCTGGTAGGCTAATATCGCCATTGTGAACATCGGCCAACGCCACGTTTTTATTGGCATTATCTTCCTTATTAAACCACTCGATTATCACTTTATCGAACGCTCCCCGAGCACGCAACGGCACCAATTGCACCTTATTTTCCGCTCCTACATACAAGAAATCTTCAGTATCCATAGAAACCTTCAGACAGGTATACGCCTGATCGAATTTCCTACCGTTTGAACTGTTGGTTTGGACCAAGGTTTCTTGCGCATTGCCAGCACCTCCCAATACCGCTGATTGACGAACACTGTTGCAATCTTTCTTTTCCAGGGCATCACATGCCGAAGCATTGCCCTTCTGACACGCACGAATCACGCGTTTTGCGTCTTCCACACCAGCCAGCGCAGCATCATAGGCACTTTGCGACAAGTCGTTATTGATGGCTTGCTGCTGATCTTTGAGCATTAATTTCACAAAGCCAGCTGCTAGAATGGTCAATAACATTGCCGAAAAAATGACTGCAAACAAAGATGCTGCGCCCGATTCTTTTCTCTTATCCATTGGTCCTCACTATCATCTCAAAATTATTAATTGCACAGAAATTGAAATTGGACTCATTGTCTTCTGGTGGCTTACAGGCCATGTCCTGCAGCTCGGCAACAGCACTTGTCCCCAGTGTGAACGATACTTTGTACAGCGCCTCTGAATTATTAGCTGACGTAACGCGAGACGCCGTAAAATCATGCACGGCAATGGCTACATCAGTGCCATCAATAGGCCGCAGCAAATGCGTAACTCGCTCTGGCTCGATGTCCATCGGATATGAACCTGAGGTCGATTGACACAACGCAGCATCTTCATCCAATACTCGCGCTAGGTTAATAGCCTGACCATTAGAGCGAACAACTCCACTGCCACTCCGGCGAATAACTGGATCATCAATCGCGGAAGCCATGTTCCAAACGTAGGAATATTGACCCAAACATACACGACCGCTTCTAACTGACCCAGATTCACGGACTAAAATGACCGGGTTGGCTGAATTGACAATCTTAGTGGCGCTACTCTGTAGAAAGTCTCGACGAATGACATCACTAATCGTTCTACCCGACTGATTAACTGTCTTCATGACGGTACCGCGGTTATATATTTTGCCAGCCTGAACAGCGACCATAGCAACGGACAATAGTAATACTGATACAAATGCCATCGCTAACATCAGCTCTACTAAGGTAAATCCTGAATTAGCTCTTCTCTGGTGCATATAACCTCACAATCGTTCCTATCGTCACAGGCCTTGGCTGACTTGGCGCGTACCAACAAGCCTGAATATACGCATCGTAGGCAGATCCACCGGTGACATGCACCAATTGCACAGAAATACCGTATGAAACATCACCCTCTTGTTTGGCATACACTTGAGCTGGCATATACGACGATACTCGACTAAGAACATCGCTGCGCGAGCGCAGTGCAAATTCACCGTCACCAAAGTGGTCTGGGCAAGTGTCGACATTTAGGATCTCATTTGCAGCATCTTTTTTGGGCAAGTTCTTCCATAGCTCAGCCATGGCAGCATCGCCCTTGTGGGAATTGTTATGCACAAAACGGAGCATCTCTGCTTGCGCGTCAATCTGCTGGCGAACCAGTGTTGACTCAAGAGACTGCTGAGCTATAGACAGTCCCCGATTCATCACCGTCAGACAACCGACAGCAACCGCACTAAAAACAGCAGTCGCCAGCATGACCTCAATCAAGGTATCTCCAACCTGATGCTTACAGCGCTTTACACGCATTTCCCGCCCCCTTAACCGTCAATGCTTCACTGGATCCAGCGCGCGCACCGATAAAGACCGACAAACGTTCTGGAGCGAACCATTTTTCATCATAGATACAAACTTCATAGGTCGCGTCGCCACTAGTCGTCAATAATTCACTGATTTTATCATCTGGATAGGTGCGCGAATCTGAGCGTATGGCCAACTCTCCGGTGGCAGGATTGCGAACCATAGCGACCGACAAACCGCCGCCAGCTGGCTCAACAAGCGCTGTTTTTACACTCCAGTTGGTCTGATATTCAGCGACATTATTATTTGACGATCGATATGACCAGGTTTTTCCATCAGCCCCAAGCAACGCATAAATTAGCTTCACGCGGAAGCTTCTACCCTGATCGTCGCCAATGATATAGCGCCCTACTATCACGCAGTTTGACTGCCCCCGATAGCCATTGACACTAGCCCCCGGAATAGGACACGGATCGGTTGGTTGTCGATCATTTTCTATACTAATAACCTTTGAGTACTGTTCGGTTAAAAAATTGGCGTAAGATTGGACAGCGTCGCGATACTGTTGGCGCTGAATAGCCACACCGATACCAGCCAATAAGGCAATCGCCATGGTGCCGGAGATTGCTAGAAACATTGTTACTTCAATTACAGTAAAGCCACCCTGTCGTCGCATATCTCTAGTATAGCATAAGCGGTTTCTTTAGCCATCATATGAGCGGGAATAATCCACGGATAATTTCTGGACCAATGAACCAGGTCAGCAAAAATCCAACTATCAAGAGCGGTCCAAACGGCACTTTAGCCTTACGGTCTAGTGTTCCCCTTACCATCCCAGGTAGCACCATCAGGGTACCAAGGAGATTAGCTGCAAAGAGACACAGAAACGCCAACTTCCAATCAGCCAAGAATAATGCCAAACCAAGACCAAGCTTGACGTCCCCAAACCCAATCCATTCACCCTTGGAAATAGCGTATAGTACGAGGTATAGTCCACTCAAAATAACTACCGCTCCACTGAGTGTCATCAAAAGGCCGACGATGTCCGAAGAGGTTATAAACCGTGTGGCTACAAAAATACCACCCAGCGCAACGAATGGCCACATGGCAATATCAGGCAAAATAGACCATTTTAGATCGTAAACGAACAACATTGTTAATGGAACTAAGGCTGACAGCCACACAACTACCCGCAATAACCCCAGATCAGAGAACGACTCTGGCCAGAACCATACTGAAAGCGCAAACAAAGCCCCCAGACCAAGTTCTAACAAAAGTTCAGTATAGCCAATGTTCGCCTTACAATACCGACACTTACCACCAAACCGTAGCCAACTGACAACTGGGATTAGATCTTTCCAGGTTAAGTCATGGTGGCACGACAGACACTGTGAACGGTCTTGTTTGAGTTTTTTGCCAACGAGAGGCTTGAGTTTTTTCCACTCGGCGGCATCTATCTTTTCACCAGCAGCTTTATCTTGTTTGAGTTGCCAAGCTCGCAGGCGCCAGACCTGAGCCCCAGCAAAGCTACCTAAGACCGCCCCTAATAGCCCAATCCCTACGGTCATACTGATCATAATACAACTATCCATACCTCTTATGGTAACAGAAATGCCAAAAAAAAGCAGCCTCCGTTGATGAGGAGGCTGCTGTGATTGACCTAGTTTCTAAGCACCGCTGTCTTGGCAGAAGTGAGTTGGGCCACCTTCAAGCAAAACCACAACAGCAAACTGCCGTGAAGTACCAGGTACTAGTACCTGCTTCTCCTTAGAGCTTTCACCACATTTCATGCCAGTAACGACCTTAATTTGGGTATCACCAACAGTAACTGAAGTCTTTTTACTGTCAACTGAAACCTGCTCTTTGTTGGTGTATTTTGACAGATCCGTGCCCAAAAATGATCGGAGCTTCTCAGTGCCTGGCCATGCGCCACGGTTAGCATTGGAGTAGTTAGTCACCGCTGTCGCAACCAGGCTCAAATCGTTTTTACGAGCCGTATCACGTTGGTTACGGTTTAGTACCGGCACGGCGATGAAGACCATCAGGAATATCAGTGCTGCAATACCCAGAACCAATACCACTTCTATGATCGTAAAACCTTTTTTATCTTGTGTGTTGATCATAAAGTTTCCACCTTTCTATGATCTATTACTAATGTTAGCGGTAGTGCTTATCCTTATAATACACGGTAACTGGCACGTTGTCTAGATTCCTACATGGTTAACCAGACTATAGATTGGGAACAAAATAGCCCCCACCATACCAGCCGCGACAATAGCCAAGAACACCATCAATACCGGCTCAATGGCAGTCGATATGGCTTTAATCTCCTCGTCAAGCTCATTTTCGTAGATCTGAGCTGTCTTGCCCATCATTTCATCAACCTTACCTGATTGCTCTCCAATTTTGATCATATGAGGCACCATCTCCAAGATATATTCCTCACTTTTCAGCGACAGGGACAGCGCCTTTCCGCCCTTCACTTTGTCAGCGGCACGCATGATTTCCTCGCTCACGATGACGTTGTTGACACCGTCCGCAGCAATCTTCAGCATATCAAGCATTGGCACGCCAGTTGATAACAGGGTCTGTCCCGTTCGAGTAAACCGCGCCATGTAGAGCTTACGGAACATACCTTTAAACAGCGGCACATTAAGCTTAAATTTGTCCTTCATATGAATACCCGCCTCTGTTCGCAAGTACTGGGCAAAGAAGTAAATGCCAAATCCCAGTAAAATAGCCAACAGCCACCAGAAATTGATGAAGAAATCAGCGATACTGACCATCAGTTGCGTCAAAATCGGCAATTCTCGCCCAACGTCTTTATAGAGGCCTTTGACTTGTGGTACGACCGAAACTGTCATAAACCCAACCACCATAACGATCACCGCCAGCACAATGGATGGATAGGTTAAAGCACCTTTAACCTTACGCAGCATCGCAGCGTCTTTCTCCTGCTGGTTCGCTACTCGTTTCAAGGCTTCATCTAACGTTCCGGAGGCCTCACCTGCTGAAACTAAGGCAATGAATAGCTTATCAAACACTTCAGGGTGTTTCGAAAAGGCATCAGACAACTGCTTACCACCCTCAATATCAGCGATCACTTCCTGAACGATGCCCTGCATGCGCTTATTGGACGTTTGTTCTAACACCGTACGCATACTTTGCGACAAAGGCAACCCCGCACCAATCAACGTCGATAACTGACGCGTGAACAATATCTTGTCTTTGGACGTGATACGCCCCAGTATCCTATCGATAACGTTTGACCTATCGTCCTCAAGCTCAATTTTTAATGGCACAAAGCCTTGATCGGTCAACAGGCGGGCAGCCGCATGTTCACTCTCAGCCTGAACGACTGATTTGACTATTTTATTACTGGCGCTATCCCTGGCTTCGTAGGCGTATTTTTTCATATATTATCCTCGCAACAACCTTTCTAGTTCCGTTAGATCAACTGCGAATTCGCGTGCGCTATCATAGGTAATCGTACCATTTTGCACCAGATTTGCCAGAGTTCGGTCCATGGTCTGCATGCCCTGCTCGGCACCAGTCTGAATCACCGCGTCTAGCTGGTGAGATTTGCCTTCACGGATGATGTTACGCACTGCTGGGTTAGCAATGAGGATTTCTGCCGCCACCACACGACCACCACCGATGGCTGGCACCAAGCGCTGCGAACAGATAGCCATCAAGATATTACTGAGCTGTGCTCGAATTTGTGGCTGTTGGTGTGGTGGAAATACGTCAATCATACGGTCAATCGACTGGGCAGCCGAGTTGGTGTGTAGCGTGGCAAACACCAAGTGTCCCGTTTCAGCAATGGTAATAGCCGCTGAAATGGTTTCCAAGTCACGCATCTCACCAATCAGCACCACGTCTGGGTCCTGACGCAAGCTGGATCGCAGCGCCGCTGAAAATGAGTAGGTGTCGTAGTGAACTTCTCGCTGCACAACGACTGATTGCTTGGATTTGTGAGTAAACTCAATTGGGTCTTCAATAGTGATAATGTGATGTGACTTTTCTGAGTTAATTTTATCAATCAATGATGCCAGGGTCGTCGACTTACCAGAACCTGTTGGACCTGTCACCAACACCAAACCTCGCGGAAAGTCAGCAAAACTATTGACGATCGGCGGCATGCCCAGCTCGGTGGCTGATTTGATTTCATTTGGAATCAAACGCAAGGCAGCTGCCAAATTACCTCGTTCATGAAAGGCATTAACACGAAATCGCCCCAATGTACCAAACGCAAAACTGAAGTCAAACTCTTTGTCTTTCAACAAAATCTGACGCTGATCTTCGTCTAAAATCTGGAACACCAAACGCTCAACTGCCGCCTCATCAAGTGGCATAGTACCAGCCACTGGCATCAACCGTCCATCGATACGCAGCATCGGTGGCAAGCCTACTTGAATATGGAGGTCAGATGCACGCTTCTTAACCACATCTTCCAGTAATAGTTCAATTCTTAGCTCTTGATTGTTCATAGTTCCCCCTTTTTTTATGCTGTGTCTGCTGCAACACGATTAACTTCTTCCAGTGTCGTAATACCACTCAAAGCCTTCAAATAACCGTCCTGACGCATCGTAATCATCCCCTGCTGGACCGCCATGCGCTGAATCTCTGCCGAGGTTGCTTGCTTGACGATCAAGTTTTGGATCTCCTCTGTCACATCCATCACCTCGTACAAACCAGCGCGCCCCAGATATCCTCGCGGTGACTGAGGAGTGTCCCGACCCCTCACTAACGTGTATGATTGTTGACCAGCCAGCGGCAAGTCTTTATATCCCAAGTCTTGAGCATATGGCACAACTTGTTCTCGTGATTGCGGTAACAAATGTCCAATCGTTGATTGAATAGTTTGCGTCTCCAGAGGTGAAGACTGATAAGCATCGTGTTTCGGGGCAACTCGCCGGACCAGGCGCTGACCGATAATCGTGTTCACAGTACTAGCAATCAAAAATGGCTCAATCCCCATATCCAACAAGCGCGGCAGCACGCCAGCTGCTGAGTTGGTGTGCAGCGTTGAAAACACCAAGTGCCCCGTCAATGCCGCCTGAACCGCCAAATTAGCGGTTTCCGCATCACGAATCTCACCCACCATCACCACATCTGGGTCTTGACGCAAGATAGAGCGTAACCCTGAGGCAAACGTTAGCCCAACCTCAGTGTTCACCTGAATCTGATTGACACCGTCCATTTTATACTCCACAGGGTCTTCCAGTGTCACAATATTGACTGAATCGTCTTTAATTTCTTTGATCAGAGCGTACAAACTTGTGGATTTACCAGAACCTGTCGGACCAGATGTCAAAATCATACCGTTTGGCCGCTTAATTCCTTTTCGGATGCTGCGCAGGGCTCGGCCCGCATAACCCATATCTTCCAAATTAAACGAATTTCCCGTCTTATCAAGCAGACGAATCACCACCTGCTCACCCCAAACCACCGGTGATATTGCTATACGCAAGTCGACTGCCTTACCAGCTACATTCACCGCAAACTGACCGTCCTGAGGGATGCGGTGCTCATCAATTTTCAAGCTGGATAAAATCTTTATGCGGCTCACCAGCGCTGGTTCGATACTTTTTGGCAGCTGCATAACCTCCCTAAGCACACCGTCAACACGACAACGAATCTTCAGAGCTTTTTCCAGTGGTTCTATGTGTACATCAGAGGCATGGCTTTTCACCGCATACTCCAAAATAGTGCTTAATGCGCGCGAAATTGGAGAGTCCTGGACGATAGTCTTGATCTCGGTAGCTGATTCAATAGCTGCTTCCTCTTGTGATACCTGAGCTGCGTCACTAACCGTCGACAAATCCGCCTTGTATTGACCTAGGACATGCCTGACGCTGTCCTCAGATGCCATAAATACCTTCAGTGGACGCTGGATGCGATTTGCCAAATAGTCGACAGCCTGGACGTTATTGGCATCGATCATAGCGACTGCCAGGCGGTTTTGAACTTCAGCCAACGGAACGGCCATGAAACGCTCCGCCACTTCAGCCGGCAGCAGAGATAAGATATTCTGATCGATGAAGCTATTGCTCAAATTGACGTATGGTACGCCTGAAATTTGAGCTACAGCATGGGTCAACAACTCATTGTCAATCACACCCTCTTCGGTTAGCAGAGAAAAGAATGGCTTGTCTTCTTTCTTGGCACGCGCTTCCGCATCGTCTAAAACCCGTTTCTCGACAAGACCCTCATCAATCAAAAGCTTGATGAGTTTTTCCTGTATTTCATCTGTTAGCAGCGCCATGTTGCTAACCCCTTATCCGTTTTCGCCACCAACAATCACTTCAACGGTAGGGTTGATCGCTTTATCGTTAAAAATATCTTTGCTCGGTTGCGTTACGTCTGATGAAATTTTGCGAATCGTTTGTACTTTTACGCCACTGTCTGGCAACTTCAGAAATGACAGGTTAGACGCCACCACATACGCGACGATCACGCCCAAACTTGCTACTAAAATAATCATTGCTATATCTGTTTTTTTCATGGTTTTACCACCTTATTTTCAAGTGTAATTGCCTGCGCTGGATTGTATGGAACTTTGCCTTGTACGTTGAGGACCACCTTGCCGTCACCTGCTTGAATCTCCATGGCGGTGATTTCAATGACACGAATTGATTTCTCAAAACGCTCCATCAATTCTTTCAGCTTATCAGGCGCACCACTAACTGAAAGATTGAACTTATGTGCCGACTCTGAGTTAGACTCCCCTTCACTGGCGGAGGCTGCGTCTACCGTTAGGCTCTCCAGTGTCAAACCTGGCACCGCCCCAATGAACTTTTGCTGCAAGGCAGCACCCAAGGCATCAGCGTTCGGCTCAGCTGGTAGCGCATCCAAAATAGTTTGTAGTGGACTACTGTCATCGCTCGACTTTACTGATTTGAGCGCATCATTTGTCTCTAATACTCTGATGTTATCTTTTAGCTCTTTGGCGTTAGAGATATTGCTATGTAAGGTACTCACGGTACCATTTTTTGTAGCAATAACTTTAGAATGGAAGATGATCTGTTGTATCAGGAATATCGATACTACCAGGGAAACACCCGCCAAAAAAGCAGCACCCGCCACAAAAAAGAACATTGTCTTTTTTGAAGAATCTATCTGTTGGCGTTTGCGAATTGCCACATCTTGCTCACCTGAGGGCATTATTGATTCTCCTTCTTCTGTTCAGTTGATTCACTACGGCTAAAGAGGCTTTCTGGAACACCTAAGCGTGAATCTGTCACGTTTGTCTTGCTGGTCGGCGTAATGATTGAAATCGTTTCTTTTGAATGCGCGAACAAATCATCAGGATAGGTGAAAGTAAAGGCAAAGCGCAACACCTTCTTACCTTCGGCATTCTCGCCAAATGTTGTTTCACCGGCTTTCATATCACTTGCTAGCGGCACACCGTCACCCTCGGCATTACCCTTTTTCACTTTGGTACTGGTCAATGTCTTCTTGAGGACCTCCAACGCCGCAAAGCCATTGACGGCTGAACCTTCCAGGGTAATTGTCTTTTCTTCTGGGTTAAGACGCGCCATTGATATCTGCACATTATTTGGTGCTGGCGGGTTGATAGCACTGATCAATGATAATAGTCGTGAATTAATCTTTTTATCACTGTGTAGTCGATCGATCTGCCCTAACTGCTGCTGCAGCGTTACGGTCTTGTCTAGGTCGCTAATTTGCGATAGTTCACCATATTTGCTTTTTATATCACTGTCTTGCTTGAGTTCAAACGCTAGTTGGCCACCTAAAACAACTGCACAGAATACGACGATAGCAATAGACACGATACCTACCAATATCGACATTGATATGACCGCGTTGCGCATCATGCGAATACGTAGTAGCTCGCGCTTAACATCTGGGATCAAGTTGATTTCAATCATCCGAGATTACTCCTTTGCGCTAACCCGACGACTGTTGCAAACTCAGAGGCCACTGGAGCCAATTGCTGCTGATCATTTTGTGACATCGAAACACGTTGCCACGGATTGGCAGTAACGGCATTGATACCAGCCTTTGAGGAAATGTATTGATCCATCTGCGGGATAGCTGCGCCAAATCCAGACAATAATATGCCAGAAACTTGTAAGCTCGTGTAACGCGTCTGGAAAAAGGTGATTGATTTGACAATTTCTGAAGCAAAATTGTCCAAAACCATATCAATCGCTCGCAGCACTTGACCATCCAGGCGATCTGGCGCCAAGCCAAACTTCAAAATAAATTGCCGCGCCTGGTCCTCTTGGACGCTCAAGTTCTGTACTGCTGACCGCACCAGTGACTGTAGGCCTGTTGGCACCGTACGTACCAACCGAGGTGTTGTGCCATATACCACAGCTAAATCAGTAGAGATTTCACCCATATCGAGGATCAATTTCACATCCTGGTTATCAGATGGTGTTAATGAGCGAACCATTGCTATCGGGTCTGGCTCCTCAGCGATAACATTAAAGCCTAAGCCTTCCACAAATTCCAATTTGCTTTCGGCATATGATTTAGCTGTACTGGTCAATAACACCTCATACTGGTTTTGCGTTCGCAAGCTGTCACCGAGCAACGCCCAGTCAACCTTTGCATCGTCAATCGACATTGGAATATATTGTTCCACCTGATATTTCATGGTTGCGCGCAGCTCTTGGTCGGAAACTTTTGGCACATCGATGATAGTGCTGAAGGTTTTACTCGAAGGCAACCCGATGGCAACATTTGAGGTTTTGATGCCACTTTGCCCGACAGCAGTCATGATCACTTCGCCCAAGCGACGCTTCGCCTCTGGTGAGTCACTGCTTGATATCTTGCTATCAACTGGTGCATAACCATAATGCATCAGATTCCAGCCTGAACCACTGCGACCCAATTGAACAACCCGCACCGCGTTTGTACCGATGTCTAGTCCGAAGAAGTCGCCCAACCCTTTTGAGAATTTCATATCACCTTTCATTATACATAAGCTTGTTATATTTGTAAAACAAAACGTTAAAAACGTGGCGGCAGTTCACGGGAATACATGGTCTGAATAGCGCCCGAATCACGTGAACGGCCATAATTTGCTAAATACGCGTCTGGTCGCAAGTTTAAAATCTCTGCCGGTTTACCAAAATCAGTCTGATCAGAACCATGAGTTCGTCGCAGGTAGAGTGACCCGGTGACAATTGGTCCGTTGACGCGAAGTTGCTGTTTATCGCAAGCCCCACTTGCTAACAGATCTGATTCTGGCCAACCCTTGCCATTCTTGGCTTCAGCACAGGTACTGACAGTCTTGTTAGCCAGCAACCAGGCATCGACACGCTGCACATTTGGCTCTATGATGATATGGTCTGCTCGAATGATGAGTTGTGGAATAGCTCCAACGCTTGATAGTGGGCCGTTTGCATAAGCAATATCACCAGTGATGCGCACTGTTCGCCCGTATACCGTGATGTACGCACCGGTCTTCACGGTACCACCAGTGATTTCTACTTGCGCTGCACGATACTCGGCGTTGCCAGACAACTGTCCATCACCGATCTTTATAGAGCCACTGTCCGTTCCTTTGATAGCCGGGTAATTATAGCCTGTGAGACGACCAAACTGCCCATATGGTGTTTTAGTGTTACGGAATGTCAAGGTATTATATTCACGAGCTAAGCCTCCAGCTGGGCCACCATCAGACAATCCAGCACCTGAAGCAGAAATGATATTTTGTGGCGACAAAATGCCATACTCTGCCCACGATCCGTACCGTTTATCGTCCAAAATAGTCATACTAGTTTGTACTAAGCCCTTGCTGGTCGCTCCGCCAAATGATACACCAGCCCTGACGTCGCCACCCCAGAACTGAACTTTTGGTTTCTTACTGACAACCACACACTTCACAGCGTATGATGACGTTTCTTTACCGACCTCTTGTTTATAAGCAGCAACTACCGTTGCATAACAAACCCTATCGCCCGACTGGACCGGCAATCCATTGATATCATCGTCAGACGAATGAATCATGGTTTGATTGACTGGAAAGTCTCGATCCGAGCCATCTTTGTAAAGGTCTTTACAAGCACCAGAAATTGTCACGCCATGTTTTGCGGCAAGGTGAGCTGCTAATTCACATGGATTCTCAATGGACATCTTTACATTATCACCAGATTCAGCAATGGTATTGCCTGGCTTTGCCACAAACCGCACTACCGCACTACGAGTTGGCTTGGAGCGTGTCGGTCCGCCATTATATATCGATCCCTGCACCCCAGAGACTTTCTTTTGTCCCAGAGTAATCGTGGTTGACGCTACATCAATTGATGGCCTCAAAGTGTATTCATATGGCACGACAGCACACGCATAGTTTGAGCCAGCAACACCACCCTTGTAGCTAGCTGGTGCCCATTCAATTCGTTGACAGATATTTTTTCCCGCATCACTTGCTTTGATGGTATATCTCATGACATTCCAAGGGTTCTTTGCACCAGCATATGGACCATAGTGTTGAATAAAGGTATCTCTTCGTAACGGTGGGCTGGACCAGCCAAAGTCAATCACGCTAGCATCTTCCGAAGCACTAATATGCGGACTTCGTGGCAAATTATGACCCCTGATGGTGTGGCGAATCTGCTGGTTGGCATTTGCGTCACGCATAGCCAGTCGGTGGGTAAAACCAATAGTCTCGCCCGGTTTAGCAAATAACGTTGCTTTCTGCCAATCCCGATCAACATTGTTATTTGCTGTTGTTTCACGACGAATATAACTCTCTCCCTCTGCGCGCCATGGGCTAGCCTGGCGGATTATCCTGACTGGTAACGTTTCTGCTCGACATCGACCAATTGAAGTATTCTCTCTAAAATCACCACAACGCCAAAAAGTTAAATATAACACCTGGCCATTTGGATCACCAGGCGTAGCAACATTCCTAATGTCCAATGTTGCTGGCAATGAATCTCCAATTGATGTCCAGCCACTCGCATCACCACGTCCACGGAGGAGGTTAGTACCATGAATTGTCATCCTTGATGATAGTGATTGAATCTGTGTAGCATAAAATGGTAATCCTGTACATTCACCGCCCATCACCGCCGATCCATGTAGGTATATGGTGATGTATTCTTGATTATGAGCAACAGCCTGCACGCCAGTTGAATAATAGCCTTGCTCCCAGCCGTTCGAGGGGCCATAATTGCCATTTTTATCATTAAACCATAAGGCTCCCTGGCCACAAACTTTATTTTCTAAGTATTTGTTCCAGGCATCTATCTCTGAGTTGTTATATGCTGGACGTGCCGCATGAGCATCGTTTGTCAAAAATAACGCTGAGGCCATGGCGCCCACCAAGACCAATGAAGCAAACGCCCACCGCCGATTCATTTAGTCTCCCCGCCTCTGATCACCCTGCTTATCATGTGAGCCCACAATATTCTTTATGGCATCAAGGGTAATAATGTCATTAACTCGATGGTCTACATATACGCCAGAATTGTTCACTGCTTTTTCAAGGGCTTCATAGCCACTTTTTGCCGCAGCTGCATCTCGGGTATAGTAGAACGGATACGCCAAGGCCATGAACGCACAGGTTGGATCCTTGTCATAATCCTTTTTTGCCTTCACATCATCAACAAATTGTTTCATTTCTTCGCTATGTTTTTTCTTGGCTGCTTCATCAACTGACAAGTCGGTGTCTTGACGAATTTTATTATACCGGTCAATCATATCTTTGCCACATATCACATACGGTGTTTTCACCACTTGCTGTGGCTGCTTAAAGCCCAGGTAGAGAAACCCGCTTTTTACGCCAGCGACGACAATAGCCACGACGACTACTACTGATATAATACCCCATATAATCACTTTCTTCATACTGCTTATTCTAATACAGCTACGCTATCCTTGCAACCATCAGTGATGGTATAATAAGCTCATGAGTTTATCTATTGGTATCGTGGGGCTCCCCAATGTTGGCAAGTCAACCACGTTTAATGCATTAACAAACAACGATATTTTAGCGGCAAACTACCCTTTTGCGACGATTGAGCCGAACACGGGAATTGTTCCGGTGCCAGACGAACGGCTGGAGGTTTTAGCAAAATTATACGGCTCAGAGAAAATTCTGCCAGCCACGGTGACATTTGTGGATATCGCCGGGTTAGTAGCAGGCGCCTCCAAAGGTGAGGGTTTGGGCAATAAGTTTTTAGCAAACATCCGGCAATGTGACGCAATTGTGCATGTGGTTCGTGCTTTTGAAAATAACGCCATTTTGCGCCATGATGAAGCACCAGTCAACCCCAAAGCTGACATTGACATCATCAACACCGAGCTAATCTTAGCAGATATTCAAACCATAGAAAATCGATTGCCACGGTTACAGAAAGAGGCCAAAGCCCGTCCAGCAGCTCGCGAAGAAGTCGCCTATCTACAAACGCTACTAGAACAACTGCAGTCTGGTGTACCGCTATCTTCAATAGCCGACTTGAACACAGAATTGATTCAAGATCTCCACCTACTGACTGCCAAACCAGTTATTTATGCATTCAATGTTGACGAGGCGGGACTAACCGATGCTACGCTGCAATCAGAGCTGACTTCCTTGGTGGCGCCTGCTAAAGCTTTGTTTTTGAGTGCCAAACTGGAAGAAGAGCTGAAGGGACTATCACCCGCAGAAGCTGCCGAGCTGTTGGAAAGTTACGGTGTCACGGAAACCGGACTCATGCAATTGATTCATGCTGCGTATGATACCCTCGGCCTTCAAAGTTACTTAACTGCTGGACCTAAAGAGGTTCGTGCCTGGACTATCCACAAAGGATGGACAGCGCCACAAGCTGCTGGTGTTATTCACACCGACTTTGAAAGAGGCTTCATTGCTGCTCAAGTGGTCGACTATCACGACCTCGTCAGTGCTGGCTCTGAAGCCGCTGCCCGCGCTGCTGGTAAGATGCGAACTGAAGGTAAAACCTACGTCATGCAGCCTGATGATGTGGTTGAGTTTAGATTTAACGTGTAGTTGGTTTAGCTACTTTTAATGCATAAAATCGCTCACGATTGCCGCGAGCTCCAGCCACGGCACTGTCGGCTTTGTCCACCGTTACGAACAATTTTGCTGACCACGCCTCAAAATCACGCAAAATCTGCCGCCGAATTGTATCATTTTTGATGACGCCACTGTTACCCAACTGCTGACGCGCGGCTTCAAACTGCGGCTTAACCATAGCAACAATTAGCGTCGTATCCTTACAAATGCTCGCAAGATGCGGTAAAATTTGCCGTAAACTGATGAACGATACGTCGATCAGCACAATATCTGGTGCTTCGTCTGGCACAAAATCCCGAATATCAGTTTTTTCGTGCAATTCTATCCTTGAGTCACGCCGCAAATCTGGATGCAGCTGATCAGTTCCAACGTCAACTGCATATACTTTTTTAGCACCATGTTTCAGCGCATAATCAGTAAACCCGCCGGTGCTACTGCCAACATCCAGCACAACACGGTCGGTAAATGTGATACCCAAAGCTGAAGCGACACTCGCTAGTTTTAATCCCGCACGACTGACGTATCGCTCACGTGGCGACAACGTAATCAACGCCTGATCACCCACCATATAACCTGGCTTTTGTACCACCTTTCCATCAACCACAACATCACCGAGGCGAATATAGTTTTCGGCCTGCGACCTGCTAGTAACCAGCCCTCGAGCAACCAGTTCTTTGTCAAGCCGTCCCTTAACCGCCATACATGATATCCTCAAGTTTACGAGTTATCTCGGCTATTTTGCCCCATGACTGGCCTTTGGTGATGATTGACATGACATACTTACCCTTTGGATGAGTCACGATAGCCGCATCATTCAGGTAGCCTTCCAAAAAACCAACCTTGTCCTGCACTGTACCATTACTCCCAGCCGGTATACCCTGACGATACACCTGTCGCTGCATCAAGCCCAACAAGAAGTCGCGGTGGCTACCTCTAACTAAAGTGCCGTCATCAATTCCCTTCAAAATCTTCGCCAAATCATTAGTCGACGTTATCACATACGATCCCCTGAGTGACGTCTCCTTAAAACCTTTGCCCTCACGCAAATATTCAGTAATACCGCTAGCGGTATATTGTGCTATAGTTGCCTCCGGACACGCATTATCTGAGTTTACAATCATCCGCGTTATACATTCTTGCACAGATGCCCCGCCGATTTTATCATTCATAGTCAACTGATTATTATCAATTTTATCCATCAAAACCATAGCTATATATAGTTTGTAGGTGCTGGCCGACACACTAGACTCGTTGCCGCGCACCTGAGCATTCCAGTTTTCGCCAGACAATTGGCTAATTGTCAGGCGAATATCATGATCACGCGCCACTGAATTGACATAAGCCTGCAGCCCCAGTGCCGAATGAGAAAACGTCTCTTTATATACCGGCTGCGGAGGCAACTGTTTAGCCAGCAAGGCAATTTTACTATCTTTTTCCTCCGTACCAAGTAGCACCTCTTGTACTTTTGTCGTCATTTGCGCGACATCGATGCCCCGACCTGGCGCCCCATTCTCACGTTTCGTCTCTGTGCCGTCATGCATATAAATAACGGTTTTACCAGCTGGTTTATTGACTACTTTGCCAAATGAATGTTCCAAAAACTCCGTTAGTTTCGCCTGATTGAGCGCTATTTTGGGGATATTATGTCCATCTTCGATGAAAGACAAAAGCTTTGCGATGGTTGATTTGTCTATCTTGACCGCCTTGCCTTCAAATTCCACGGCGATATTTCGCTGCAAAATCTTTTCAACACGAGAGCGTAACTCTTGCAGCTGTTTTTCCGTCACCTTGGCAGACAGACGTTTACCCTTCATCTGCACCTCGGTCTTGTCACCCAAAGAATACTGGGTCGAAGCTATCGCCTGACGCGCCTCAGCACTTTGCAGTTCACGACCAGCTTTCTCTGCTACAACCACCACCTTATCATTCTGAATCTCTACTCGTGCATTTTCGGGCGGCAATGTTAAGCTGTCACCATATTCAGCCATCTTCGCTTCCAACGCACTTTCATCAAATTTCACTTCAGCATTGTTAACCTCGACCGAACGCCACCATAAACTAAACGGCATCAATCGCTGCCACCACGGATAATCCAACGCTTTGTCAGCCACACAACGACCGCACACTGTGCCACCAAAATTGCCTACAGAAGCTTCCTGCTTACCATTTCTTGTCGCAAATTGCAGCTGTGTCTGTGGAGCACTATCCTTCGCTAACTGTTCAATATCGTTGCGTGTCCACCAGCTAACACTCCGTCCCATCATGTGCGCCTTGCTAGTCAAGCGATCCCCAGGAAAGCTCATCTGAACAACCACAGACAACAGACAGATTAAACAAAAACTAACACCACCATAAAAGACCCATCTCAACGATGAGTCTTGATGACATCTTTTACAAAAACGACGCATTCGAAGACGTATAATCTTCAACCGTAGCGTGAGGTATTTCCTCAGTTCTCTACTTTTTTCTTTCCCTATATTCACCAGTTGTTGTATCGACATTAACAATATCCCCTTGTTTGATAAATGCTGGCACTTTGATGACTAAACCAGTTTCCAGTGTCGCATCTTTCAATACGCTCGATGTCGTATCACCCTTCACGACATCTTCAGTATATGTCACTTCTAGGTAGAGGTTTTTTGGTAACTCTACATTGATGACTCGCCCATCAAAAAACTGCAGGCTCAATGAGTCACCTTCCTTCAAAAAGTTAGCCGCTGAGTCGACGATTGCTGCGCCTAATTCAAATTGTTCAAAGCTCTCAGGATCCATAAAGTAAAATGTTTCACCATCACGGTACAGGTACTGAACAGTTTTATTGGTCACTTCAGCTGACTCAATCTTCTCTTGCCCCTTGAAGGTTTTCGGGATAACACTGCCGTCAATCAAGTTTTTCAATTTCACATTAACAATCGATCCACCGCGGCCCATCACCTTCTGACCGTATTCAACCACGCGATATGGCTTACCGTCTATTTGGCAAATCGTTCCTTTTTTTAACTCTGTTGGCTGGTACATCCTTGCTCCTTTATTTCATCTTTAGAACTGTTGGCCGGCGCGCCACATCCTTTGGTGCGCCGAAAAATGTTCCAAATTAGCCGTGTGTCACGAATGGCAACAATGCCAAGTGGCGGGCGCGTTTGATGGCGACTGCCAGGCTTCGCTGCTGTTTCTCAGTCAAACCAGTTTTTGCAATTGATTCAATTTGACCGTACACGTTGGTGTATCGTTGCAACGTCTTTACGTCTCGGTAGTCAAATACACTTGGTGTATCCTTTTTTTGTCGTTTAGCCATTTTCTACTCCTTGTTAGAACGGAATTTCTGATAAATCAATCGGTTTATCATCAATCTCCGTCACTACTTCTTCTTTCGTTGATATATTTGCCGTTGAGCTGGCAGTGTCGCTACTTGGCCCATCCAGGAAGGTCACATCAGAGGCAACCACTTCAATTCGTGAACGTCGCTTGCCAGTTTCCTTGTCTTCCCAGCTGTCTTGGCGAAGGCGTCCTTGTACCAATACGCGCCGGCCTTTTGATAGATACTGCATAACCAACTCACCGAGCTTCTCCCATGCAGTTACATCAAAGAAATCAGCTTGATCATCTTGTGTTTGGCGATCCACCGCTATAGAAAAGCTCACAACTGTCCTTCCTGACGTTGTCGTGCGCTGCTCGGGATCACGGGTCAATCTTCCCATCAAAATGACTTGATTGATACTTCGTGCCATAGTGTTACCCTCCTTGTTATAGGTTTATTATCGATATCGGTTGCGATAATTATGCGTCAGCTTCAGCGGCTTCAGCAGCCATCTTCTCAGATCGCTCGCGCTGCTCTGCCAATGCCTGACGGGTCTTTTCATCGGTCTTTACCAATAAGTAGCGCAGTACTTCGTCAGTGATGTTCAATGTGCTTGAAATCTTGCGTGGTGCGTCTGATGGTAGTGTTGCCTCAAAATACACATACACTGCGAAATCTTCGCGGCGAATTTGGTAAGCCAGTTTTTTCTTACCCCAGTTATCTTCTTTGGTGATTTCACCACCATTGTCTTTGATCAACGCTCGAACCTTGTCCAGCGCCGCGTCCAAATTTGCTTCCAAATCTGGATGAATAAGAACGGTCAGTTCGTATTCGTTCATGTTTCCTCCTTCGGAATCCTTCACGGATGGTTATGCTATCTCACATAACCTTAGGTTATTATTCCCTCGTATTATACGGTAATCTGATGTAAAAGTCCAGTGATGCGCCCTGTCGGGCCATGCTACAATAGAATTCATGCGTATCGCTATTCAAGGGCAAGCCGGATCATTTCACGAACAAGCAGCAAAACAATGGTACGGGCCTGACGCCACCATCGTTCCGCGCATGACCTTCGGCGATGTTTTTCAAACCTATGCTCGCGGCCAGGCTGACGCCATTGTCGTGGCGGTGGAAAATACCATTTACGGCACCATCAACGAAACCTACCGTCACATCGAATCCTGCAGCGCTCCTATCGTCGGTGAAGTGACACTTACCATTCAACAAACCCTCATCACCAGTCCAGGTACAAAGCTTGAAGACATCACTTCTGTCTATTCACATCCTGTCGCCCTGTCGCAGTGCCATCAATTTCTCCAAGAACACCTACCGCAAGCCGCACAAATTGAATATTTTGATACCGCTGGCGCTGTCGAATTTATCAAGCAACAGGGTTCATCACGCCTGGCAGCCATCGCCGGTGAAACCGCTGCCCAACTGTATAATATGCCAATTCTCAAGCGACACATCCAAGACGGTCAGGATAATATCACTCGCTTCCTCGTCCTTGATCCAACCGCCACAGTGACTGACGCCGATCGAGCAACCCTCGTTGTCACCACCGCCCATCAACCAGGTAGCCTGCTCGAGATACTCCGTACCTTTGCTAACCAGTCCATCAACCTTGCCAGCCTCCAGTCTCAGCCCATCATCGGCCAACCGTGGAACTACAAATTCTTCATAACCGTTGATGCTGCTGGTCCGTCATTACACCGCGCCATCAACAAAATCACCGCAACCGGTCACAAAGTCACGCTACTTGGAGAATACCAAACAGCACGATAACTAGATCATTTCAAATTAGCTATCACCAAGCTCATCAAGGCTTGATACCAACACCTCTCGTGGCTTCGATCCATTAGCTGGACCGATAATCCCCCGGTCTTCCATCTCGGCCATGATACGAGCAGCTCGACCATACCCAATCTTCAACCGCATCTGTAATAAACTAGTGGAGGCTCGACGACTCTCGATGACCAAGCGAACAGCATCCTTAAACATCGCGTCACCGTCATTACCTTCCAAATTCACCATCACGCCACCCTTACCATTGAGCTGAACAGGCTGCGCAACCACTTCATCATTGTACTGCGGTGCTGACTGCATCCTGAGATAGTCCGTTATCTTATTGACTTCGTCATCAGTCACCCATGCACCCTGAATACGCTTTGGCTTGCTCATGCTTGGTGTGTACAGCAACATATCACCCTGACCAAGCAGTTTCTCAGCACCAATCTGGTCCAGAATAGTTCGTGAGTCAACCTGAGAAGCTACGGTAAAGCCAATTCGTGCTGGCACATTCGCCTTGATCAAACCAGTGATCACGTCAACACTCGGCCGCTGCGTCGCCAAGACCAAATGAATACCCACTGCTCGGGCTTTCTGTGCCAAGCGAACAACCAACGCTTCAACATCACGCGCTGCCACCATCATCAAATCAGCCAACTCGTCAATGACGATGACGATGTATGGCATCGCTCCGTCTTCATGTTGCTGAACATTTCCGTTCTCATCAGCAACCGGGATTTTCGTGCCAGCAGTCTTGATTTTTTTGTTATAGCTCTTAATATCACGAATTTTCTCCGCCGCCAACAACTTATAGCGCCGCTCCATCTCATTGACCGCCCATTTCAGGGCCGAGATAGTCTTTTCTGGCTCAGTAATCACTGGAGTTAACAGATGTGGGATATCCTCGTACGGTGCCATTTCCACCTGCTTTGGGTCAACCAAGATCAATTTCATGTCGCTCGGACTATTGCGATATAACAAACTAGTCAATAGAGTATTAATCATCACCGACTTACCAGAACCGGTCTGACCAGCGATCAACATGTGCGGCATCTTGTTCAGCTCACCAACCACTGCTTCACCCGAGATATCCTTACCGATAGCAAAGCTCAACGGTTCATGGGCGTGCTTCCATTGTTTCGAATCCAACACACCATATAGTCGCACATCAGCCGCTCGTCGGTTTGGCACCTCAATACCAACGGCTTTTTGCCCAGGAATCGGCGCCTCAATCCGCAAACTCTGCGCCGCCAAATTCAAAGCAATATTCGTCTCCAGTGCTGTGATGCGCGTCAATTTCACACCACTCGGCGGCCGCAAAGTATATTGCGTCACCTTCGGCCCAATATTGGCGTCTTCCATCTCTACATCAATGTTAAATTCCGCCAAGGTGTCGTGAATGATCTGCGCGTTTTGCCGAATATCACCAGCATCAGCCGGGCTTTGCTTTTTCTCTAGTAGATCCAGGCTTGGTGATTGCCAATTTGGATCATGCACCGAAACTAATGCTGCCTGTTCCTCGGCAGATTTGTCCTGCTTTACGCTACCCCGCAAACTACTTAACGGCGACGATTTTTTGGCTTTAGCTGGTTCTTCTGTATCTACCGTCGGCACGCCAGCGTTCAAATTAATCTCGCTAACCTTTCGTGGCTCTGCTTTTTCCGCCTTGGCAGCCTGTCGCATGATTGCTTTGTTCTCATCGTCCTCCGAAGAGTCACGCCGCATCATCTCCCATATCTTACCAAACAACTCGACTGGGGTCATGAGCGTGATGAACAATGCAGTGATAAGGATGAGAACGATATATATCAGAGCGACAATTGGCTTTTCTGCCAGGGTCATCATTATATTATTAGCAACATCCCCAATAACACCACCAGCCTCCGGGCGGGCGGCAGTCTTCAGTAGTCCAAACAGCCCACTCAGCCACACCACCTCCAAAACAGCCGCTATTTTCATGGCAATTGGCAATCGATTATTCTCTGCGCGGAAAGTCTCCACCGCAATATACACCAACAACACTGGCAGAGCATACATAGCGTAACCAACGACCTTCAAAGCGGCGTGGTTGGTCCATTCCAACACTGGGCCACCGACATCAAACCATGCCACCACTAACAGTAATGACAGCACTATCATCAAGACCGCCCCAACTTGCGACCAAAAGCCACTCGGCACATCATGTTTTGGCGCGGTCGCCACTGATTTCTTTTTCGTAGTCTTTCGTTTTTTAGGCATAACTGTTATTTATTATACCCCGTTTTACGGATTATCGCACTTATTTATTATATCATACTTTATTAAATATGTCTAATAAGCCGGTGCGTTGCGTCGCTCTCGAGCCTTGGTGTCGTTCGCCTCCGTGTCAGGGATTTGTTTAGCTGGAAATCGTTTTTTGGGTAGCTTTGGAACAACTGGGCTATCAGCCGCTGCTTCTGGCTTAGCTGCTCCCTGGACGCCCCGAGAAACTTTTCCTGGAGCTTTCAAGCCACCACCGATTTCATTGATAACAGGGATAACAATCGGTGTCCGACGCGTCTGATCATACAAAATATGCGTAACTTCATCCTTGATTTCCTTTTTCACCACATCAAGGTCATACTTGCCGGCAAAACTGCGGGCTGCTTTTTGCTTCAAGTACTGGCGGATCATGTTCATTAATTCCTCAGAATCACGCAAGTAAATGAATCCTCGGGAGATAATATCCGGACTAGTCAACAGCCGTCCCGTACCGCGCTGCACCGTCAATACCACTACAAACATTCCCTCTTGAGACATATGGATACGGTCTTTCAGTACCACCTCAGAGACGATAGCGCCCGTATCGTCATACATCACGCCACCAGCCTGAATTCGACCAGCCTTCTTAGCTTGCCGCTCAATATCAATTTCGATGATATCACCGGCATCACACACAAAGATATTCTTCCTGGGAATACCACACTCTTTTTCTGCTAGCCGCGCATTGTGCACCAGCATGTGGAACTCGCCGTGAATTGGCATATAGTACGTTGGATTCAAGGCATTAATCAGCTTAATATGATCATCGTAGTAGCCATGGCCCGACAAGTGTAGCGGCCCAACCCCGGTCAAGTGCGTTTTACCGTTCTGAATTACATCAGAACCCTCGCGCATCAAACCATCAACGGTTCGCACCACGTTTTTCTCATTACCCGGAATCGGATTGGAGCTAAACACCACCACATCAGAGCCTTTGATCTTCATGTATTTATGCGCGCCAGTCGCCATGCGATTTAACACGGCATTAAACTCACCCTGTGAACCAGTACAAACCACCGTGACCTGGCTGTCTGGTAACTTGATGATGTCCTCCATCTTCATGACGGTATCTTTCGGGATCTTGATGGTTCCCGAACGCAGCGCCACTTCCAAGTTCTGAATCATTGAAAAGCCAGCAAACGCCACCTTACGGCCGTGCTTGTGTGCTTCTTCCAAAATCAACTGCAATCGGTGCACTTGTGATGAGAAACAGCTCAAAATCACTCGGCTGCTACTAAATTTATCCATCACCTGACCGATGGAATATTGAATATCAAACTCCGTGTGCGTGTGTGTACCAGCCGACTCACAGTTGGTCGATTCGTTCATGAACATCAGAACGCCCTCTTTGGACGCCACTTCGGTCATGCGCTTGAGGTCAAATTTCTGACCGTCAACCGGACTTTCCTCAAATCGCCAGTCACCAGAGTCAATTATCACACCCAGTGGTGTCCGAATGATCACCGCTGTCGAATCTGGAATAGAGTGATTCACCCGCACCAATTCCACCGAAAAGTGTTTCGACACCTGAACAATTTCGTGACTCAATGGATCCATCACCCGAAAGTCTGGCTGAAAATCGGTATCCGCATCAGCCAGCGACTTATCTAGCATGCCGATGGTAAACTTCGACGCATAGACTGGCGCTGGAATTCGGTGAATAAAATGCCGGAAAGAACCGATGTGATCAAGGTGTCCGTGAGTGAACACATGCGCCTTGATCTTGTGCTTATTTTCCTCCAGCCAGGTAATATCCGGTGTAATGTAATTGATACCTGGATAATCGCTGCCCGGAAACAGAAAGCCCATGTCGACAACGATAATTTCATCGTCGTATTCAATAGCGTTCATGTTTTTACCAATACCCATTTCGCCAACGCCACCAATTGGGATGATCCGTAGTTTTGGCTTGCCGCCGCGAGTCCGTTTTGGCTGCATTTTGGCACTAAATTGCTCGCCGCCATAGCCATTGTAAACTGATTTGTTCACCGGAATATTGATCACATGCTGTGACGCCCTGAGATTAACATTCTCACTTGTTCGTCGCTGCGCGCGAAATACCTCACCTTTACGAGTGGTCGTACTATTTAATACTGCGTTGTTGCTTTTTTTCGACTGAGGACGCTTTTTAGCATCATCCTTCTGCGGTGTTGCTAGTCGCCGCTGACCCATATTGTTATACTCCTTTTTCGTTATAATAATTCAAAAATCAGGCAGAGAGTTATATTACTACTGTATAAATATCCTCTCGTTAGTAGTTCCAATTGTATCAAACCCCCGGTACTTTGTCAAAAGCGCGTAATAACAGCACCACTGTTATCTATATCAATCATCGCCGTCCACTGATGTGTGAATAAATTTTCGCTTGCCGCGGTAGACGAAGAAGCCGATGAGGAGCGCGTTTGCCACCAGCGCAAAGCCAGCCAGGATGAGCATGTGCTGCGTATAGAGCACGCTATCTACCCCACCCGAGATCGCATGACGATAGGCAATGATAGAGTGCGTCATGGGTAGCCAGGGGTTGATAGTTTGGAAGAAACCAGAGGCTGTTTGGATGGGGAATATCCCTTCGCTCGCTGCCAGCTGGAGCACCATGATGATCATTACCACCAGCCGGCCAGGGTTATCCAGCACCATTACCAGCAGTGTAATGAGCGACATAAAGGCAAGCGAGGCAAGGTAGCTTGTGGCAGCAAATAGCCACGGGTGGTCGGGTTGCAAGCCCACCACATAGACTAGCACTAGCATCATAATCGTTGCTTGCACCAGTGCAGCCAGCCCCAAGACCGACATCTTAGCCAGCCACCAGCGCCAGGCATTTTCTTGGCGCGAGAAGGTCTTGCGCACTGGGTACATCGTCGTCAGAGCCAGCCCACCAACAAAGAGCGCTAGCGAGAGCATATATGGTGCCATGGCATAGCCATAATTTGGCACACTGCCAGTACTGTGCTCGCTACTCGCCACAGGCGCGGCCATCTGCTGCTGAGCCGCTGGGCTGGTTGGCAAGAGCTTTACCTGAGCCGCACCAGTCTGCAGTTTGTGCGCCAGTGTGCTCGAGCCATCCGCCAGCTGGTTGCTTGCCTGCATCAGCGTACTAGAGTGCTGCTGCAAGGTGGCTGCGCCCTGAGCCAGTTGCCCACTACCCTGCTGAGCTGTTGCGAGATTGCCCGCCACCTGTGCTGCACCAGCCTGGAGCCGCTCGCTACCAGCCCGCACCATATTGTACCCCGCAAAGGCAGTGGTGGCTTGCGGGGCGAACTGCTCCACGCCAGTGTTGAGTGCTGCCACACCATTCTTGAGTGTTTGCTGCTGAGTAGTAAGTGTTTTGGTAAGAGTGTCGAGGTTAGCCAGCAAGCTCTGCGTTTGCTCGGCAATGGCTTTGGTTTGCTGCAGAGCACTCGCTAAGGTTTGCAGCTCGGGTAGTGTGATGGTCGTGCTACCGCCAGACGCAGCCGCCTGCGCACTAGTCTTTTGGAGGATCGCCCCGGCTGATGCGGTGGGTGCTTGCATTGCCTGGAGCGCACCCACGACTCGCTGCGCATTTTGGGCTACTGCCGCCTGCTGAGCCGCCACCGCTGGTGATGGCTGAGCCACCTGAGTGTTGAGTGTATTTATCCCTTGTTTGATCTGCTGCATACCAGCCGTTAGCTGGGCCACTTGGGCCGCCGTTGGTAGTTGGCCAGTTAGCTGTGCTGTACCTTGCTGGACTTGCACTGCGCCAGCCTGCAGTTGCCCCAGGCCTGCCGTTAGCGTCTGCTGCTTGCTGGCCAGTTGGCTAACGCCATTGGTATAGTGAGTAAGACCCGCTTGGAGCTGTGCCGACCCCTGATGCAAGCGCCCAGCACCATCACCAGCCTGCGCCATGCCATTACCCACCGCACCAATACCCGCTGCCACCTCTTTGAGGTAAGTTTGGGTCACTTGCTCGGCCACTGCTTCCTTCACTTTTTGCGCGGCTTGGCGGCTAATGACTGCACCAATGTAGTTCTTGGCTGGCGTCAGCTGATACGACACCACCGCTTGCTGCGGCTTGTCCTGCCGAAGTGACGCCGCACGCTGTGAGAAAT
Organism: uncultured Candidatus Saccharibacteria bacterium; assembly: GCA_963519285.1. Classification (GTDB taxonomy): domain Bacteria; phylum Patescibacteriota; class Saccharimonadia; order Saccharimonadales; family Saccharimonadaceae; genus Nanosynbacter. The sequence goes on from CAUQMR010000001.1 coordinate 39,716, forward strand.
CCTCCGGTACCGTCACTACTGCGTAGTAATAACCACGGCGCACGCCATCATCGGCTTGCTGCTTGGAGACGAATTCCCACTTAAGCGTCTTGCTCTTATGTAGAGACTCGGTCATTGTCCGGCCAATCTGCAGCTCCTTGCCATTGATCTGCGCCCCCTTGTCCTCATTCACAAAAGCAATCGGCAGTCGGTCGGTATGCCCATACGGGTCCCACACCGAGCTGAGGAAAAACGCCGCATATATCACCGGCACAAAGGCCAGTGCTATTACTGCCACCAACAGCGTCTTACTGTGCAGTAAGTGCTGCCATTCGGCTTGAACCATCACACTACGGCGGCGCCGGATGGCTTGCTTCATCTTCTCACCCATTGTTAGCCAACTCCCGAATAATATCTTGCAATGTCACACCCTGCAGCGTCTCAGCCCAGCGTGCCTGAGCCCGATCGAAGGCACCAAGGATGCTCACCTCACCGCGTTTGATCTTGCTATCATCTGCCTGGCGGGCAAACATCCGCTCGGCTACTCCTTGGTAGTGGACAAAGCTCTCCGTCCCCTCGACTGCTGCCACGATATCCCACAGCGTCAGCTCTGTACTAGCCCGCGCCAGGCGAAAGCCACCACCCGCACCCCTCGCCGAGGTAATCAGCTGGGCTGTTACGAGCTTGCGCGTTACTTTGGTAATATACGTTGGCGACACCCCCATTTGCTTTGCCAAGCTCTGATTCGTCACTGGTGATCGCAGGTCTGGATGCGCCAGCAAAATCACAATGCAGCAGGCCTGCTCGACTGCTCCTGATAGCTTCATCTTAATCCTTTCATAAATTAGCCATAGTAGATATCTACTATCCACTATACTACACTCACCCTACATAAACAACCCTCCCGGTCAATTAAAAAGCTCCGCCACACGACGGAGCTTCTCACTTATTCTACCTGAGCTTTAACTTTGGTTTGCCTTCTCGGTCAATACGCGGCCCAAAGCATTCAGCTGAGAGTTAACCTCTGCCTTTTGGAATGCCTCATTTAGTTTCTTTGGAGCGTCACTGGTCCTAAATTTTGTTAAATGACGATACAGTTTGCTGGCAGCTGCTGATATTGCAGAGCTATCACCAGAATTGTAGGCATTTTGCATCTCCTCGACCAGTTTTCGCTGCTCATCAAATGCATCACCTAATCTTTTTGCTTCTTCGGACAACAGTTGGCTCTTTACTTTCGCTAGTTTCTTCACAGCAGAGACACAAGAACTAACAGTTTTGTCATAGTTCTCTAGCAACTTACTGCGGTCTGAGCTGAATCGAGGAAAAGTAGTAGCAGTTCGACAGTTCTTTGTGGTCTCTAACAGCTCATCAGATGCATCAGCCAAATCACCTACCATTGTGGTAAATTCATTGTTTTGTTTGATGAAATCATCGTATTTTTGCTTAACATCTTTGTCACGCAAGGCTTTCATGTCTTTCAAGTCATCAACCGACTTCTTATATTCTTCTACTGATTCTTTGATCTTATCAGTAGACGCGGTTGACGTCCCATATGAAACCATGCGAAAGGCTGAACCAACCCGTAGATAGGTACCACGCACTTTTGTAACCTTATCGTGCGCTTCCTTGTAATCTTCTTTACTTGGACCGCTCAATAAAATCACTGCAAGAACAATACCAACGACCAACAAGATGAAGGCGATCGAACCACCAATAATACCCCACAACATACCCTTGCTCATGCCCTTTTTCTTGGCTGGTCCCTGAGGGACTGGTTGGGTCGGTGCCGGTTGTACACGTGGTTCCGGAACAGTTGCAGCGGGAGTTGGTGTCGAGTTTGTATTATTACCTTTATTATCCATGCATTCTCCTTTTCTTACTCTATTAATTGTACACCATTTACAATTTACTGAATACGGTTATGGCTAGATTACAGACCAATCATCGTCAAATTGATCTTGCCGCGCTCGTCAATACCAGTTATCTTTACGCGGACAGTCTGACCTTCTTTGACGACATCAGTCACCTTATTTACCCGACCTTCGGCCAGTTTCGAAATATGTACCATACCATCGACTCCTGGCAAGATATTCACAAAAGCGCCAAAGTCCTTGATACTAACAACCCGACCCTCATAGATCTTGCCAACCTCTGGCTCTTCTACCAAACTCTTGATCCAGTTCATAGCTTTCTCAATTGATGCGCCATCTGGGCTAGCCACAGTGATTAAACCGTCTTCTTTGATATCAATTTCAGCACCAGTCTCAGAGGTGATCTTATTGATCATCTCACCACCCTTACCGATCACCGCACCAATCTTATCTGGGTTGATCTTGATCTTCTCGATGCGTGGTGCGTATGGGCTCAATGCCTGGCGTGGTTGTGGTAATACTGACAACATATGCTCCAAAATGTGCGCTCGGCCAGCTTTTGATTGCTCAATTGCTTGCGCCAAAATGTCAACCGGCAATCCATGCACCTTCATATCCATCTGTAGCGCCGTGATACCTTGAGCAGTGCCTGTCACCTTAAAGTCCATATCACCAGCAAAATCTTCAGCATCAGCGATGTCGCTCAGCACATATGGTGTGCCCTCGTCCATCATTAAGCCCATGGCGATACCGGAGACCGGCGCTTTGAGCGGCACACCCGCATCCATCAGCGCCAAACAGCTTGAACAGGTTGCTGCCATTGAGGTGGAGCCGTTCTGACTCATGATTTCGGTCACCGAACGAATGGCATATGGGAACTCTTCTTCACTCGGCAAGACTGGTGTCAATGCTCGCTCTGCCAAGTAGCCATGCCCAATTTCCCGACGACCCGGACTGCCCAAACGGCGCACTTCACCAACAGTATAACCCGGAGCATTGTAGTGATGCATATACCGCCGCTCGTAGTCGGTCTGTTCCATGGTGTCTACCAGCTGCGCGTAGCTCAGCGGCGCCAAGGTAACGATGTTCATACCCTGAGTCACGCCGCGGGTAAATAAGCTTGATCCGTGTGCTCGTGGCAAGAAACCAACTTCTGAGCTGAGTGGTCGGATTTCCGTCAATTGACGGCCGTCTGGACGCACCTTATCCTCAACGATACCTCGGCGTACGTCCTTATGGAGTGCCAACGTAAAGGCCTCATCATATTGAGGTCGCAGCTCATCATAATTCTCACCGAGCTTTGTCGTAAATTCGTCATGAAATGCCTGACGAATATCCGCGATCAGTTCGTTACGCTCTGGGTAGGCACGACGAATAGCTGCGCCAAATTTACCAGCAACCCACGCATCAACTTCTGCTTGGATGGTTTCATCTGGTAGAACCAGTTCGTACTGCTGCGCGGCTGGTGCGACTTTTTCTGCCAACTCACGTTGAAGCTGGATGGCTGGCTGCATCATGTGGTGTGCCCACGCCATAGCATCGATAATTACCTGCTCGCTCACTTCATGAGCACCCGCTTCCACCATGGTAATGCCGCTCTCGATACCAGCGACAACCAAATCCAGGTCACTGGCTGCGCGCTCATCAGGGGTCAAAAAGGCCTTAAATTCACCGTTCACTCGACCAACACGCAAACCTGCCACCGGTCCATCAAATGGGGTGCCAGTCAGGCTCAGTGCCGCACTAGCAGCTACCATTGCCACCATATCAGGACGGAAACTTGGGTCCATACTGAGGACACTTGATACGACTTGAACCTCTTGGCGATATCCCTTTGGGAACAGTGGACGAATTGGCCGGTCAATCAGCCGCCCGATGAGTATTGCCTCGTCAGATGGACGACCTTCTCGCTTGATAAATCGGCTACCAGAAATCTTGCCGGCAGCATAAAACTTTTCTTCATAATCAATTGACAATGGGAAATAGTCTAATTCCACTGGTCGCGATCCGACCATCGCCGTACCCAACACAACGGTATCACCGTAGCGCGCTACCACACTGGCGGTAGTGCGAAAACCGACCCTATTTACCTCTAGCGTCAGTGGTCGACCACACCATTCCGTGGTAACACTAAAAATATCCTTGCCACTTGGATTAATAATGCTCATTATGAGCCTCCTTTCTTATCGCGAAAAGTAACAGGGGTGAAAGCTGATATGTCATGAGCTCTCGTCTCTATCACCATTCGCGGTTAGTTACCTTTTTATTATACCACACTCTTCATTCATCACCCGACGGGCTGTTATAATGATAAGTGTGAATATTAAACGCACCAAAACGACAAAAGACTATATTATATTAGGTATAGCGCTAACCTTATTGGTGGGTGGCGTATATTTGCTTATTACTATTTTTAGTCCCTTTTTCGCAACACAATTCATCGACCCAAAAAACAATGAAACGACCAAGGTTTTGCAAAAAACAACTGATGAGTTTCATCCAGAAAATCGCATCTACATCCCGGCTATCAATGTCAATATCCCGTACAAAACCGGTGGCGCAGAAGTGTTAGAGCTAACTGCCTGGTGGCGTAAGCCAGAAAATGGCAACCCTAAAGAGGGTGGAAATTTCATCGTTGCTGCTCACCGCTTCCAGATTGGACCAACACCACAACGCACCATCAACAATTCTCCTTTTTACAACATCAACAAGCTCAAAGTTGGTGATTCCATCACAGTTGATTACGACGGCAAACGCTACGAGTATAGCATATATGATATATATAAAGTTAAGCCTGATGCCGTCGAGATAGAAGAGCGAACCGATCAACCACGCTTGACACTGTATTCATGTTCCCTGGGTGGATCATTTGATAAACGCGAAGTTATCATCGCTGTTCCTAAATAGTTCATACAAAAATCCGCCCCGATATATCGAGGCGGATATATAAACTACTTGGTTCGCTTATTTACGTAGTCCCAATGTAGCCAGCACTTGCTTATAACTCTCAAAGTCAGTTCGCTCCAAGTATCGCAGTAGGCGCTTGCGCTTACCTACCATCTGGACAAGGCCGCGACGAGCCATGAAGTCGTGTTTGTTGACTTTCAGGTGCTCTGTAACCTCTTTGATACGAGCTGTCAAAATCGAAATCTGCACCTGAGGGCTACCGACATCGTTTTTGCCAACCTGAGTCAAAGCAATCGCTTTTTGCTTGTTCTCTTTACTGATCATAGCCGTTTGATTATATCAGGAGTGACCAATATTTTCAAGCAGTGCCGCTAGAATAGCTGCGCGTAGCTATATATGGTTGAGCCACTGTCTGGTGCTTGCGTGCTATTGTGATGACAACTTGAACGAATACGATTGAAGGTTGCTACGTCCTCAGTAGATGGATTATTCAATGCGGCATATATCACAAACCCCTTACCACCGTCATGACACTCATAGATTCGAAAGATTGCTTCCTCATTTGCTGCTTTTTTACTAGAAACACCTTGCCGATAATCAGCCTTCAAATAATCCGGTACCAAAGTTTGTACACCATCCGGCGCATTAAACGGACCAAATCCGGTGATGCGCTTTCCTCTAGCCTCCGCCAAAGCAGCAGCATCGCCCGCAGTTTTAACTGCAGATCGAATCTTCGCGTCCAATCCATTATCGCGCACCGACCGATACGAGATGATTGAGATTGATGCCAAAATACTAATCACCGCTATAACAATTAATACTTCAATCAGTGTAAAACCCTTATGCTTCATATCCATATAATACCACTCTAATTCTCTATGCCAAAATCCGACAATTTTGCTGCTCGTTCGATGGTAAAGTTAGCAATTTTTGTGCGCCGCAACGATTGACAGTAGGCACCAGTCCCCAAATAGTTCCCGATGTCCTCTGCTAGCGTACGAATGTATGTGCCACTAGAGACATGAGTATTGATGCATAGTTTTGGATAGTTATATGATGCAATTTCAATGTCATACACCGTGATTTGCCGTGCGGGCATCGCAACTTCCTGACCTTTTCGCGCGAGGTGATAGGCGCGCTGCCCATTGATTTTGATGGCGCTAAAAGCCGGCGGGGTTTGTTCAATCACCCCAATGAACTTCCGTACAGCCTGATTCACCTCTTCAGTTGTCGGCTGATGCTCAGACATTGGCGTAAGCTCACCTTCAGGATCTCCCGTCGTGCTAGTCACCCCCAAAATGATTTCTGCCTGATACCATTTGTCTAGCTTGGTAAACGACCCGGCTTCTTTACATTTTTTACCCGTTACTAAAATCATCAGACCAGTAGCAAACGGATCTAACGTGCCAGTGTGTCCAACTTTTGCTTTCTTACCTAGCTGTTGACTGAGCACTCTCCTGATTCTGGCGACTACGCCAAAACTACTCATACCAGCTGGCTTATCAATGAGCAGGATATCATCATTTGGTATCATGCTAGTTTTGTCCCGGAATCTGGAACTGGGTTGGATTAAATTCAGAGTTAGTAGTATTTACAACTGACGGGGTTGCCGCTGGCGCCGATGGGACGGTAGGGCTGACTGCTGGAGCTGGCGGAAAAGCCGGTGGCAGTTCTGGCAACGTACTAAAGTCAGGCATTGGTGGCAACCCTGCTATATTTTTGGCAGAAGACTCAATTTCCGCCAAAGTTGGGGTGCCAGGGTTTACCGCCAATGGATCTGGAACATTAGGTACCGCTGCTAATGCTTCACTAACCGCCTGATGGGTTGGTTGACCCAATGACTGATTAGTCCCCAATACCTTTGAGGTATCTTCACTGAGAGCAGCCATGACATCGCCATTATGTCCAGCGATAGCTGAAGCTTCTCCCAGAGGAGAGATAGACCTATTGTTCTGTAAATTGTTGTTCATTTCAGCAAACGGGTCAACTGATTTTGGCTCATCATCATGGCGAGCAACGGTGGCGTTTATCGGTGAATCACTAAACCCCCCTTGACTACTGCCAGGTTGACCATGATTCAAAATCGTGCGGTTACGACCGCTTTCAGCCTCGCGCTTCTTGTCTTCCGCAGCCTGTTCAGTTGAAGCATTGAACGTACCGCCTACTGACGGTTCCGGCAACTCATCTTTCGGAGATTGTGGACTGCCCAGCGGCTTGATGGCTGGTAAGCTATATTCTGGCTCCGGTAACTTTGCTGGTTCTTCTGATTCCACTGACTCTTCCGGTGTGGATTTTGCTAATTGCTTTTCTAGGTATGACTCAGCGGCACGTGCAGCCTCATCTTGAGCCTCAGCCTGTGTTCGTCGAGCCACCTCATCTAGGTCGCCCCTCTTTTGGTGTGATATTTCCAAGGTGCCATCATCTGGTTTTGGTAGCTCCTTATCTGCTTGTTTCGGCTGTTTACGCGATGCACGACTAATTGACAGTTTAGTGTTGTCTACTTCTGCTTCCTCAGTATCTGATGACTCATTTGAACTATCGGCACCTTCCGGTTCATCATGTTCGTCAGCCGGGGCTTCCAATTCCTCAGCTTCCACCAACTTTGCTGCAATCAACTGCTGGTTAGCTCCTGCAGCCATCAAATCCGCAGCCGCTGTCATGACGCGAGGTGATGTCAGGTTGTTACTAAACCTATTAGTTACAGCAACGATACCGGTCATAAACGCATTTGCCATCTGCTCGTCCAGCGTTGCCTTGACAGTCTTTAGCTCGTCAACCAATTCCAAAAGCATCTCGCTCACACCACTGGCGTTGCGCTCGTGCCAATCGATCGCACCCAAGCTACTCTTGATGTCCCGAGCCGTCACCGTCACCACGTCAGCACTGTGCAAAATTTTGCCATGAGCCGTCAACGCTTCATCAAGATGATTGCTGTCTTCAACGTTCAAAGCCAACACCAGCTCAATGTTGTAATCACCCTGTGAGAATTCCAAGTCCGCTTCAGTAATCGTCGTTCGGTACGGAGTGATGAAAATTTTCACAACTGCATCGTCAACGATTTTGTACCGCAAGTGATCCGCCTTGTCCTTATCAAGCGCGATGATAAAGTCTCTGAGACTATCCGCCGTGTCTTCAAATGTCTTATCAGGCTCCAGGAAATTTATTGCCGGTGGAACTTTACCAGAGAATACCGCTGTAGCATGCTTGCCAAGCTCATTCAAAAATAGCGTTAGCCCCAATGCCGCTGACAACTCATCAACACTTGGATCACGACTAACCGTAACCAATATATTAGTATTTTCTTTGATTTTTTGGATTACCTGCTGCTTGGCGGAAGCGGTGCTCATTGTTTGTTTTCCTGTTTCTTTTTATTGCTATAGCCTTTGGCTGAATTATAGCATAAGCATAGGCGATTAGTCAAGATTATACCCCGTTTTGTACCACCTCTTTACTTTTCATGTGATTTTCTGTATAATGCATCTTTGATTAGCGATAACAACTTATAGAGGTAAAGGAGTACCATGCCAATCATCAAATCCGCCATCAAGCGCGCTAAACAAGCAGTCAAACGCCGTGAAAAGAACATCGGCATCAAAAAAGATATCAAATCAGCAGTCAAAGCTTTTCACGCAAATCCAACCGCTACTACCTTGGCAGCTGCCCACTCTGAATTAGATACCGCAGTTAAAAAGGGTCTTTTGAAGAAAAATACTGTGGCTCGCCGTAAAAGCGCTCTGAGCAAAGCAGCCAAAGAGGCTGGAGTTAAACTAGAAGCCGCCAAAAAGCCGGCAGCCAAGAAACCTACTGCAAAGAAAACACCAGCAGCCAAGCCAGCTGCTAAAAAGGCACCTGCAAAGAAGCCAGCGGCAAAAAAGCCTACTGTCAAAAAAGCTGACAAATAAGACTCGTCAACTTCAAACAACACCTCAGTGATGATGCTGAGGTGTTATTATTTGGTTACAATTTTACCAACGCCGTTTCTATCAGTAGCCACGGATTAACTCCAGTTGTCTTCATCTGAAGGTCTGCCTGAAACAACGCGTCGTTGATCCGCTTAAGATGTTCAATGTCAATAGTTCGCGCTGATGAAGGCAGCCGCTGCAGTACATATGGATTAACCGACAAATCTGCTGCCACCATGTTATTGTCACCGCCCGACAACACCAATGCTACCATGTTAGTCGCCTGCGAAGCGAGTAGCCCCATCGTTTGGTAGGCGCCGTCTGTACCACTCTCCGATTCCAAATAACTGATGATGCTATGCACCGTTTCATAATCTTTCGACAAAGCAGCCACAAACAAATCAAACACGTTTTCCGACCTCGCCAACGGCACCAAATCATTGATCAGCGCATCGGTAATCTTCTCCGCGAGCGCCAATTGGTCCAAAAAATTACTGAGTCGCAGCTGATCAAACCCCAACCGGTCAATTAACATTCCTATTTGTTTACGTGTCAGCTTATAGCCGCGCTCATGGGTCTGTGTTTCACACCAGGTGATAAGTTGCGGCTTCTGGCGATCACTAAGCGGCACAAATTCTTGAGTTTTAGCGACTTTTTGTAGCCATTTATAGGTTTTTGTTCGCTTATCAAGTTTACCTTCTATTAGGATAATGGTGTTATTGTCATCAAACGATATCTCTGGTAGCCGTGACCAAATGTCAGGGTTTTCGCTCAATTTCGAGATGACGTACACTGCAGACTGACTAAATAGGGTTTGTCCAATTGTTATTTCCTGCATATCAGCCAGCGTTAATTCCTCGCCATCATACCGCACGACGTCCGCATCACCAACCAGCGCTACCAACGCCGCCTGTTTCTCAAATTCGTTATCACCACAGAGAAGATAGATCATTTAACCTCCACCTGACACACCGGACAAATATGCGTACCGCGGCCGCCGACTTTCAACTTGATAATCTCTTGGTCAGGGTGGCGATGGCAGGCTTGACCTTCACGGCGAAACACATGAGCAAATGTCAGATAATTTCCCTTCCGACCCTCGGCATCAACGTAATTTTTATCAGTCGAACCACCTTGGTCGATGCTGAGTTGCAAGATGTGCCGTAGCTCATTAAATAATGTATTCAGCTGCTGATCGCTAACGTTTTTTACCCGCGTTTGCGGATGAATCTGTGCTGCCCATAGCGCCTCGTCAGCATAAATATTACCAACACCGGCGATCACTGCTTGGTCAAGAAGGACTGGTTTAATCATCGAATTCTGACGACGGCGAATCCGCTGGATGAAATCCTCGGCGCGCGTCTGAGGATCAAGCGGCTCCGGCCCAACTTTTTGCATGAACGGCAGGTTTTTCACCTCATCAGTCGGCAGCAACTTCACCCAGCCAAACTTGCGCTGATCGTTAAAAAACAGCCGCGACCCGTCCACAAAATCAATCTGCACCCGCGTCGACCGATCCGGCAGCTCACCGATCAAGCTGTCATTTGGATGACCACCAGCGAAGTTAGATGCGTCAGGTATTTGAGTGGTGTCTCTGGTCACAATCTGGGCGTGCTTGTCACCGGGACCCAGATTGTTAGCAGACGACGCCCGAGAATACCATTGGCGAAACACCAGCTGGCCCGTCATCTTCAGATGTATCACTAGCGAGTAGCGAGTATCCAGGTCAATCATCAGCACTTTTGCTCGCCGTCGCACCGCCGTCACGCGCGCACCATACAAAAATTGTTCAACATCAGCGGGCGCATTCGGAAAGCTTTTTGGCGAGTCAAACACCGCCACTCGTGCTACTACTCGACCCGGTAACAACTCCGCCAAACCGCGGCGAACTGTCTCAACTTCTGGCAGCTCAGGCATCCGATGTAACCTCCATCCCTCGTTATCTATTATGTGTATTAGAATTGGAAGAATGTATCTTCCTGTTGCAAACCAACGCCCGCAGCAATCTTTTTCCCGTCAGGAATTTGATTGAGGAACATCAGCAATATGTCGTTGGCATTGGCAGTTGCTGAGCCTTTTGAGCCACCACAGTCCGACGTCCACAGCGTCTTCACTGGATTTCCATGATATAATGTCTCAAACTTGTACACTTTGCCGTTGGCGCAAATACCCCTCAAATCATTTTGTTCTTCTGACAATTGACGCCCTTCCATCATCTTTCTTTTTTCCAGAGCGTACACCAATTCCTCATAGGCGCGGCTATTGTTATCCAACTTTTTCTCATCAATTTGCTTTTCTAGATAGCCCTCATAGGTACTCATGCGTCGAATGTCCGGTGTGATTTCAATCTGGTAGGAGCGGAATTTTTCCTGCGCCACAATCGGTCCGCGAACTGTCAAACGCACCGCTCGGTTAGCGTCAGTCGACAGCAATGATTCTTTAGCAATATCTGCCTGAGATTTTGGTTTGTTCTCCGGATTATTACCGCCCAGCAAAGACTGACCAATGGCGATCACCGCTGCCACCGCCACCACCATGATGATAATAACCAGTAAAATCGGTATCAGTCGGGAAAAAGAATTTGTTCTTGCGTATCTCATGGGGTGATTATACCATAATATTAGAATTTTTGCACTAGTATAATTAGTATCCTACGAGAGCTGGGCTATCGCTTGACGGAAGGCCTCAGGATATTTGTTTTTCAAATAATCAGCCGCTTGCTCAGGGCTTACCCAATGAAGTGTAACGCCGGGCTCACATGAATGAGGAATTTGATCTACCGGTAGCTGCACACGATACACAATCAACATCAGACTTGTCATTATGTCGTCATATGGTAATAGCTTGACCGCTTTTGCTACGTTCCATAATTCTTGTTTGGCAATGCGATGAATGCCAATCTCCTCATGTAGCTCACGTAACAGTGCAGCCGTTATATCCTCGCCCTGATCCATCCTGCCGCCTGGAATATCCCAATATTCCTTGCTTTTGAGTAGTAAAATTTGGTGTTCATCATTTTGAATAAGGGCTTTTATACCGATTTGAAATAACTGCTCTGTCATCTTATGTCTCCTCCCAGTTCTTGCCTATTTGTACATCAACCTTCAATCGAATTGGCAGTTCTGGGCAAACGCCTTCCATTTCCGCACGCATTATTTCGCCAACTCGCTCAGCATCTTCCGCTCGGCATTCCACCAAAATCGAGTCATGAACCTGCAAGACCGGTTCAGCTAACCCAGCCAACTTGTCCTCCAGCCGAATCATCGCCAGCTTCATCAAATCCGCTTCCGTTCCCTGAATCGGCATGTTCATAGCTGCCCGCTCGGCCGCCGAACGCACCATAAAATTGCTCGACTTAACATCTGGCGTTGGTCGGCGCCGGCCAAAATACGTCTCGACAAAACCCTGTTCACGCGCTTGAACTAAAATTGTGTCCAAATACTGGCGGATTGGTTGGCGCACCGCAAAATAGTGTTCAATAAACTGTTTCGCCTCAGTAAATGTCATACCGGTAGCCGCCGCCAGCCCATGTGGACTCATGCCATACAGCACACCAAAGTTGATCACCTTGGCCGCGCGGCGCTGTAATTTTGTCACCTCGGTCATCGGCACGCCATAAGTTTCGGCCGCCGTCTTGGTATGGATATCGACGTCGCTATTAAAATCGTTAATCAGCTGCTCATCGCCCGCCAGCACCGCCGCCAGTCGCAGCTCAAATTGTGAATAATCCGCGCCAACAAACACCTTGCCCTCACTCGGCACAAACGCCTGGCGAATTTTCCGGCCCAGTTCTGTGCGCACCGGAATATTCTGCAAGTTGGGATTTGTGCTGCTTAGCCGCCCGGTGCTGGTGACATCTTGGTTAAACGTGGTGTGAATCCGCCCGTCCTCGGCCACCAACTTTGGCAGCGCTTCAATATAGGTACTGATCAATTTAGTCAGCTCCCGGTACCGCTCAATCAGCTCAATGATCGGGTGTCGCCCGCGCAGTTTATCCAGCTCTTTCTGCCCCGTTGAATAGCCCGTTTTCCCTTTTTTGATGCCAGTCCTCGGCAGCTGCAATTTGGTAAATAACACTTCAGACAGCTGCGCCGGACTAGCAGCGTTAAACTCGCGCCCAGCCATCGCATACATTTGTTGTTCAAGCTGGCTCACCTCCGCCCTCAGCTCCTGGCCCATCTGTTCAAGCAGTACTGTGTCCAACTTCATGCCGCGCTGCTCCATCTGAAACAGCGGCCATATCACTGGAAAATCAAACTCGCGGAGCACCCGGGTAATCTGCTGATGTGTCGCCATATAATCCTGCTGCTGGCGGTATATTTGGCGTAGTCGTGCCAGCTGTCGCTCTGGAGAATTATCCTCAGAAAAGTCACCCGCCAGTGCCGCTAAACTGCGGTCGCGCCTCAGTGGATCGATCAAAAACGCCGCCTGACCAACATCCCAGACCTCATGAAACCGCACCGTCACACCGTGAGCATCCAGCGCGTGATATAGCTCCTTGACGTCCGCCGCGATCACCACGCCCTGCGCTAGCAATTGCCAAACCGACCAGCCCATCTCACTAATCTTGGCTCGCCACGCCACGGCAGGCTTGGAATTAATATAGACCGTGTCCGGCTCTGATGGATCAATATAGATAATATTTTCTGCCTCAAACAGCGGCTCAGCCGGCAAATCTTCAACACGCGGCAACTCCAACTCTGCCGTCTCCACTGCCTCATCCACCGCCTGCATGGTCTTTGGCAACCGCCCAATCAGCGAATGAAACTCCAATTTCTGCAAAATTTCCGCCACCCGCGCAAAGTCACAGTCATTAACATCCGCCACCTGCCAGTCCAGTTCCACCGGCGCGTCCGTCCAAATCTCCGCCACTTGCTTGGTCAAATACGCCGACTCGCGGCCCGCTTCAAGCTTTGTCCGTAGAGCGCCTGTTTGCTCATCCACATGCGCGTACACGCCATCCAGCGTATCATATGCTTGCAATAATTTCACCGCCGTCTTTTCACCAACGCCTGGCACGCCTGGCAAATTATCGCTTGAATCACCTTTCAGCGCCTTCAAATCCAAAAACTGATCCGTCCGAATACCATATTTTTGTTCAAAATATTCCGCCGTAAATTCCTCGATGTTCCTCAGACCATTTTTCATGGCGTAGACTTTAGTCAGCGGCGACACCAATTGCAGCGCATCCAAATCTGACGTCAGTAAACACGTCTGCACACCGCGCGCTTCCGCTTGCCTGGCAAACGCACCCATGATATCGTCCGCCTCATAATCATCGAGCTCATACAGCGGCCAACCAAAGGCGTCCAGCAGTTCCATCAAAATCGGAATTTGCTGATAAAAATCATCGGGCGCCGGCTTGCGACCCGCTTTATACTCTGGGTACAATTCCCGCCGCTTGCGGATATTGGTGCCACGCTTATCCCAGGCCACCGCCACGTAATCCGGCTCCAATTTCTTGATCAGCTCAATCGCCAAACTCACAAACCCATACACACCGCCGGTCGGCGTACCGTCCGCCGTACTGAGCCCCGGCATGGCATAATACCCTCGGTAAAACACTGATTTTCCGTCGATGACCGCCAAACGCTTCATATACTCAGTATAGCAAATTTGCTATACTAACAACATGACACAATCACATGCAAACATTATCGCCCTCGTTGGTCTGGCTGGTAGCGGCAAAAGTTCGGCGGTCGAATATTTCACCAAAAAGGGCATTCCGAAAATTTACTTTGGCGGCATCATCTACAAAGCAATGGAAGAAGCTGGCATTGAACCGACTTGGGACAATCAGCAAAAATTCCGCGAGGAAATCCGCCGTCGCGAAGGCAAAGATTTTGTCGTCAAACGCGTCGTCAAATCGGCGCATGACTTGATTGACGCTGGTCAAAAACTCATCGTCCTGGACGGCTTGTACACCTGGAGTGAATATAAAATCCTCAAGCACGAATTCCCTGGCCAAATGTCTGTCATCGCCGTTGTCACGCCAAAACACCTGCGCTATCAACGTATGGCCAAACGCCCCGAACGACCGATGCAGCCGCGCGAAGTCGACCAACGTGATTGGTCGGAAATTGAAAACTTAGAAAAAGGCGGACCAATTGCCATTGCCGACTATTTTGTGATGAACGACCGCGGGCTGGACGAGCTATACACGCAGCTGGAGGCCGTCACCCACCACGAACATTTTTGCAAGGCGCCTGAGCAGTGCTAGATCACAACACATCAAAAAAGCCAGACGCGAAATCCGCCTGGCTTTTTACTATCGCCCGTCAATCTAGCTCAGATATTCATACAATTTCTTGGCATCTTTATGCTTCCGCAACTTCGCCAAAGCCTTGGCTTCAATCTGGCGAATTCGCTCACGTGTCACAGCGAACTCCTGACCAACTTCTTCCAACGTGTGGCTTTTACCATTGTCCAAACCAAAGCGCATACGGACAATTTTCTGCTCACGATCGCTCAAGCTCGACAACACATCATTAACCTGCTCTTTGAGCAATTGATTGGTCGCTGACTCTTCTGGTGATACCGTATCTTCATCTTCGATAAAGTCGCCCAACACCGAATCTTCTTCATCACCATCACGACCGACACCCGCGTCCAAGCTTGAAATGTCTTGCTTGATTTTCATCACATATTCAATCTTTTCTGGCTCCATATCTAGCTCTTTAGACAGCTCTTCAATAGTCGGTTCACGGTTCAGCTCTTGCGTCATCCGTCGCTGAGTGCGCAACAATTTGTTGATGGTTTCCACCATGTGCACCGGGATACGAATGGTTCGTGCCTGGTCAGCAATCGCTCGGGTAATCGCCTGACGAATCCACCAGGTGGCATAGGTTGAAAACTTAAAGCCCTTGTCTGGATCGAATTTCTCCACCGCGCGCAACAAGCCAGTATTACCTTCCTGGATCAAGTCCAGAAAATCCAACCCACGGCCCGAATACCGCTTGGCAATTGACACCACCAACCGCATGTTCGCCTCAGCCATCTTATCTTTAGCCCTTTTATCACCCTGAATCACA
Source organism: uncultured Candidatus Saccharibacteria bacterium (assembly GCA_963519285.1). Lineage (GTDB taxonomy): Bacteria > Patescibacteriota > Saccharimonadia > Saccharimonadales > Saccharimonadaceae > Nanosynbacter. Next base: position 55,406 of record CAUQMR010000001.1, read on the forward strand.
CGGTGTGCCAATTCCATCTCTTCTTCAGCGCTGAGCAGCGGAATTTTACCAATCTCACGTAAATATAACCTGACCGAGTCATCAGAGATATCATCCAGATATTGCCCAGCATTCAGAGCATCCAGGTCTTCGGTTTCCTCGTCATCATCAACATCATCGATGGTCGGCTCATCGAATTCCGTCTCATCAGTTGCTAATGGCCTGTTTTTTATTGGATCGTCGGTCACGCTTTCTCCTTAATTAGTGCGTTCAGCTGATGTCGCAGATCGTGAGCCAACGACTCATTATTTGCAGTTTCAGCGTCACGCAAATTACTCATTAATTGTTGTATTTTGTTTTCACGGTGTTTAGATATTACATGTTTGACCAATCGCGCCATCTCACCTGGTAAATCGTCTCGATTCCAGTCGGCATAACGAGTGTCGAATTTTAACTGTACTATCTTTACATACTCCTCAATATTTTTCAAGGTTTCGGGCATCGAATCAAGTGTTTCGTTCGGGTTTTGAGTAAGATATTCCAACAATTCTCGGGTGTTCGCATTATCTGTAACTTCTGGTGGTACCGACGCCAGCCAACGCCTCACGCTTGGTTCTTGAGCCGCAAGCCCTAGTAGCATATCGAGCGTCTCATCTGATAGTTTTTGTGGTGCTGTTTTCTTAACTTTTGATTGGCGAAGAACCGTTTTGTTTGTTGTGATACCAGACATCTTTGCTGTAAGAGCCTCTATACTGGCCCCTGTTTTCTCAGCCACCATCTGCAAATAATGCTCTTGTTCTACTGGATCATGCAAACTGCGAATCAAGTTCAGCGATGCAGTTGAAAAGCGTCGTTTTCCCTCAGCGGTCCTGACATTTTCTCGTTGCGAATATTGTTGTATCACCCACGCCACAGCAGGCGTAGCTTTAGCGATGGCCAACTCCCATTGTTTCACACCATGTGTTTTGATCAATTCATCTGGATCCTTACTACCCTCTGGTAAACTAACAACCTCCAACTCCACCCCAATGGTTTGTGATAGTTTGATAGCCCGTTCAGTCGCATTTAAACCCGCTCTATCACCATCAAACGCTAATTTAATTCTACTAGCCAGCCTACTCAAGGCCTTGAGGTGCTGTTCAGTGATAGCTGTTCCAGCCGTGGCGACAACCTGCCGCACCCCTGCCTGATGGCTACTCACTACATCCAAATTACCCTCAACGATTACCACTTCGTCTAATTTTCGAATCGCCTCTTTAGCCTGAGACAAACCAAAGATGTGTCGTGATTTATCAAACAAAAGTGTTTGCGGCGTGTTCAGGTATTTTGGGGCATTTGCCTCATCGTGAATGATCCGGCCGGTAAACCCAACCACTCTGCCAGTAGCATCCATCAGTGCCACCACCATTCGACCACGATACAAATCACCACCAAATCGATTCGTCAAACCAGCATCGGCTAATTCTTGTTTTGAAAAGCCCCGCTTGGTGAGTGCCGTTACCAACGATGAACCGTCATCTGGCGCAAACCCAACCATAAAATCCTGAATCGTTTGTCGAGTCAGACCACGTTTTTTGACGACGTACTCCAGGGCTTTGGGTGTACGCAGTAGTGATTGTTGGAAGAATTTTGCCGCTAGCTCCAATGCTTCAGCCGCTCGTGCTCGCCGCTTGGCAGTTCTCCCATCACCGCGAGAGAACAAACTCAAATCCACACCCGCCTTACGCGCCAAATGTTCCAACGCCTGGCGAAAATCCATCCCCTCCACCAGCATCACAAATGAAAACACATCACCGCCCTTGCCTGACGAAAAATCATGCCAAATCTGCTTTTCTGGGCTAACCATAAAACTTGGCGTTCGCTCGTCGGTAAACGGACTAAGTCCCTTCATATTACGACCTGCCCGCTTCAGCTGAACATACTCACCAATCACGTCCTCAATATTCAGTCGTGCCCGCACTTCTTCTTTGGCATCTTGCATGTCTTTATTATATCACCCTTTACCTCTGTTCATGTTTATGCTTAAATAGTACTATGTATCCAAATGATTCATATTCTCAACCACCAACACCATCTGGTATTGATTATCTCAATCAAATCGCTGCTCCACCAGAGCCAGCTGGATTTGATAAGAAAACCAAAATCATCATTATCATCATTGCACTGGTTGGTATGCTCAGTCTTGGCTTCATTTGGGCGGCCAGTCAGTCAGGTTCTGGTCCAACGGTTTCTAACGCCATCATGAGGGTTGCCCGCCTACAAACCGTCACTGAACTACAGAAAAAGCGTCTAAAAAATAGCACGGTCACTGACATTAACAGCTCCCTTGATGCAATATTAACCACCGCCGTCAATAAGGCAACACCAATCGCTCAGTCAGAAAAACTGGATATTAACAAAGCTCTCAAGGTGCCGGACTTTGAGGTAAAGCTCAATGAAAAGCTAGATGATGCCTTTTTAAACGACCAGCTCGATGCCGTCTACACCAGGGAGATGGCCTATCAACTTGAGCTACTTAGTTCAGAATTATCCAGCTTGTCAAAAAAAGCCAAAAAATCTGACGTCAAAGAATTCTTAGAAAAAACACAGTCAGACATCACTTCCATCAAGAAGCGTCTCGAGAGCTCTCCGGTGTAATACCGCTAACCAACTGCCAGCTCAGCCGCGCCAAATCAAAAATTTCTTCATCACTCAACTGCCCCGAACAGATGATGGTGTTCCAGTGCTTTTTATTCAAATGATAGCCCGGTAGTACCGTTTCATATTTTTCCCGCAAATTCTGCGCCAGCAATGGGTCACATTTCAAACTCACCCTGAGCGGCTTTGAGCCTTCCGCCACCAATGCCACCATTTTCCCTGCGCCGTCATTACTCTTACCAAATTTATACACCGCGATATCCTCGCCAAACGGATAGTCTAACCACACACCGGGCAAACTCAAGATAAATTCTTCAAATTGTTTATGGGTCATGGTTTCACCTTCTTTAAATAATACTTAAGTTCCATGATACTGCCGCGAATATCCTCCAGCGCCCGATGATCCTCTGGCTTGGCAAATTTCTTACCATATTTGCCCTCAAACACCACTTTCCAAGCACTGACATCCAACATCCGATAGTGTAGTCTTTTTGACAACATAGGCCACCATTGGTCGATAAATCGCCGGTCTTGATGAATTGAATTACCACCAAGCAAAATCCGTGGCTCATCTGCAAAATGTTCATCGCAAAATGCCAATAATTCACGCTCCACCTCACTCAGCGGCTTACCGGACATATTTTGCTCCTCCAAACCGCGCCGCGCTGCTGGATGCTGGTCCCAAAAACTAGCATTTCGGTCCAGTAGCTTACCCAACTTCTCTGGATCATGTCGCACCACACCCTCATAGGTCGCAATTTCCGTAAAATCCCAATCCGTAGCGATTGCCGCCACTTCCAAAATCTCATCACGCACTGGATCTAGTCCAGTCATCTCCAGGTCAATCCATAAAATTTTTTTTGGCTTAAAAGTTACTTTCATATCTTTATTATACTACTTTTTAGAGTCGTAATAGTCACGAGAAAACTGCTCTGGCACCTGCTGCAGCAACCGTTCAACAGCGTCATTAAATTTTGCTACACTACCAAGCTCCAGACGATTTTCTCTTTCAGTCAGAAAAACACCAGATGCGTTGCCGTCAGAGGGAACAAAATTTGTCCGATTGACTAACTCATAGTATAATTCAGCAGCGCTCATGTCTTCACAACCATATGGCAGCATCCGGTAGGACCTCAGATTTTCTACATAGCGTTCAGCTAATTCATCGCTGACCTCTAAAGCCTTATCTAGTTGTAACGTTTGCATGAAATAATCGTCTCTTGGATCGCCATAAGTATCATCTGGCAGCTGAACGCTTTTAATACTTACATCGTCAATTCCTTGAACTTGCATATCTGAAAGAAGGCGCACAGCCTTGAGGGCTAATTTGTTACCAATACGATAGCTATTATCAGGATCGTGCTCAAATACCGTTGGCCTGATAACGTGCTCGGCAGTATCCAACACTGCTTGAGTACTGGCCAACAGCCTCCAAGTGTCACCGTCCTTGTGTATAAGCACTTGATTGATTGTAAAATCATGCTGCCTCATAAACTCAGCGGTAGAATGCACAGGCTCCGCACCATAGCCATTCATTGCATCACGCGGCGAAAAGCGCATTGAAAGATTGCTCGCTACCGCCCAAATCTCATCTGGATCATAATCGCCGCTAGCAATAACTTCTTCTAAAATTACCAAATCGACATCGCGAGGAGGTGGTAACTGACGGTCACTGTGTACTAGTGCCTCCAAAACCTGGCGAGCCGCCCCGCCCTTTACACCAATAAATGACGGTAGCTCATCTAAATCAAAACCCAAATTAGCCCGCTCAATAGCATCGGCAGGCAACTCATATTCATATATTTCATTGCAGCGAGCTTCCGGGTTACCGAGTTGCTCACAATCACAGTCTTTTAATTGAAGGTTCGCCACCCCTAAATCCGTATAGTGTTCACCACTATCAAGCATTTGCAGAACACGAGGCTGATGTATTTTAGCCTCTATATCGCTCGGGTTCGGGCTTACTTTTTCCACATATACTATTTTAGCATAAATCATTTAAAAAGTCAAACGAATACGGTCGGCACCACTTCCAAAATCTCATCACGCACTGGATCCAGCCCAGTCATCTCTAGGTCAATCCATAATATTTTTTTCACTTTACTCATATTACCTATTATACACTCGTCATCTGTTTATTTGACTATAAAAAGCTTCTTGCTGTTCGCTCGTTAATACCTCTTGCACCACAGCCCAAACCTTAGCCTCCGCTTCATGGACATTGTGACTATTTACCGCAGACCCGTCTAGGACCTGACGCAATTGACCCTTAGCAATAACTCGCTGATGTTGTAAATCAAACAATACTCTTACTTGTTTATTGGCCCTGTTTTTCATCGTGTCCACTATCAGAGCGATTTGTTTATCTGTCGTAGCGGGGATTTTTTGCTGCTGTTCTGGACCGATCACTAGTGAGCCAACTTTCGGCTGCGCCACATGAACTAAATCGCCATTCGGCGCCACCCGGTCACCAAGGAACTCAGGCACGGCACTGTCGCTCAGGGCTTGCGTGATTTGATCCTTCGTCACCGGCAAAATTGTATTGAGCGTATGTCGACGACCATCATGCGCGTCATACCACCACGGAAAGGCTACTACCAACTTCAGCGCCTCCATCCCCATACGCCGCGCTAAACTATACGAACTAATTTCGTACTCAGAAATACCACGTTCGCCAGTATGAACATTTCTGTATTGGTTAACTGTTGTTCGACCAATACGTCGACTACCAACCTTGGCATACAACAACTCTTGAAATCCCCGCAGCAGGGCCACTGATATATTATGTTTTTCTTCACTGTTCAGTTCACCCATATCGACGTCATATGGATTAACCTCCAGACGCCGACATATTTTGTTAAATTGATAGTGAATATTATCTGCCTTATTTGGGTCAATACCATTTGCCAGATAAGCACGACCATCAGTGTGATGACCGTTGTAGATCTCTCTGGTTTTCAAAAAAGCATCGTATTCGGCCAAAAAGTCATCTGTTGTATCGGGGCTGACAAATTCCTGGAACAATTCCTTTGGTTGGTGCCAAGCAGCAAAGCCACCACCAGAGATAGAAGCCGCCATCGCTGATAGCGCCAACACTTCACGCAAGCTTCCTCCACGTTTAATCATTTCTGCTAATGCTCGAGATAATTCTGGCGACAATGGTAAATTATCCATAAATTCACCAATTTTTGTAATCCGCCCTTCTTCATCAATTGCCTCCAGCGTTTCCAACAAATCGTACGACTCTTGAATAACTTTTTTACTAGCAACAGGATGCATCAAGTACCGGTTCAAGTCTTCAAAATCACCGTTCAAATTGATAGCCGACAAGACGTTACGCACGATATTGGTGTGATATATCTCCGGTGGGATGTGCTGTTCGCGGGATTTGATGTCGCAGAATCCTTTCAGCTCCTCTGGCAGATAAATCTTACCGTAAGAAATTGGCCGCGCCAGCACAAACTTTGCACCGTCAATATCACGGCCACCACGCCCCGCCTGTTGCATTAACTCCGCCTGGGTACACAATCGAGGTGGCAGTCCTTCCGCACCCTCTTCGCCAATTTCTTTACTCTTCGTCAGTCCATTTGACAACACCAAATCAACCTCGGGGATAGTGATGCCAGACTGTCCAGCCGAGGTTGAAACGATGACAAACGACTCGTCTTCTGCTGGTTCAGCAGTAAAAATCTCTCGGCGCGCAGCTTCTGATATACCAGAGTGTAGTTTGAAAAATCGTATCCTCCCGGATTGATGGCGGGTGTGACGTTTGATTGACGCAATAGTCTCCTCAATACTTCTCACCCCTTCAACAAAGACCAGTGCTTTTTTTGAATCCTTACCATATTCAAGATACGCTTCAGATACGGTCCCCACGTTATCTTCTGTAATGTCAATATCATGCGGCCGACCCTCGATGGTTACGACTGGCAATGCTGATCCATTAATATCTTCGTACATCGCCTGAGAAACTTCCGTGTCAGGCGTCGCACTAGAAAAAGCCATATGCCATTTGTCGGTATTCTCTATCGATTTTGCCGCCAGGGCCGTAGCAAATTCCATCTCCAAATTGGCTTCATGTATTTCATCAACCAACACCAGCGTTTTCTCACCATGCCAATCACGAGAAAATTGTTCCAATTTCTTTGTAAACGTTGCTGCCGTCATGAAACAAAGTCTAGTATCTGGCGTTGCTTCCGTAGCGCGTCCATGAATTTTTCCTACCAAATGATCAGGATATTGTTTGCCCAGCTGTTCACGTAAATTCTGCTCGACATATTCAGTAACATTATCGACGATGACCCGCCGCGGCATCAACACCACAACACGATCAAACCGCTCGAGTGCATATTGAGCGGTTTGTGTCGTCTTTCCGCTACCCGTCGGTCCGCACAACCAAGATATTTTATTTTCCGATAACGTATCTAATATCTCTGCTTTGTGCTTATACGCAGGCAATTCTTTGTTGCCAAGATCATAGTTGGCGAAAGAAGTTTCTGGTAGCTTACTGTACCGTTTCCGTAATTCTTCAAGGCGCTGTCGCCTCTGTTCAGGTGATTCACCATAACAATACGGCGACCGCCGAGGACCTTCAATATTTCGACTCAACAACTGGCTACTACTAGGCTCTTTTGGCTTAGGTAAATAGCCCGCCCTCCGGACTCCATCTTTCACGCTACACTCTCCTTTATAATCACATTGTAGATAGGAGCGTGTAAAATGGCAAACGTAAGCGTTTTAGTCTTTTTTCTTGTCTAATTTATCAAGTTTCAAGAAATGGACAATTGCATAGACTACAAAGGCAACCGCCAGCAAGGTGATCAATGAGCTGATAAATGCTCCGTACAAAAATTCACCCCGACGTCCAGCGATCTCAACAGTAAATGATGCTGCCTGGAGACCTTGTTGCGAACCAACGATCAACTGTACAAGCGGGTCGATGAATGCTGTCACCAACTTTTTCACGGTATCACCAGCCGCAGTACCGATCGCCAAACCGACAGCTAGACCAACGACACCCTGCTCACGAATAAACATCATAAAGCCGCCGCCATGGCTTTTTACCACGCCTGCTTTTTCTTTTAACGCCGCTACGCTTGGTTTTTTAATAATTGACTTCTTGGTCGTCGTTTTTTTGACTGCCGCTTTCTTGGCTACTTTTTTCTCCGCCATAAAACTCCTTTACGTTAAGTAACACCTTGATTGTACCATATTTAATGTAGAGCGACTTATAGCCTCTCTGGCGCTACAATACCCAAAACAGTCAACCCTGCTTTCAAGATATCAGCGTACACCGCCACCAGACCAACGCGGTGCGCTTCTTTGTCGCTGCCGACGACTTGGTTTTTCTCGTAGTAACGATTGAACTCCTGCGCCAGCTCAAACAGGTAGGCACAAACATGATGCGGTTCCAGACTTTCAGTAGCTCGGTTAACCGCCTCCGCGTATTCGCTCATTTTCCTGACCAGCAGCCGATCTTCGTCGAATAATTCCGTCGGAAAAGTGGCTGCTTGCTCAGATTTCGCCAAAATACCCCGGGCCCGAGCGTGCGCGTATTGCAGGTAGCTACCAGTGTTACCTGTCAAACTAACCGCGTCATTAATGTCAAACACGACATCGCTACCGATTTTCACTTTCAAGAATTGATAGCGCAGCGCACCCGCCACCACCTCGTCGGTCGGCTCACCGCCAGCTTGCTTGATGGCTTTTTTGAATTCGTTGAACAGCCAATCGATAGTAATTACCTCGCCAGTACGCGAACTCATCTTGCCAGTTGTTAATTTAACCAGGCCAGTCGCATAATTAAACAATTTACCTTTCAATTCTGGAATTGCCAGTTCACTAGCCGCGATCACCCCGCGGAAATACGCCGCCTGCTCTTCGCCGTTGACCGTAATCGATAAGCCCAAGTTTGGATAATCTTGATGTTTCAGCTGGATCAGCCCCATATCGTGTGCACCATACAACCCGTTGCCGTGCGAACCGATAAACACATTATCAAACGCACCATACTGGCTGCCCTTGAAAATATACGCGCCATCCGACTTCGTAAAGACCTCTGGGGTTTTTGCTTTGATCAAAGCTTTACCTGGCACTTCGGTTTCACTCTCGACGTAGCGCCGCTCAATTGGCACATTGCCCAGTCGTGCCACATTGGCATCAATTTCATCAAAACTCCAGGCTTTACAAATCTCGTACACCTGCTTATATAGCGGATCGTCCAACTCAAATGACTGCTTGGCTAGCTCATCAATTTCCGCTCGTGCCTCTGGTGATTCTTTAGCTGCCCGTGCGCCTTCAACATACATACGGCTCATAAACTCGTTGCGCTTATCAGCCGGAATAGCGTCTAGTTTGCTGACATCACCGTCAATTTCGCGAAGAATCGCCCACATACTCTTACCGACATGTGTGCCGACGTCGCCGTGGTAACTCACTCGGTGCACCGATGCACCATCCACCGCCAGCAAATTCGCCATGGTATCTGCCAAGATCGCATTCAAAGCGTGACCGATATGCATGGCTTTGAATGGGTTTGGACAATTAGTTTCAATAACGACCGTTTGGCCTGCACGATTGGTCGCCGGCCGCACTTTTAGCGATTCCAGCACCGCTTGGTCGCTTAACGTCACGTTGATAAAGCCTGGTCCAGCCACGCTCACCTCGCCCAACTCCTCATGACCACGCAACTCTTCTGCGATCGCCTCGGCAATCTCACGTGGATTTTTACCCAAGGGCTTCGCTAGCTGCAGCGCCACATTCGTCGCAAAGTCACCAAACTTTGGATCAGGACGCGTCAACTGCACCGTCGTTTCAATATTAAATAGCTTTGCAATAACTTCTTGAATTGTGTGTTCCATCACCACCAGTATACCACCAGATCAACTAGTCTTCCACTATGTCCAAGTCCAACGCCGTGGCGGAGATTAAACTCGATCCCCGGACATGACGCAAAATATACGACAACATTGATAAATCATCCTGTGTTGGCAACGCTTGTGGTTGCTGTGATAACGCTTGCTCTTCAGCCATTAATTTCCTTTTTTGTTTTTAGTATACAACTGATTACTATTTTAGCATTATTAAATATTTTTGTCAATATTCAGCCGATACTCCGTCCTTTGTCTCAACGATGAATACTGGCACACCTAGCCAGTCTCTCTCGCGCTTTGTAGAAGCTCCATCCTTTATAGCGCAAAATGCTTCTTTTCGGGTTGGCAGCGGTGAATAAATATACTCTACATACCGAGAGGCTGTCATATAGCGTTGATCCCATGCTACACAACTCGACTGATACATCTCACTAACGCCTGGAAAATCCCTGTGACCATTGATCAAATCAGCTTGCACCGAGCTTAGACGATATTGCTTCTTGTTAATTTCAAAGTAGCCACCAAAACTTGATGGTAAAGCGCCCCCCTTGTTACTAACAAACAGTGATGAGGTCTGTCCATATTTATTTATCCTCTCCGAGCCAATAAGGTTATAGTATCGAGTAGTACGTACCTGATCAGCGACAATCATATCCATGACAACATCATCAGGATCCAAACCATCTATGCCATAGCCCTCTCTCTGCTGAAAACTATACACCCTACTGAATTCTTCTTCTGTTAGAAAAACCATTCCCTTTGGATCAAACTGTCCTTCTCTGTCTGTAATAACTTCGCTAAATATTGGCTGCTCGCCCTCACCAACAGTGTTAATAAAAAATATACCCGCCCTACGCAGAGCTTCACGACTAAATATTTTAGATCCTCTAATAGGCACAACACCTCTACCCTCCAAAAAAGCTGTGTCGTCAGGTAGAAGGTTTGGTATCCTCACCTCATCCTCAGTAGCATATTCAAGAGATTGATGTTCTATAAGAGTTCTATGGTACTTCCGTATATTATCCATCTTATCAGGATCGATATTTTCAGCCCCTGGCATTGTCCATGGGTATCTGTCAGCGGCAATCCTATCAGCTATAGCCCTCTCTAGCTCCTCTGGCGCACGCATAGCTTTATCGTCAATATCAGCATAAGCACGCTTTTCAAGGATTTGTGCAACACGATTTTTAGCCAATACTGTATCGATTTTGCCAGTATTCTCTGATAGCATGCTTTGGGTTTTTTCTACGGCATCAAGAGCTCTCGCTATTCTTTGCCTTTGACTATCTGTGTTTGCTAGGGATAACCTATGCCTCAGGTTATCAATTTTCTGTTCTACCTGATGCAATCTATCCGTGTTGTCAATCAACGAAGCTTCGATAACGTCGACAATCTCTTCATCTCCACATTCTTTTGAATGTGATACCAACGAAATTGCCTCTTGTAAAGCCTGTTCTGCTGCTATTTTTTTGTGATTATCTATAGTTTTTGGGTCAACAACTGGCCTGTTTTGTTCGCCGTCCCACATACAAAATTGTGCAACATCCTGTAAGTGCTCTAAATACCCCCTCCAGCTTTCAGAAATCTCTCTAGGCGTTTCTATAGATACCCCTTCCTCTGGAGTATTATCGTTTCTCTCGCCTAAAGGCGGTGTTATATTTATGAAGTATCCATTTGGTGATTTTATAGTTTCCGTCATTTCTATTTTCAAAATCCTTATACTTATAGTGATAACGCTTAAGCTTATCTTGCAACCCGTCCGCTAATACCACTTGGCTCTATCTGGAAGCGGCTGCTCTAACGAGTCCACTAAAGAGTGGGTGTGGCCGAAATGGACGAGATTTAAACTCTGGGTGAGCTTGTGTAGCGATGAAATAGTCACAGTGTGGCGATTCCACAAATTCAACCAATCTACCGTCTGGCGAGGTGCCCGAAATAACCAAACCACCTTGTTCAATCGCCTGAGCAAAATCCTTATTCACCTCATATCGGTGGCGGTGTCGCTCTGTCACCTCTGTTGTGCCATACGTCTTTGCCACGAGTGAGCCTTCTTTCAGCACTGCTGGATAATCACCAAGGCGCATCGTGCCACCAGTCGACTCTTTACCTGCCTGCCCATCCATCAGATAAATCACGTTCGCACCCTGACCTGCACCAAATTCCTCACTATTAGCACCGTCCACGCCACCTCGACGCGCCGCGGCAATTACCGCTGTTTGCATACCCAAACAAATGCCCAAATATGGTTTATTGTGCTCCAGACAATACATTGCCGCTGCAATTTTTCCTTCAACACCGCGTGAGCCAAATCCGCCTGGCACCAACACAGCATCAACCTTAGCAAAATCGTCATCGCTGGCGGTCTCTGAATTTATCCACCGTATATTGACCTCACAATTCTCCGCCCAGGCTGCCGATTTCAATGCCTCAGTCACCGACAAATACGTATCGGTATTGTCAATATATTTTGCCACTAGACCAACGGTTACTTCACGAGCATAGTCAGTCGTGTCACGCGTGGCGAGATTTTTCCAACGAGTCAAATCAGGCTCCGTTGTTACTCCAGTAAATTCACTCAACATTGGTCCCAGGTCGCGTGCAACCGTCAGCGGCACCTCATACACGGTATTAACATTTGGCATCATGATGATACCTTCAGGACGTACACCAGATGAGATAGCAATTTTTTCGCCAACACTACGCGGAGGTTTATCATGACCCTCGGTCCGCACCGCCACGACATCTGGCATGATCCCAAAACTACGAAGCTCCGCCATGGCATTTTGTGCAGGCTTTGTTTTGTACTCCTGACTCGCTTCCAAAAACGGCACATACACCACATGAACAAAGAGACAATTATCCCTACCTACTTCTTGTGAAAAATCACGAATTGCTTCGATAAAGCTCAGACCTTCGTAGTCCCCGACCGTACCGCCAATTTCTACAATGTGAACATCGCCCTCAGCTGCTTCGTGAATAGATTTTTTAATAGCATTGGTCAAATGTGGCACTAGCTGCACCGTTTGCCCACCAAATTTACCAGCTCGTTCATCAGCGATGAGATCACGCAATAGTCGACCTGACAGGGTAGTATTTTTCCGCGTCAACTCCAAATCCAAAAAGCGTTCATAGTGTCCTAGGTCCAAATCAGTCTCGGCACCATCTTTTGTTACAAAGCATTCACCGTGTTCTTTGGGATTTAACAATCCAGCGTCAACATTCAAGTACGGATCACACTTTTGTACTGACACCGACAAGCCTTTGGCTTGCAACACTGCACCAATACTTGCCGCCGTGATTCCCTTACCAACACCAGACAACACCCCACCAGTTACAAAAATATATTTCTTCGTCATCACTTCTCCAACCTATCAAAAGAGGCGCCGAATCGGCACCTCTGTTGTTTTATTCACAACCGTCACACACCGTCAAACTTGCCGGATCGAGCGGTGCCGCAATGCCACCAGATTTTTTTGCCTGGTCGTCGGCTGCCTGCCGGACTGCTTTCATCGCTGCGTCGATAGCACTTAATTTTTCTTCCAATGTCATGTCGTCAGAAATAATTTGACTTGCGTTCATGTTCCTGTCTTTCTATATATTTAGTATCTGCTTATGCTTATAATACGCTATATGTAGCGGTTATGCAACATAGTGTAGCCAATTTCCTGTTGTAGTTTTTTCATCAAGCTTGCCGATTGGCATGATGTAAATTTGCCTATGTTCGACGCGTGGCATAAAGTCACCCAGCTTGTTAGCATAGGCCTCCAAGGCCGCTGCCTCCTCTTCCTCCGGTAGCTCTCGTACCGTTGTCGTCAAAAATACAGCACTCTTTTGATTGTTCCAAACCACAAATTCGACAACACCGCTGCGGTAAGCATTGACAGCATGACGAGATTGTCGATCAGAGATCCAAATGATGTTGTCATTTTTATAACGTACAAAGTGGAGCGGCGTCACTAGCGGTGTTCTGTCACGATTGACGGTTGCCAAGGCGCCAACTTCCACGGTGTCTAAAATGTCTGTTGTAATTTTGTCCATAGTAGTTATTTCGTCGTGTTTACTTCGTAGCTAGTGTTAGTGCTTTCAAAGAAATTGACCAATTCCAGGGTGTCATTTGCCGTAGCCATCCATTTGGCTGGGTTGGCTACGTTGTACTCAGGCTCAAAGCCAAGCTCGACCAAGCGGCGGTCGGTCATGTGCATGACATATTGATTGACATAATCAGCGTTCAGACCCAAGATGCCTTTTGGTAACATATCCTTGTTGTACTCTTTTTCTAGCTCAACCGCCTGCAGGATGAGGTTGCGAATTTCCTCGGCAAACTCCTGGGTTTGTAGTTCTGGGTTTTCGTCCAAAATGGTCAGTAGTAAGTTGATACCAAAGGTCAAGTGCAAATTCTCATCCTTGGTGATCCAGTCTAGCAGCGTACCAACATTACGCAGCAAGTTACGCTGGCGGAAGCTCATACCGACCATAAAGCCCGAGTAGAACCAGATACCCTCCAGCACAATGTTATACGCCACCAGTGAGCGAACAAAGTTTTTCTTACCCTCCAAGGTATAGATGTCGAGATTTGGATCAAGCATGACATCCAGGTGCTTGTTCTGGAAGTTCGCCTTGTCAGCCAGCGATTTTTTGCCAAAGCCCGCCGCGTAAATCTCCTCGCGGTCAAACGGAAAGGTCTCGATGATGTATTCAAAGGTCATGAAGTGGTTGGCTTCTTCCCACATCTGTTTTGACAAATACAGCTGCGCTTCAGCAGCATTAACATATGGGTAAATGCCAAAGGCTAACGACTTGTTGATCAATAGCTCGTTCGGGTTGAGATAGCTGATGACAGTTTTGAGCGCGTGCTTTTCTTCGTCACTGAGTTTTTCAAAATCCATCAAGTCCTGTGCTAGCTGAACTTCATTAGGAAACCAAGTATTGGCCACCGCTTGGTTGTATAGATCGTATGCCCATGGGTAACGAATTGGGTGTAAACTCAGCCCGTCGCGCAGCCCCGAGCCTAAAATTCCACCTTTTGGATGTGTATAGTCTGACATGATAACCCCCTTTATTTATTAATTTTTGCAAAGCCAAAGCCACGCGCCTTGCCTGCACCTGTTCTAATCTTTTGCTCAGCAATTTTTTCCACTGAAACCGTGGTCTGTTCTGATTGATGACGTGGTTTAACGTGTAGATAGTAGGTCGTTTTCAAACCACGGCGCCAGGCTTCAGAATAAATCTCTACATATTCATCGATATCGCGCGTTTCCAGGTACATATTGCGGCTAATCGCCTGATCGACCCATTTTTGTGCTCGTGCTGCTACCTCGATAAAAGCATAAGGACTGAGCTGGAAGCTAGTTTTGTAAACGTCTTTGAGCTTCTGTGGGATAGCGTCGATGTGTTGAATATCACCCTGGTTGGCAAACACCTCTTCCTTGATGTCATCCCATAAGTTCAGTGTCTTGAGGTCACGCACCAGGTTATTATTTACCTCCAAAAACTTACCATTCAACGTTGAGCGGCTAAAAATTTGTGCAAACTGCGGATCGATGCCTGGCGTGGTACCGGCAATGTGACCGATGTTAGCGGTTGGCGCGATAGCCATCAGTGTCGCATTGCGCATACCCTTCTTGACTTTCACCCGAAGCGAATCCCAATCGAGGCTCGACTTGTGGTCAATTTTCACCTTTACCTTGCGGTCAGTAGACAGCGTCTCCAGGGTGTCAATCGGCAAAATTCCCTTACTCCAACCGCTACCCTTGTAGGTAGGATAGCTGCCCAGCTCCTGTGCCAAGTCTGCTGATTGGTCAATGGCGTGATAGCTGATGAATTCAGTCAATGTATCGATCAAGTTATATGACTCCTTAGACTCATAGCAGTAGCCAAGCTTTTCGAGCACATCAGTAAAGCCCATTATTCCCAAACCAATTGCCCGCGTTTGGTTGTTTGAGTGCATAGCTTCCGGAATCGGCGTCTGGGTGATATCTACCAAGTTATCCAATTGACGCACAGCAGCCCGTGACGCTTCTTTGAGTCGATCCCAATCCCACGTCTTATCTTCGTTCAAAAACGCTGACAAATTGATACTCACCAGGTTACAGGTAGCAATGTTGTCTTTGTCCTGCGGTAAGGTAATTTCCGTACAGAGGTTAGACAGGTGAATCGTACCCGTATTGTTGTTTAAGGCTCGAACGTTAATGGTGTCTTTCCAGGTGAGCCACGGGTGACTGGTAGCCTGTAGGCTGGTCAAAATCTGTTTGAATTGCTGGCGAGCTGATGTCTTTTCAAAGACGCGCATTTTACCAGCTTCAGCCAACTTAATGTACTCTTTATAACGTGCGGAAAAATCTTCACCATACAACTCTGGCAAATCTGGCGTATCTGCTGGATCAAACAAGTACCAATCTTGGTCTTTTTGCACCCGCTTCATAAATTCGTCAGAGATAAACACCGCGGTGTTGGCAAAACGCGTTCGCATGTATGGGTCACCGGAGTTCGAGCGTAGGTCGATGAACTCCCTAAAATCAATATGCCAGTTTTCCATATATACTGCTGCCGCGCCCATCTTCTTACCTTTGCGCGATACCGCAAACAGCGCTGTGTCGATCATCTTGATAAATGGAATTGGTCCAGTACTTACCGTATTGGTTGTCTTGACTGGACTACCAGATGCCCGCAATTTAGTAAAGCCGATACCGATACCACCAGTACCTTTGGCGATCCACATAGTGTCACGTACACTCTTGGCAATTGATTCCATATCATCATCAACGTTCAGCAAGAAACAGTTACTGAGCTGCGGGAATGAACCACCAGCATTGACGCGGGTTGAACCACCTGGCACATACTCCAGGCTACTCATGTGATTGTAAAAATCAATTGCTGCAGCTGTTGGATCTTTTTCATTGTAGCTCAGCCCCATGGCGATGCGCATGTGAGTAAACTGTGGTGGTTCAATTGGCTCACTACCATGTTTACGCAGAGCATAGCGGTTACGGTTAGTTATAACACCGAGATACTTACTAAGGTCGTCTTTAGCAGGATCAAGCGCTTCACCAAGCTTTTTCAAATCAAACCTACCGTCGGTCATCCGCTCGTCCAGCAACCCAACCTTTACTGCATCCTTCACGAACTGAGGAAATTTCTTTGCGTGCAGCTTCTTTAGCTCATCAGCAGTTTCATAATCATCTAGGGTGTTTTTATAAATATTTTTTAACAACAGCCGTGCCGCAATCTTGTCATAGTCCGGATCGTCTTTAACATTCTGCAACGTCGTCTGAATGACCGCTTGGTCGAGTTGCTCAGTTGTAATGCCGTCAAACAATGTCAGCTGCAGTTCAGTAGCCACCTGCACGACTTTGGACACTTGATCAGGCAGTCCCTCTGCTGCCTTCAGTAACGCGATGTTGATTTTATTTGCATCAAACGGCTCTTTCGTCCCGTCTCGTTTGACGACATGAATGACACTCATTATACCTCCCTTAAAACTATATTGGTCATAGAGACACAAGAAAAATACCAACAGCACCTCCCCTGTGGTATCAGCTTTTCTCACCTCTTGGTTTTTGTTTATCTACCCGCTATAGATATAGCGTATATACACCATGATAAACACTAAATGTAGGGTTTGCAATAGGTTTTGTTAATTTTACAATGACGATCGAAGATAACCCTATTTGCACTTGGCGGAAGGACGGGGATTCGAACCCCGGAGACCCCGTGAAGAGTCTACACACTTTCCAGGCGTGCCAGTTCAACCACTCCTGCATCCTTCCGTCTTGATTTAGTATACAAAACTTTACGGGAAATAACCAACTACCGCAGTAACAATATAAAAATGGGCTGATGATGTACATTTTACATAACTATTATGGTTGCATATCCTCCCGTACTGCATATAATAAATATAGTATGGATACACCAGTTGCACCGTGTATAAGACTCACAAACATTACAAAGTGTTTCGGTATCGGCGATGCGGAACACTATGCTCTTGACGACGTGAACTTGACCGTCGAGAAGGGCGAATTCATTGCCATCATGGGGCCAAGTGGTTGTGGTAAGACCACCCTATTAAACATCATCGGATTGCTAGATCAAGCAACAGATGGTGAATATTTCCTCAACGGTGATTCAGTGGACAATCTCGGCTCAAAACGATTAGCCCGAATCCGTTCAGATGACATCGGTTTTGTGTTTCAGAATTTTAATCTGATTCCTCGCTTGAGCGTCCTAGAAAACGTGTCTCTCCCGCTAACATACAAAGGCATGAGTAAGATTAAACGTCTACAGGAAGCCAGCCGAATCTTAAAGAACTTTCACTTAGGCGAGCGCGAATATTACATGCCGCACCAATTGTCAGGTGGACAGGTTCAGCGTGTAGCGATTGCTCGTGCGCTCGTTAACAGCCCGTCAATCATCCTGGCGGACGAGCCGACTGGTAACCTAGACAGTAAGGCCAGCCATATCATCATGGAAGAGTTGGCCGACATTCACCGCCGTGGCAATACCATCATCATGGTAACCCACAACCCTGAGTTGACCTCGTACGCCAGCCGCGTCATCACCATGCTTGACGGCAGGATCGATACAGATGAACAGCTACAGAAATCAGCACCATTTAGGAAAAACCTGGAAATTATTGACGAAGAAAAAGAAGCAAAACCATCAGATAAGCCCAAGAAATCTGAGAAAAAAGCTACTGAACCTACCGAAAAGCCTAACAAAGAGGAAGTAAAGCCAGCCAAACATCCTGAAAAAGAAGAGGCTAAGCTTGCCGAGAAACCAAAAAAAGAAGATGATAAACCCGCTGAAAAGTCTGACAAAAAATCTTCAACCAAATCCACAAAGAAGACACAAACTTCCAAAAAGGAGACGACCAAGTGAGGTTTTTATTCAAAAATCACATAGAAAACGCCATGCAGTCCCTCCGTGCCAGCCGCGGTCGGACAACATTGACGGTTACTGGCATCACTATTGGTATCATGGGCATTACTATGATCATGTCCCTGTCTGTCAGTGTCAATAAATTGATTAACCAACAGTTCTCAACAACTAAAGACAGCGTGGCATTGATACGGTCTGGTTTGGGTGGCAATGTCGAACGGTCGTTGTCTCAAGCGCAAAACATCACTCCTCTCCCGACCCTGACCGAATATGATGTACAGGACGTTGCTCGCATCACTCCAAACAGCGCTCCAATGTCAGTTGTTCATAACACCATCACTACCACTAATTCACGCGTTGACGCCAACAAAACTGCCATCATTGGCACTACTGAAAAAATCAAGGACCTTGCAGAGTTAGAGCTACGCGATGGTCAATTTGTTGGGCAAGCCAACGGCGTGGTGATCGGCCATCAGCTGTCAATTGATCTGTTTGGTACTGAATATTCACTTGGTAATGTACTGCGTATTCAGGACAAGCCGTTTACTGTCATGGGTGTCTTAAAACCAGTCAAACAACCGCTTACTTACTTGGGTGTTAATTTCAACAACTCAGCCATCGTTTCACTGGATGTCAGCAAGAAGCTAACACAAAATGTCGCACAAATTCAGCAAATTGCCATCAAAACTGACGGCGATTCATCGCTTGAAAAAGCAATTTCTGATATTAAAGAAAAGCTCAATCAAAATCACCACGATGCTAATGACTACCACATCATAACCGGTAAAGATATTACTGCTACCAGCGATGCTATGTTGTTGTCACTGTCGGCAATCATGATTGCTGTATCAATCATATCACTGTTCGTCGGTGGAATTAGCATCATGAATATCATGTTAGTAAATGTTGCCGAAAGGCAGCGTGAAGTTGGTATCCGTAAAGCAATTGGCGCAACCAACCGACACATCATCCATCAATTCTTGATCGAGTCAGTAATCATTGGTTTAGCTGGTGGTGTTATGGGGTATATCTTTGGCTTAATTGGTGCGTACACGGTCAGTACCTTCCTACCAGTTTCGCCAATTTTGAGCTGGCAGCCTGCTGTCGTCAGTATTGGTGCTGCCATGCTGGTCGGTGTCGTCTTTGGTATCTATCCGGCCGTACGCGCTGCCAACCGCAACACTATCGAAGCAATGCGAAACTAAATAAACCGCGTTTGGCTTTAACTTAATTCTTGTTTTAGACGTTCTACTAATTTTACTGGTGCTGGATCAACGCCATTTAAAATTGCGGTATAGATGCTTGCGGCATCACCAAGCGCTAAGCCCCACAGTAGTTGCTTGAGTAAGGTCTCGCCTTGCAGTTCCACCGACACAGCGTGTGGACGCATACCGCTCAACAATCGATCGCTCAGTTCCATTCGCTCACGAATGCGCGGATGTTCCAAGTGACTCATCAAATCAAAAATCACAAACGGTTTTTCAACCGGATGAGATGACCAGCCGATAAATTCATTGTGATTAAATTCAGGGTACTGATTACAAAAAGCTATATTTTTTGCCGATTCATTCCAGCTGATTTTCCACTTATATGCCAACGGCCATGTTAATTCACCAGCATAAATCACCGGGGTTTTGCCAGCCGACTTGAGTGCCAACTGTTTAGCAATGTTTTGCTCGGTTGGAACTTCTGGTGCCCAAGCTTTTACCTGACCAGATAACCATTCGCCGCTTTCTTCCAATTTTTGATACAAATCACCATCGATAATCAAAAAATGTTGTAATATCTTCAACAACCCTCGCAGATGGTAGACTGTTGACATACGTGGTTGCGCACCAGCTGGTATTTTTATCCTCTTTACGCCATCAGCTGCTGCTTTTTCAAACAGGGCTCCGCCTGTCGTGATTGTCGCCAGCTGACAATTGTTGGCACGCGCCTGATCATAGCAACTGAGAGTTTCTTCTGTATTACCAGAGTGACTGATGGCAATAACTAGGGTATTACCATTCACAAAACCTGGTAAATCATAGCCTTTCGTCACCACCAGAGGAATATGTAACCAACCCCTCGTTAACGCAATTACCATTTCTGCTGCCAGCGCTGAACCACCCATACCAGCAATCACCACCGCATTGATAGTGCCCGGGACATAATCATTTCCTTCGATAACTACTTCAAACGAAGTCTGCGTTGATAACTGCAACAAACCAGACAGGGTGTCGGCTGGATCTTTTCGCCGAATCATCATAGGATCATCAAGCATCTTGTCATATCACCTTTCTTCATGCTAAAGTATAACATATATAAGCATAATCATTAATAATACGGGGTGGGGACATGCAAAACCAATCAGTTACCGATGATCAAGAGCTTGCCAAGGTTTTGGCAGGTGTAACACAACAAACAGATGATAATTTGAGCTTTGAAGAGACAGGGACAACTCCGCAGTCAGACGACGCTCAGGTAGTCGCGCCACCGCCAGATAATTCAATCCCCGTAGCAACGGATGATTTGATGGTTGCACCGCCGCCAGCAGTGCCTATTTCCGTCGATACTGCGACCCCTGCAGCCCCGGTAAATGATTCAAATCTGGACTCCATCAAGCAACAAGCGCTATTGGAGCTTCGTCCCCTGGTTGATAAGTTAAACATTTCCCCAGAAGAAAAGTTTGACACCTACCTACTGTTATTACGCTCAACAGATGACAGCGCTTTGATCGCTCCAGCACACGCAGCAGCTGGTGCCATCGCTGATGAATCTCGCCGCGCCCAAGCTCTGCTGGATGTGATCAAAGAGATAGATTATCTGTCAAATCCACAAAAATAACCATTTCAATTCATTAAAATAGGGCCTGCTACCGGCCCTATTTTGTTTGATGTAGCCTGCTACATCATCCCCATACCCGGCATACCGCCAGGCGCAGCTGGAGCTTCTGGCTCCGGTACGTCGACGACCAGTGCACCCATGGTTGCTGCGGTTGAGGCGATAGATACCGCATTCTGCACCGCTTCCTTGGTGACGCGTGCTGGGTCGATAACGCCAGCTTTTTTGACATCCACCAATTCGTTCGCAGGTTTCATGACATTAACGCCAAAGCCAGCTTTGCCTGCTTCGACTTGCGCTAGGAGCGCGTCGGCGTTCAAACCAGCATTACGCATAATCTGTAGGAATGGCTGCTTTAAGGCATCCTTTAGAATCTGCCGGCCAGCTGCGATGCTATCTGCACCAGTCACCTTCAGGCCGCCAGCCAAATTCACCAGCGTCACACCACCACCAGCGACAATTCCCTCGGCCAAGGCTGCCTTGGTCGCTGCCACAGCGTCGTCCACGCGGAACTTCTTTTCGTCAATTTCTGTCTCGGTCGCGCCGCCGACTTTGATGACCGCCACCTTGCCGCTCAGTGCAGCCGCCCGCTTGTCGAATTGTTCTTTTTCATATTCGCTAGAGGCGTTGTCAGACAGCGCCTTGATCTGAGCGATCTGCTCCTTCACGGCTGACGGCTTGCCTGCACCCTCAACGATGGTGGTTTCATCTTTGCCGACAATCACCTTGCGCGCCGAACCTAGGACCTCCAAGCCAGCATTCTCAAACGTCAAACCGTGATCTTCAGAAATCACCGTTGCGGCGGTCAGCACCGAGATGTCGCGCAAAATCTCCTTGCGGCGGTCGCCAAAGCTTGGTGCCTTGACCGCCACGGTATTAAATACACCCTTGAGCTTGTTCAGCACCAAAATGCTCAGCGCTTCACCTTCGACTTCATCAGCGATCAGCACCACGTCCTTTTTACCGCTTTGTGCCAATTTCTCCAGCATTGGTAGGAATTCTTGCACGCTAGAAATCTTCTTATCGGTGATCAAAATCGCTGGCTTTTCATAAACCGCCTCTTGCCGGCCAGTGTCGGTAACAAAGAACGGACTGACCCAGCCCTTATCCAGGCTAAAGCCCTCAACGACCTCAGCCTCCAGCTCCAAACCTTGGCCAGCTTCGACCGTTACTACGCCGTCTTTGCCAACTTTCTCGATGACACCAGCGATTAGTTTACCAATTTCCGCGTCGCCCGCCGAAATAGTTGCCACTTCCGCCACGCGCTCAGACTTGCCCTCAATTGGCTCAGCTAATTTATTCAGCTCTTTGACAATTTCCGCGCCAGCCTGCTCGATGCCTTTGCGTAGCTCCATCGGGTTGTGACCCGCTGCGATCAGCCGGTTGGCCTCCTTCAAAATCGAATAGGTCAGCACCGTCACCGTCGTGGTACCGTCACCAGCCTGCTTGTTCAAGTTCTTGGCCGCCTGCTTGATCAGATCAGCACCAACCTTGTAGCCCAGCGTCTCATCATCATTCTCTGGCAGCTCGATGCCTTCTGCCACTGTTACGCCGTCGTGCGTCACGGTTGGCCCGCCAAAACCCTTGGCAATCACCACATTGCGGCCCTTTGGCCCGTAGGTTACCTTAACTGCGTTATACAGTGCCTCGGCACCGCCCAACACGCGAGCACGCGCATCATCATCGTAAAATACTTTTTTTGCCATAACGTAAACTCCCCTTTTCTCAAACAACCGTTGCTAAAATATCTTCCTCGCGGACGATCAAATATTCCGTACCGTCAATTTTCAAGTCCGTAGTCGAATATTCCTTATAAACAATTTTATCGCCCACCTTCACATTCTTGACATCACCGCCAACTGCCTTGACCTCAGCAACCACTGGCTTCTCCTTCGAGCTGTCCGGCAAATACAGTCCGCTAGCCGTCTGCGTCTTCGCCTCCTCGCGCACCGCTACCACGCGGTCACCGAGAGGCTCAATAGGTACACTCATAATATCCTCCATTTCATTAACAATACATCTTATTGTATCGCACCACGTTAGCACTCGTCAAGGGTGAGTGCTAATTCACTCAACACCCTTCCCTAAAAATAGCCCTCCCGCCTTGATATTGTTATAATAATCTATATGAAGCTATTCAAATCTCTCATCTCGTGTCTATTGGTGCGAATCATGCGTAAATTTTTCCACAATAATCCACACATTCGCCTGGTCGCCGTTGTCGGAAGCGTCGGCAAGACAACCACCAAATCAACCATCGTCGACGTTCTCAAACACAACAAGAAAGTTCGCACCAACAGGGGTAATTTCAATGCTGAATTTAGTGCACCCCTGGAAATGCTTGGTATTGACGGCACGAAAAATCCTCGATCCATCACTGATTGGCTATCAACCATCTACCGCGCCTATCGCTCAGCTCGCCAACTTCACGACATCAACGTCATCGTTCAAGAATTTGGCATCGACCACCCCGGTGAAATGACCGCCTTTGGTCGCTACGCTCACCCTGATATTCTCGTCGTCACAGCCATATCTCCTGAGCACATGGAGTTTTTTGGCAATCTCAAAACAGTAGCCCAGGAGGAATTTGCCCTATCTAGCCATAGCATTGTCACCCTGTACAACCGTGATGATATCAATTCTGGATTCATCGCTTTTGCCAATTCTGAACGCAATCTTTCTTACAGTACTGAGCCAGATGCTGACTATTACATCACCGCTCATCAGTTCAATCACAGCCAAGGATACACCTGTACTCTCACCCACGGCGAACAAACCTCTCGTGAGTTCATCATGCCTGTTGTCGCCAAGCACCAACTACGCATTGCTGCTGGAGCCGCTGCTGTTGCACTAGAATTCAACCTTGACGTTGAAAGCGTCATCACCGCTCTAGAGAACTTCACTCCCGTGCCAGGGCGAATGAACCTACTGAGCGGTATCAACGGTTCAATGCTCATCGATGATTCGTATAATTCCAGCCCACTCGCCGCCAAATCAGCCCTCGAAACACTCTATCAATTACCCGCCAAAACCAAAATCGCCGTCTTGGGAGATATGAACGAGCTTGGCGACACAACAGCGTCTGAACACCGCACACTCGGTACCCTATGCGACCCAGCGCAACTATCGCACGTCATCACTGTCGGATCCAGCGCAGCTACATTCTTGGCGCCAGCTGCCCAAGACAACGGCTGTACTGTCACCTCGTTTGATACAGCCATCGATGCTGTAGAATTATTACAATCTCTGGCTCATCAAGATACCGTCTTACTATTCAAAGGATCTCAAGGCGGTGTCTACCTCGAAGAAGCCATCAAACCACTCCTCAAAAGTTCGAAAGATACCGAAAAACTTGTCCGCCAATCCAAAGAATGGCTCCGCAAAAAACAAGCTTTTTTCGGCAAGTCATTGAGTTAATTATTCTGGTTTTTCCTGTCCCAAAATTTCACGTACCACCTGGCTATCATTCCACGGCAGCCGTTGTCCATTCACGATTCGATACTTCTCGTGCCCCATCCCAGTGATCAGCACCATATCACCCTTTTGCGCAGAGCCAAGTGCTCGCTCAATCGCCTGTCGCCGGTCAGGAATTTCTGTTGTCTTGGCGTCACCGTGCGCCCGTTCAATTCCTTCATAAACCATTCGCCTAATTTGATCAGGGTCTTCGTTGTAGCTTTCCTCGTCGGTTAGGAATATCCTGTCGGTGTTTTTGGCAGCAATTTCTCCCATAATTGGCCGCTTGCTCTTGTCGCGATCCCCACAAGCCCCAAACACCAAAATCACTCGACCCTTGGCGATCTTACGAGCGGCCGTTAATAATTTATCCAATGCATCAGGGGTGTGTGCATAGTCCACAATAACGTCATAACCAACGCCCTCGACTGCTCGCTCAAACCTGCCAGGAACCGCCTCTACATTCGCCACTCCTTCTTGGATATCCTGCAGCTTGACGCCCAACAAATACGCTAACGTCACCGCCGCCGTCATATTGTGTACATTAAATTCACCCGGCAGCGCCGTCGCCAGCTCCAAATGCGTTTGATGATCCAAAACCACATCGGCTTCAGTTCCCTTGCGGTACAGCTTCACTCGCTGAATCTGCGCCTCTGCTTCCGGATGCTTACCATAGGTCATTTTTTGTTCACCGGCAACGAATTGATCAAAATAGTCATACCATTCATCATCGCGGTTCAAAATGATATATCGTGGTTCCAGTGCAAACAGCTTACCCTTAGCCGCTGCATAATTCTCCATGGTCTTGTGATAGTCCAAATGATCCTGCGTCAAATTGGTCATCACTGCCGCCTCAATCGGCACTCCGTCAAGCTTGTGCTGGTCAAGCGCGTGTGACGTGATTTCCAACACGACATAGTCCACATCAGCCTTTTTTGCATCACGAAAGAACTGTTGCATCCTGCCAGTCGAAGCCACCGTTGCGTTCAAATCATTAACCTGAGCCTTCCCTGCCACCTCGATCAACGCCGTCGTGAACATTGCTGTCTTAAATTTGGCCTCCTTCAAGATCTCATTGATATAGCAGGCGGTCGTTGTCTTCCCGTTGGTGCCAGTTACTGCGATAACTCGCAAGTTTTTTGACGGATTGCCATACCGCGCACTCAATAGTCGTACTCTAACTCGGCGATATCCGTTTTCCACGCCATGCAAAGCACTAGCGGGCAAAATACTTCTGGCTGCTTTGACAAGAATCTGTTTCATATATCCATGATACCACTTTTGCGTGCCGATTCACACTTCCAGACAACAGAGGCGAATATGTGCTATACTATGCCATAGTTATGAGGATTTTGGGAATTGAATCAAGCTGTGATGAAACAGCTGCCGCTGTCGTCGAAGATGGTCATCTACTATTATCAAATGTTGTTAACTCACAAATCGACATCCATGCCGAATATGGTGGCGTCATTCCAGAAATTGCCGCCCGTTCACATCTGGAGGTTATCAACCCGGTTGTCAAAAAGGCGTTATCTGAGGCCAACTGTACTTGGGATGATATCGACGCCATCGCCGTCACTTACGCTCCTGGTCTCATCGGTTCGCTCCTTGTTGGTACCCTCGCTGCCCGCACTCTCGCTATTATTCATCACAAACCGTTGTATAAAATACATCATGTAGAAGCTCATGTGTATGCTAATTTCATCAACCAGCAGTCTGATAGCTTATCTTTAACACTGCCAAAAAACCAACCTACCTTCCCTCTCCTTACCCTCATCGTTTCTGGTGGACATTCACAGCTCGTCCTGTTCCGTAACCATGGCGACTACCAGCTCATCGGCCAAACCCAAGATGACGCCGTCGGTGAGGCGTTCGACAAAGTCGCTAAAATTATCGGTCTACCCTACCCTGGTGGCCCTGCCATCGCCAAAGCAGCCGCACTCGGCGACCCGCGCGCCTTTAATCTACCCATCGCCAAACTCGCTGGTGAATACAATTTTTCCTTCTCCGGCCTTAAAACAGCCGTCCTGAGGATGGTGCAGCGCGAAGTCGGTAAAGACTTTACCTTTCCATCACACGAGCTCCCCGCCCTGGTGACCGATAAATTACAACACAACATGGCAGCCAGCTTCCAGTACACTGCCATCAAAACCCTGGTCGATAAAACCAAGAAAGCTTATGACAATTTTCAGCCTGCTTCCGTCGTCATCGCTGGTGGTGTCGCCGCCAATCAAGAACTGCGCCGCCAACTAAGCCTAGCCCTGCCTATCGACATTGAATACGCACCCATCCAGCTCTGCACCGACAATGCCGCTATGATCGCCGCACTCGGTTATTTCCGCGCCCACATTAACCAGCCTGCCGACCCATACAACATGGAAGTTCAACCAAGTCTATCTATGCTGGACGCAGCGTAAGCCATGGCGCCAAAATCCCAGTTCTATGGTATACTATAACCAGAAATAAACATGGGAGAATACACACATAAGCTCGCTCGAGGGTACTTTTTCGTGTGAAAAGTAGTCAGTGGTTTATGTGTGCCATTTTTCCCGTGAAATATATAGGAATCAGATCATATGCAATTAGCCAAACAATACATTCCAAATGACTACGAACCAGATATTTATGCCCTATGGGAGACGAGCAATTCTTTTGCGCCCACAGGTGAAGGTAAGCCGTACAGTATCGTCATGCCACCACCAAACGCCAACGGCAACCTACATATCGGACACGCGCTTGATATGAATCTGAAGGATATCTTGATTCGCTATCATAGGCTCAAGGGCGATGATGCAGTATTTATCCCCGGTGCCGACCATGCTGGCTTTGAAACATGGGTAGTCTACGAAAAAGAGCTGGCAAAGCAGGGTAAAAGTCGCTTTGATTTTTCGCGAGAACAATTGTACAGCCAAGTATGGAACTTTGTCCAAGAAAAGCGTGGCAATATGGAATTACAGCTACGCGCCTTGGGTACTAGCGCCTCCTGGAAGCACCTTACATTCACTCTAGACGACAAGGTGATACAGACGGTGTACGATACCTTCAAACAGATGTGGGAAGATGATCTGATCTACCGCGGCGAACGAATCGTTAACTACTGTACTGTTCATCAAACCAGTTTTGCTGACATCGAAGTCGAGCACAAAACAGAGAAGGGGACGTTATGGAAAATAGCTTACCCAACCCTGGACAAAATTGGTGAAATCGTAGTTGCCACCACCCGTCCTGAGACCATGCTTGGTGACGTAGCGGTAGCTGTTCACCCTGATGACGAGCGCTACAAAAAACTCATTGGCACCCGCATTCTCCTGCCAATCATCGACCGCGAAATCCCCATCATCGCCGACGAATACGTCGACATGAGCTACGGTACTGGAGCCGTCAAAATAACTCCAGCGCATGATCCAAACGACTTTGAGATGGCAGAACGCCATGGTCTACCAGTCAAAAGCATCATCAGCCATGATGGCAAATTGATCAATGTGCCGCCACAATTCTTAGGTCTAGATCCGCAAGAAGCAAGACGCCGCATCCTAGCCGCCTTAGAAGCCATGGAGCTACGTCGCGGTGAATCTAGTATTGAACACGCTGTCGGTCATTGTTACAAGTGCGGCACCGTCATCGAACCAATAGTGAAAGAGCAGTGGTTTATCAAAATGCAACCACTAGCCAAGCCAGCCATCGAGGCGCTAGAGAAGGGGGAGATTACCTTCCATCCAGCCTCAAAGCGCAAAGAGCTCATCGCCTACCTAGAGCAACTCAAGGACTGGAATATTTCTCGACAAATCCCATGGGGCATCCCAATCCCAGCGTTTGTCAATGAGACTGACTCAAACGACTGGATCTTCGACACCCGAGTGACCGAAAAGCGTATTGTTGTAAATGGAACAACATATATCAGAGAAGAAGATACCTTTGACACCTGGTTCTCATCTGGGCAGTGGCCATACATTGTCACCGATTATCTCAATGGCGGGGAACTAGCCAAATACTTCCCAACCAGCTTGATGGAGACCGGTATGGATATCATGCGAGCATGGGTGTCACGCATGATTATGCTCAGCCTGTACCGCACCGGCAAACTACCATTCAAGGACGTTTATCTGCATGGTATGGTCAACGACGAGCATAATCAAAAAATGTCCAAATCCAAAGGCAATGTCATCAATCCGATGGAACTAGTCTCAGAATTTGGCTCAGATGCCACCCGCATGGGTATCATCGCCGGCCGCGCACCAGCCCAACATCAAGCCTTCAATAGAGGTGCGGTCATCGCTGCTCGCAACTTCTGCAACAAACTATGGAACATCGCTCGCTTTGTTGAAGCACAAATTGGCGACAATCACGTCATCGTACCACTACAGCCGCAAACCCCAGCTGATCATTGGATTATTCGCCAGCTGAATGACGCCGCCAACAACATCGCCGTTCGCTTGGAACAATACCGCTTTTCTGAGGCCGCCGAAACGGTCTACCACGCCATCTGGGACGACGTCGCCGATTGGTATATTGAATCATCAAAAACCGCCATCAACCGCCCATTATTGTCGTGGGTACTGGCAACCAGCCTGAGGATTACTCATCCATTCGCACCATTCGTCACTGAAACGATTTGGCAGACGCTCAACTATACCGACGGTATCCTGATGCGCGACTCTTGGCCAACGCCAGAACAATACGACGAAATTGAGGCTGAACAATTTGAACGAATCAAAGAATTAGTCTCCGAAGGTCGCTGGGTGATCACGGAGCTACCAGGCAATAAAAAATATCGCTTACTGTACGGCAACGACAGCTTGGTCAAAGAAAACGCCGACACTATCAAGCACCTCATGCGCCTTGCATCAATTGAACACACCGATCAACCACGTGGTCTCAGGCTAGCCGCAGCGAACAGGGAGGTGTGGCTGGATATCGATGATGAAACGCTCTACCAGCACCAAACTGAGCTGGAAATGCGCCTCACAGAGGCTAGAAAGCGCCTCGAGGGGCTTGAAGCGCGTATCAACAATCCATCTTACGCTGAAAAAGCACCAGCCCACTTGGTGGAAGAAACTCGCCAACACATCACAGAGCAGCAAGCACTCATCCAACGACTCATCACTGAGTTGGAAGTTATCAAGTTTAACTAAAAACAGATCTTACCGATACACAAGCGTTGCCCATCAAACTCAGGGCCGCCATTACCCTGGGCACGCTTGACTTTCATGTATTTTCGGTCATCATTTCGTGGCGTCGAACGTGGGTTTGCTGATCCATCATGAATGATACTACTGAGTGATGTATGCTCTGGATGCGTATGCGCAGACGAACCAATCCTTGTTGTTTTCATACCATCGTCGCCCGTTGATCCCTGAAAATCAACTGCACTAAATACTGATACCACCGCCTTATCTACGTGGGTGTCATGCATCAGTACACCGCAAGCAGTCGTCAGGCTCACAAAAATGGTAAACTGTGTAATAATCTGTTGTAATATATTCATGTATCTCTCTGTTTATGTTTTATTAACGCGCACTGAGCGCTGTTAACCTGATTATCATATTAGCATAAGTTTTATTTTATGTCAAGTATATTTCACGTTGTAGCAAATAAAAACACCTGCTCGAGGTGTTTACGTATCATTCTGGCGGAAGGGGAGGGATTCGAACCCTCGGTACGTTTTACCGCACGCCGGTTTTCAAGACCGGTACCTTCAACCACTCGGTCACCCTTCCAGAAATCTGTTCACATTATACCATACTCCTGTTCACAAATAAAAATTCTCAACCCGTAAGTTGAGAATTTCATATCAGTTTCTGGCGGAGGAGGGGAGATTCGAACTCCCGCTACAGATCTCTCCGTACTAACGATTTAGCAAACCGTCCCCTTCAGCCACTTGGGTACTCCTCCAAAATGTACACCATGAAACCTGGTTATATTGTACCACACCTGTACAAAATACCATAGCGTTGACTTTTTAATACCAAACAGGGATAATATAGCTATTATGAAAAAGATTGTAACCGTTGGCGCAAGCATCATCATAACAACAGCTTTAGCATTTACCATCACTGGTCTGCCAGCTCTGGCACTTGGCGAAGGTGGTTTCGCAGAAGGCGTCGAGGCGGCTCGCGGCAATGGTGTGCCAACCAACCTGTGGAATGGTGACAGCTCTCTGGTGCGTCGGGTTATTAACTTCATGCTGATCGGTATCGCTGTGGTCAGCGTGGTAATGCTTATCTTTGGTGGTTTTCGCTACGTCATATCTGGTGGACGGAAGGAATCAGTTACTGCCGCCAAAAACACCATTTTATATGCCGTGATTGGTCTATTGATTGCTCTTTTTGCCTATGCCATCATCAAGTTTGTCATTAACTTCGCCGTCAGCGGCGGCTCTACCGACGTCTAGTCTACACATTATGCTCATGGTATACTAAAACCATGGAAGCAGAACCAACCAAAACAACAGCTCACGACCTGTCTGAACCGTTTTCTTGGCACGCCCCAGAAACCAGAGGTCCAGCGCGCGGTCTAGGCTGGTATCTATCATTTGCCGTGGTCATCATGGCACTCATGGCACTGTCTGTCTTTTGGATCAAAAGCTGGACGTTCACGGTGTTAATACCCATCATGGCGGTGGCGTTACTATCTCTATCCACCAAAACCCCTCGCATGATCAACTACGCCATTAGTCCTAAAGGTGTCTATGTAGCGGATAAATTATACGATTTTAGTGAATTCAAAGCTTTTGGTGTTATCGAATATCAAGGTCAGTTCTCAGTACTATTACTACCCGTTAAACGCTTTTCACCAGGACTAACTATCTACTTTTCAGAGGCAGAGGGGGAAGTAATTGTCGATATGTTAGGTACACGCCTGCCCATGCAAGAGATAAAACCAGACGCTTTGGAAAAACTCATCCGAATCATTAAGCTTTAGCTTGCTCTTAGCTTTTGATATGTGTTAGAATGTAAAAGTTCGATGTTCATGATGTGAACAGAGAAGGTACCTTATATTTTTGTTATGGCCAATCGGTTTTGCCGAAAGGCTGTATGCACCCGTAGCTCAGCTGGATAGAGCGTTGGCTTGCGGAGCCAAAGGTCGTACGTTCGAATCGTGCCGGGTGTACCAATTAGCATTATCAAAATAGCTCTTCGTCATGGAAGAGCTATTTTTTATTCTGAACCACTCCCGTGGATTATTCTTCTGTCGGTTCCTCTTCAGGAGACAGCTCAGGCACTAACTTAACTGTGTTCTCAAAATAATTTACCTCAATAGAGTCTGCAGTATCAGCAGCAAGAAGTGCATCTGGCGCAGAAATGCCATATTCTTTTGCCATTACATCAAGAAATTGAACGGTATTAACCGCCGCTCCTCCTAAGCCCCTAATAACCTCCTCGGCAATTTCAATATATTCAGGCAACTTTTCATAATCTAAACCCATATTATTATCTCCCTTTTACGATATTTCAACATTATTATATCATACTGTTACTCTCTGGTAGCACAAAACCCTCACAGAGGTGAGGGCTGAATAAACATTTCATGGCGGAGAGAGAGGGATTCGAACCCTCGAAGCCTTGCAGCTTACCGCTTTTCGAGAGCGGCCAGTTCAACCACTCCTGCACCTCTCCGTGATTGACTTTTTCATTATACCAGAGGGTAGGTTATACTTACCATTAGTTATGCTAAAAATTATCACAATCGGCAAGAAAAATAATTCATGGGTCATGGATGGCCTAGAATACTACCAGAAGCGCCTGAGAGCCCCGTGGAATGTCGAATGGGTATTGTTGGCTAATTCTTCGCTGGAAGGCCCCAGAGCGCGTCAGGAAGAGTCTGAACGGATATTCAAGCAGGTCAAACCAGACCATTTTGTCGTTTTACTGGACGAAAGAGGTAATAATCTATCATCTCCAGAGCTATCAGCTCTCTTGGAAAATCAATTCACCCACAGTCAGTCGGTAGTCATCATCATTGGTGGGGCATTTGGTGTTTCTTCGGAACTACGCGAGCGGGCTGATGTCGTTTGGTCGCTGTCAAAACTGGTGTTTCCGCATCAACTTGTACGTCTACTCCTGACAGAACAACTTTATCGCGCACAGGAAATTGCCAAAGGTAGTGGATATCACCACGTCTAATCAGCCGTGGTTTCTTATGAAGTCTGCCGCGTCAGGACTATGACCGTTACAGAGGTAGCGCCCGCTTGCCGCAAACAGTGAGCAGCCTCCCGCACCGTAGCACCAGTAGTGAAAATGTCATCCACCAGACAGTACTGCTTGGCTGGATCGATATTACCCACCACCCGGAAAAACTCTTTTGCCTGCAATATCCGCTGTTTGGCCGATGTAGCAAAATGCTGCGTGACGTTATTGCACCGCTGAAGCACTTGCTCAACAGGGATTCTCCTGGCGCGCCCCAACTGGCGACAAATCAGCTTCATGTGGTCATATCCTCTAATGCGCGTGTTACGGGGTGTAGTCGGAATAGGAACTAGCACGCTGTTAGTCGGCAGCTGTGGCAGTAATGCGTCAGTGATATTCACCAAATCGTTGATAACAGCTCGTTTGCGTTCAAACTTGAGCGCATCAATCGCTTGCAACGCCGCACCTTGCCTAAGCAGTAAACAGTAGATCTGTCGAACAGGGAAGCGATGTCTGCCGCAATAATTACCATATTTAGGCCGCCAATCACACAATACACATGTGGTATAGTTCATCTGTATGATGTGTTTTTTACATTTTTGGCAAATAGTTTGACCAGATTTTCCACACCCATAACAGTAGTGAGGAGCAATAACTGACAATACCTTATCAAACATTGTATTTTTTACGTTTTTTACCTTTCACTGTTGATTATAACGCACATAACCGTTATACTAATAGGGAACATTGTCAATTGAGCCAAATAGAGTGGAGGAACAACTATGGCCCGGAAACAGGACGATAATTTATTTACAGATGACGATTTGACTGCTGCATTTTTGGATGAAGCTGATTTGTCAACACCAGCACCAACACCAGCACCAACCATGACTGCTGCTGAGGATAACTGGGAAGAGGACGCTGATGACCTGATGGGTCAGTTAGCGGTTGATGTTTTTGAGACCGAGGGAGAATTGGTCATCAAAGCGCGCACCGCCGGCGTTGATCGCAACGACTTGGATGTCAGTATCTCTGATGGTATCTTGACCATCTCCGGTACCTTGTCTAGTGGTGATGAGACCGAGGTTAACAACTGGCACATTCAAGAATGTTACTGGGGCGAATTTCGGCGAACCCTAGCTCTTCCAGTCGCAGTCAAGGAAGAGGGCGTGAAAGCAGAGCTAAAAGACGGCGTATTGACAATTACCTTTGAAAAAGTAAAACAAGAAAAAGCTAAGAAGATTCAAGTTCTGTAATCAATCACTAATCTCTACTAAAAACACCAGTCGCAATGACTGGTGTTTTTCGAGATGTAACTAGGTGGATTAGTTACCGGTAACCTTATTGACCACAAAGTTAACGATAGCGTAGGCAAAGATAGCAATCAACAGACCGATCAAGGAGTACATAATGGTATTCTTAGCAGACGTCACCTTAGCACTGTCACCGTTTGATGTGGTGTATTTGAAACCACCAAGGATCAACATAAACACAGAGACAATCGCAATCGCCATCAATGCAAAGTTAATTGACTTTGAGATGATGTCGTCAACGTTAGCACTAGCACCGGTGTTGGCGTTCTGAACCTTATTTAAGCCTTCTCGAACCTGCGCAAACGCATTGTCGCCAGAAGCCAAAAATACTACACCCATAACTAACATAGGAAGGGCAAACGCGCCGGCTATTTTAATAATGGTTTTTTTCATGAATTTCGTTTCCTTTCCTTGGGAAATTGATTGTTATTTTACTTCATTATACCATATTTTACGGTCTGTCTATACTGTGTTGGGCTCTATTTATTTACCAATGATGCGAAGAAATACATAATCAACGATAGCATACGCAAGGGCAGAGATGATTACACCGATGATGGCGTACATGATAGTGTTCTTAGCAGAGCTTAGCTTAGCACTGTCACCGTTTGATGTAGTATATTTTAACCCACCAATAATAACCATCACAACCGATACAATACCAGAGATAATCAGCAGATATCTGATGACTGTTTTGATGACAGGGTCAACTGATTCACTACTGTTAGCACAAACAATATTGTTTGGATCAGTACTACACGCGTCATAAATACCAACCGCTGAAGCAGCTTGTGACAGCAAAAAACCACCGACTATGGCGAGAGCCAGAGTAGCGGTAATAGTTACGATTTTTTTCATTAGTTAAACCTCCCTGCGACATAATTTGTAATAACAAAAGCGCACCATACCACCAGCAAACCAACCACCGAATAGATGATACCGTTTTTAGCTTTCGAGACTTTGCCTGGATCGCCAGCGGATACACTATACATGATGCCATAGATGATGATGGAAATGATAGCTACGACCGCTGAAATAGCAAACACCAGGTTCGCTATACTTTGTAATGCCACCTTATCATCTTTACGATCAGGAATTCCTACGTCACTTGGGGAACCTAGTTGGCTAACAATTTGAACGATAAACTTTTCCATAGTTATAATAATGCTCCTGATACCCAGTTTACTACACCTACTGAGGCGATAGCTATAACTAAGCCAATGATGGCATTAAAAACTGTTTTTCGTCCACGAGCCGCCCGATCTGGCGATCCTGAGCTGGTGATAAATAGGAAACCGCCGTATATGATATATCCTGCTGCAATATAACCTGTGATTTGGAATAAATCTTCAATAAGGTTTAAGGCAATTTGCCAGATGTATGGGCCAAAACCACCAGCCTCACTCGGACTCTTTAAATCACACGAATTACCAGATGTTAAGTTATAAAACCAAGGTTTTAGAGTTATAACACGACCACGTTCATCACAAGCACCAGCTAAGGCAGGTTGTGTGCTGACAAATGCCATACCAAAGCTACCCATAAACACCAAAGTAACTGCTATAATTGCCCGTTTGATCATGAGAATACTCCTCCTGGGATTAAGAATTGGGTGAGTGTAACGAAAAATGCATAGAGTAGTAAACCTATCACAACATTAATCCAAATCTCGCGAGCTTTTTTGATATTTTCTGGCTTATCTCCAGATGATGAAAATAATATGCCACCATAAACTACTGCACCAACAGCTGTGACACCTACACCCATGGTTAAAATTTTTACCGCCTGTTTAACGATATCAAAGATAGCCTCTTTACCGCTTTTACCGCCACATTCTATGGTTGAAGTATCGACGACAGCACATTTCTTCGCACTATCCTCCTCATAAAATAATTGGGTCGATAT
>CAUQMR010000002.1:0-62448 GCA_963519285.1 uncultured Candidatus Saccharibacteria bacterium
CACGCCATCAAACTCGACACCGTTACGGTAGGTGGTCGTTTCAGTCTTCACTTTATTTTTCAAAATTTCTTTTGACTGTGGATCTATTTTCCCCTCAATCGAAGCGGTCAACAACGTCTCAGCCACCGCAGAGTAGCGGCTATTTTGGAACATACCGACATCTTTACCATAGGTCTGTACGGCGTTCTGCTCCAAGTTGGCAGGGAAGTAGATAAATCCGTCCAAACTGCCGTCTTTGACACGCTGAATACCCTGGTCCTTGCTACTTAATTTTTCCAACTTCATCTGCTCAGCCAATTGTGAGTTAACGACGCCTGAGTCGTCGACGATGGCTACTTTGAAATCTTGTTCTTGAAGCTTTTTGGTAGCTTCCATAGTGGCTTGATTTGACCAAAAGACGATGCCGAAAATAGCAGCAAACATCAGCGGGAAGCCGAGCGCCATTGCCCAAAAGCTGAATTTCTTCAGCATGCGCATGATCTCAAATTTAACCACCGTTCCCAAATTGTACATGTTACGCATTGACCGCCTCCTTTTCCTCGCCGCCGTAAATCTTCACAAAAATATCATCCAGGCTCTTACCGCCATATTTCTTTCTGATATCCGCCACGGTGCCGTATTCTACTGCATTGCCATCTTTCAGGAGAACTACTTTGTCGCACAAGCGCTCGACTTCTTCCATTTGATGGGTCACGAACACCACGGTGGCGCCGGCTTTTTGTCGCTCTTCAATGATATTCATCAGTAGTCGGCGGTTGACTGGGTCAAAGCCCTTGGTTGGCTCGTCCAAAATGAGCAGTTCTGGGTCACCCATGATGGTCACGCCCAGCTGAATTTTTTGCTGCTGACCACCTGATAATTTGTCCAGCCGCGTTTTTGCCTTATCGCTCAAGCCCACTCGCTCCAAATACTTGATTGAAAAATCGCGAGCCTCTTCCTGGCTCAAACCTTTCAAGCGACCAAAGTAAATCATCGTGTCAATGACTTTTTCTTTTTTGTACAAACCGCGCTCTTCCGGGAGATAGCCTAGCTTGACGCCATCTTCAACTGCATACGGTTTGCCATCAACTAGCAGCTCACCAGCCGTTGGCTCGTATAGCCCCAACAGTGCCCTAAGCGTCGTGGTTTTTCCTGAACCATTACTACCCAAAAATCCGAACACTTCGCCGCGCATCACTTCAAAGCTCAAGTCTTTGATGACAGTTTTGGTGCCAAACTTCATACTAAAGTTTTTGATCTGAATAATGGGATTTACCTCTTTACCCATACACCTCCTTGGTTATTGTCACTGTCAATTATAGCATTCAGGGCTTTTTCAGAAAACCAGGGTATAATGGGCGTATGAGACTATTGGTCGTCGAAGACGAAAGAAAAATCGCCCGAGTTATCGCCGCCGCACTGCGATCCGAAGGTCATGCCGTCGACATGGTTCATGACGGAGAAGAGGGGTTAGCTATGGCAGAAACTGAGCCATATGATTTACTCGTGCTGGACCGCATGCTACCAGGCAAAAGCGGCACCGATATCATCACCTCACTGCGTCAAGCCAACAAAACAATGCCTATTTTGCTACTCACGGCGCTCGGTACAACCGAAGACAAAGCCTTTGGTCTGGACGTCGGCGCTGATGACTATCTGGTCAAGCCATTTGCCATCGATGAACTGACCGCTCGCGTCAGAGCACTACTCAGGCGGCCGCCTTTAGCGCATGACGATGAGCTGACAGTCGCTGATTTGACGCTCAATCAGACCCAGCGCACCGTCAAACGCAGCGGTAAAACCATTGAGCTGACAGCCAAAGAGTTCGCGCTGTTGGAATACCTGATGCGCCATCCTGGCCAGACCTTGAGCAAAGAAACGCTGATCGCCCATGTGTGGGATTTTGATGCCGACATTCTGCCGAACAACGTTGAAGCCTACATCAAGCAACTGCGCAAGAAAATCGACAAGCCGTTTCGCCGTCCACTGATTCACACCGTGCGTGGCTTTGGCTATAAAGTGGAGGCGATTACGTGAAATTATTCACCTCCGCCACCATCAAATTGGCGAGCTGGTATCTGTTGATATTGATGATGGTCAGTCTACTGTTTAGCGGCATCATCTTTAACATTGCGCGTTCGGAAATTGACGCTCGCTTGCAAGGTTTTGCCGTCAAGCGTGGACTAGTCAGCGGCAGCTCACTGGATAAGCCGCTGAGCGAGCAGATGGAGGCTACCGACGCCAATCTCATCATCAGCTTGGCGTATCTCAACCTGGTGGTGTTACTGGGCGGTGGGGTTATCGCTTATCTGTTGGCGCAGCGCACCCTAGAGCCCATCGAGGCCGCCCATCAAGCCCAATCACGCTTTGTCGCTAACGCCAGCCATCAGCTGCGCACGCCACTGGCCATCATGAAAGCCGAGGCCGAGCTGGCATTGCACAACCCCAAAACGCCCAAGTCCGAGTTGCGACAAACCTTGGCAAGCAACCTTGAGGAAATTAATCGCCTGAACGAGCTTGCCACCATGCTTTTAGAATTGTCCCACAGCGAACGGCAGCTCTCGTCCAACATCGAAAAATTTGATCTCGTGGAACTAACTAATAATCTGATCAATTCCAGGCCCGGCAAGGAGCGGGTGACACTACACGCCCCCGACGACTTGGCGGTGACCATGAACCGACCAGCAGTGCGAGAAGTGATTGCAGTGCTTTTGGACAATGCGGTCAAGCACAGCCCCGACACTTCACCCATTAGCCTCACCATCAAACCTCTCAAGACGACCGTCATCATCACCGTCGCCAACCATGGCCCGGGTATCAACGCCAAAGATTTGCCGCACATCTTTGAACGATTTTACAGCGGGCAGCAACACGCCAATAGTTACGGGCTGGGGCTCAGCCTAGCGCATCAACTAACGCGTGCTTTGGGCGGGCATATTTCTGCACGTTCCACCCCTGAAAAAGTCACGACATTTACACTTTCGCTGCCAAAACGATAAATTTCAGGTATTTTTCAGGTAGGCATGATGTACTAGATAGTGTCGGTTGGGTAAGCAACCGGGAAAGGGGTACTATGAGTAATGTACGAACGACGCATCTCAGTCAAAAAGGCTTTAAAGAATTACACAAAGAAATTTCTCAGTTAGAAGCACAAGAAAAAACGCTCCAGTTCACCTTGCGTGAAATCGGTCGCGCTAAATCCCGCGACGATAAATTGCAGCGCAATGAAGTCATCATGAACCTGGAACTGGTCAGTGGCAAATTGGCCAATTTACGCCACATGCTAAAGAATGCCAAACCGCTACCACGCAAACGCGACCGCTTACGCGTCGCTCTGGGCTCAATCGTTGACTTAGTCGATCAGCAAGGTCGCATGCTTCACTACATACTGGTTGACAGTCTGGAAGCCAACCCGACAGATGGCCGCATCTCCATCGATAGCCCGTTGGGTCGCAGCCTGCTGGACAAGCGTCCCAAAGACACCGTTTCCTGGTGCGCTGGCGTCAAATTGCAGCGCGCCCAGCTGGTCGCTATCCGATAACTACGAACCACCACGCCCCCTTCAGCTTCCGTCATCATGGCGGAAGCTCTTTTGGTGCGATTGACAATTTAGCATAAACAAAATATAATACCGCTTATGCGTAGAAGACAAAAACAACAGATTTTCATTGGCGTTTTCATTGGCTTATTTGTCATTGCAGTCAGTATCCTGGGAATCATATTTTATAATCACTATCAAAAAGAGCAGATCAATCAGCGTCTGGCTGCCAACACAGTTCATTTCGCCTCTGATGGCTACAATATCGCTGCTACTATGTTGCTGCCAAAAGACCAGTATTCGTACGAGATCAAAAGCGAAGAGCGTCCGCGCTTTCCAACTATGACTATCAAAGACAAGGGCGAAACGTACACCATCACCGCCAAAATCGCGCAGGTCGGGAAAGCCAGCCGTGCCAATGACCTCGAGGCTGCCAAAAAACGAGGTAACTTCACTGAGCTCAAGGCCGACAAAGCCACTGGCGCACTGGGAGGCTACGCCTATGATGACAATTCATATCACTACATCGTCAAAATACCACTAGTTCAGCGCGACCAAGAATGGTACGAACTCCACCTGGACATTGAAAATATCAGCAATGCTTCAGGTAGTAAAACTTTATTTGAATCATCCAGCATCCAATCACTGGTCAAGTCTGTCAGGTACGACAGTAATTACCAAGCGCCCGACCAAGAATACACCTCAGATGACCGAGAAATCGTGAAGGTAAACAAGTTCGCTAATGAAATCGACGGCTTTAGCATCACGCAACGGTCCAGTGCTGATGACAAAATCACCTTTGTTGGCACCAGAAACAACGTCCAAATCAGCCTCACAGTTCGTCCTGTTTCCACCTCTAAAACACTAGAGCAGGCGACTGCAGATGATTATTATGTAAAGGCTGGCACCCACAAATACGACCAAATCACCAAGTATAATTCCAAAGAAGTACGACACACAACGCCACAAAGTGACCCGACAAGCTACGTAACCTTCTTTTACTACTTTGAAAAGGACGGTGTAATATTGCAGGGGACTGGCCGCTACAACGCTGAAGGCAAGAATGCCTTTGACCAAATGGCCAAAACCGTCTTCGAAACAGTCCAAGTCGACAAAGCTCGCGCAAAAAAATACGTGCAGTAAGAATTAGACCGCTTATGCTTTTTGTTTTATACTGTGAAGTAT
Organism: uncultured Candidatus Saccharibacteria bacterium; assembly: GCA_963519285.1. GTDB lineage: Bacteria > Patescibacteriota > Saccharimonadia > Saccharimonadales > Saccharimonadaceae > Nanosynbacter. The sequence goes on from CAUQMR010000002.1 coordinate 4,703, forward strand.
GACATTTTACGCCACGCCCGCTCACGAAACCCTGAAAAAATTACGCACAAATGAATATGGGCTGACAGCCAGAGAAGTTAAGCGCCGCCAAAAGCAGTACGGCATCAACGTTATCAAAATTGAGTCCGAGCCACTCTGGAAAAAGATTGTAGAACCGTTTTTGGATATTTTCATGCTGGTGCTAGGGGTGGCAGCCGCCATCAGTTTGTGGCACGGCGATCACATTGACGCGGTCATCATTTTGGTGATCATCGCCATCTCAGCAATCATTTTCTACATCCAGCGATTTTCGACTGACCGGGTTCTCCGCAGCCTATCCAAACGCAGCGTACAAAAAGTTGATGTGCTACGTGGTAATCACACAGCTCGCGTCGACGCTTCGCAGTTGGTGCCTGGCGACATCATCACACTAGCTGAAGGCGAAAAAATCCCAGCAGACATCAGACTCCTCCGAACGGCTAATCTGCGAGTTGATGAGTCACAATTGACCGGTGAATCATTGCCCATCAGCAAAAAACCTGACGTGCTTGAGGGCCATAAAGAATTGTATGAGCAAACCAACATGTTGTTTCAAGGCTCATTCATCATCAGTGGCACTGGTACTGGCGTCGTGGTGACCACCGGCAACAACACCGAGTTCGGCAACCTTGCTACGCTGTCAAAACGGCAAAATACCCAAAGTCCCGTTCAGCAAAAAATCGACGTCCTGATCACCAGAATCATCGCCGTTGTCGCTGCCGTCAGCGTCGTGGCCTTTGGACTCAGCCTGCTGCGCGGCATGGACGTTCTGGAGAGCCTGCGCTTTGTCATGGCACTGGCTGTCAGTGCCGTTCCCGAGAGCCTACCAATCGCCATCTCGGTGGTGTTAGTGTTGGGCATGCGACGCATGGCTGCCAAAAAAGCCCTGGTACATCAGATGCGAGCCATCGAGACCATCGGCGTCATCACCACCATCGCCACAGACAAAACTGGCACGCTGACCAAAAACAAATTGACCGTTCAAGAAACTTGGTCTCCTAATGACACAGCCGTCATCAACATCATCGCCCGCACCATCAACCGTGGCGACGCCAAAAGCCATGATCCACTTGACATTGCGCTGGAAGAATTTGTACGCACACATGGCGTCCAAGTCAAAAATTCACCGTTTCGTGACATACCGTTCAATCAAGATTTCAGCATGTCCGCCGCCGTGTGGCATCATGGCAAGGATTTTCAGCTATACCTCAAGGGCGCGCCTGAACAGATTTTGGCAGCCTGCAAAGTAACCGCCGCTGTCAAAAAACAAGCTCTAGCAGCCCTGGAAGCATTCGCCGCCAAAGGTCAACGAGTCATCGGCCTGGCGTCCTACACCTCAGCGCACCCAGTTCATGAATTTTACGAATTGAAAGGCAAAAAATTAACCTTTGAAGGTTTTGTAGCAGTCAGCGACGTCTTGCGCCCAGAAGCGCCTCGAGCAATTCGCGCCGCTCTGAAAGCTGGCGTGTCCGTACGCATGATCACTGGCGATCATTTTGAAACAGCCTACCAAATCGGACATCAACTAGGCATGGTCAAGGACCGCGACGAGGTGTTCGACTGCCGCCAAATGAATAAACTGACAGATGAGCAGCTTGACCCAATCGTCGAACGCACCAAAGTCTTTTCGCGCGTCATCCCCGAACAAAAATATCGCTTGCTGACCATTCTCAAAAAGCATCACATCACCGCCATGACAGGAGACGGCGTCAATGACGTGCCAGCGCTCAGCAATGCTCACATTGGCGTAGCCATGGGTTCGGGATCGCACATTGCGCGCGACGCTGGAGCTATCATTTTGCTGGACGATAATTTCAAGACTATCATCGACGCCATGCGCGAGGGTCGCACTATCATCGCCAACGTTCGTCGTATGTTGTTCTACCTACTGTCGACCAACACTGGTGAGCTCATTACTATGGTTGGTGCGCTGCTGATTGGTATCAAAACGCCACTAGAGCCAGTGCAAATCTTGTGGGTCAACCTAGTCACCGACACCTCGATGGTCATCCCGCTTGGACTGGAGCCAACAGAGAAGGGAGTTATGAACCGTCCGCCCGAAAAGCCAGATGCTCCAATTTTGAACCACATGATGGTCTGGCGAATGGTTATCGTCGCCGGCACCATGTCGACCATCGCCTTGGCGGTTTACATATTCTTCGAACAACGGCAAGGACATGCGTACGCCCAAACCATGGCCTTCATCGCCCTAGTGGTCAGCCAGTGGGCAAATGCCTTCAACGCTCGCTCCGATGACGAGTCACTGTTGAAGCGCCTGAAAGTCATGAACAAGAGCTTCTACGCTGGTATGATCCTATCCATCGTCCTGCAAATTCTAGTCTTTTTCGGCCCGCTCGGTGAAATCCTCCACATTGCACACGTCGCCCTTAGTGACATGACCATCATCAGCCTGCTATCGTTCATCATCCCAATTGTCGTCTCTGAATGGCATAAGTGTGTTACGAGGCAGAGTAAGGGCTAAGATAATATCATCTAGTCTTCGCTATACATCAGCACGACCCACAAAAAATCCTGACCATCCAGCGCCTGTATATATGACTCTTCAGAAACATCACGCTGCATCAGCTCACCTAAATATAGTGCTGCATCATTCACTAGGGCATATTTTTTACCCTGAGATACGGCAGCGGGCTTATCTATACCACATATTTCAGCGACCTGTTTCATGACCACATCACGGTAGAGCGCAAATGAATGACAGTCGCGCGCTGCGAGCAGGTAAGCCCAAGTGGATGGAGCAAATTTTTTACCTGACATCAAGAGTTGTGACATCTCCCCGGCACTATCAATACGCTGATCGACAGACTCAGGTGCTGCGCGCCATAGCTCATTAATGACGGCGTGAGCATTCGGGCGCTGCAAAAAATCTTTCAAATCATCAATGTCCCGCCAATTAGCAAAATTACTAGTACTTGTGTGGTGTGTCAGGATGCGCGCAACCTCTGCAACTGACTCTTTAGTAACTGATTGGTACTGCGCCAACTCCTTATTGAGACGAGGCAGAATATCCCACTTATATAATTCATCCCACAGCTTAGCATCGCCAGAATACCGTCGCCGAAAATAGTCCTCTTTATGAAGCTCGTAAAACGCCTTTAATGCAACTTTGTTAATTTCCATCTTTTTCCTTTCTGTTAATAACTTCAAGACATACAATGACTTTATTATAGACCCTGTAATCATATCATAGAATAACAAGCGTAAGAGGCAAAAGAAAACCGCCCAACCACTTCTGGCTAGACGGTTAATACACAGTTTGGCTGGGCCGGAGGGATTCGAACCCCCGAATGCCAGGACCAAAACCTGGTGCCTTACCACTTGGCGACGGCCCAATATGAGCAACGCGTGAGCGCAACTACGTGTAACATTGTACCACATCAGGGCAGAGATACCAAGCTTGCCAATCCGCCAACGCCGCCGTATAATCAAACTATGCATAAGCACTATGGTTTTACAATCGTCGAAGTATTGGTCGTCGTCTTGGTCCTCGGCATCTTGATGACCCTCGGTGGTCTGGCGTGGCGCACTGCCCGCGAAGACGCCATTAACAATGAGAGCAAGACTGAATTATTAACCATCCAAAACGCCGTCGAAGAATATTACAGCCAAAATGGAGAATATCCGTGGCCTGCGTCCTGCAGTAAATACAGCTCGGCGACCAACCGGACATGCGATGCTGGCGAGCTCAACCCATTATTAGTACCAAAATATCTCAAAGAATTACCGACCGACTGGCGCGGCAAACACTACGAATACACCGTCAACAAAAGCCCTGACAATCGCTATGGGCTACTGATGTACCGAGCTAACGGCACTAAATGTCGCGTCGGAAAAGGCATTCTGGCAATGTGGTGGAACACGCCAGCGCCAGCGGCTGAAAATTGCGATTTCTAATCATACCTTGCCCTAGCGTTTGGTCATTTTCCAAATGCGCCTGGTTTGGGGTACAATAGGGCAATGAAGAAAGCGCAGACTGCAACCTTAGCCCTAGAAAACATCGTTGGCGGTGGCCAGACCATCGGCACGCTGGCAGATGGCCGTAAAGCATTTGTATGGGGTGGATTGCCAGGCGAACAAGTGACTATCAGGGTGATCAAGAAAAAATCAAAGTTCGTCGAAGGCGTCGTAACCGAAGTTCATCACGCCAGCCCTGAGCGCATCACTCCGGTCGATCCAGACAGTTACCTCAGCACCAGCCCCTGGCAAATCATGAACTTTTCAGCAGAGCAGCAGTACAAAGCCCAGCTAATCGCCGAAGCGTTTAGGCTACATCACGTTACCTTGCCAACTGCGCCGACAGTCTATACAGACGAACAGCAACTGGCGTATCGTAACAAAGTTGAATACAGTTGGTACAGCGACACGGACCCGGAGTCGGGGGTCGACACCCTTGATTTGGCGTTTTTTCGGCGTGGTTCAAAGGGCAAAATCATTGTCGACGGCACCTCACTCGCTCGCCCCGAGATCAACACATTAGCCGTAGAAATTCGCGACTTACTGCGTACCAAACCAGTCACCGCACGCAACCTGAAAACACTACTCATCAGATGTAGCCGGTCAGGCAAGTGTATCTGGCAATTATACCTCAAAGACCACCTGGAAGATGTCATCACCGCGGAGGAAGCAGCCAACCTGTCAGCCCAAGGTGGAGAAATCATCTATTCTAACCCCAAAAGCCCCGCCAGCGTCATCACCGAACGGCTAGCGGCGTTTGGCGACACCGTTCTCACTGACGAGATACTAGACGTTCCGTTTCGCTATGTTGCCGAAGGATTTTTCCAGGTCAATTTGCCAGTATATGAGCAGACACTCACCGACATGGCAGCGTGGATTCGTACCGCGTCAGTAGAGTCAAATAACGCTCTATCAACTGTTGATATGTATTCGGGTGTTGGCACCATCGGCCTCACTATCGGCGGAGAACATGTCACTTTGGTAGAAATTAACGAGCATGCCGTCCAGGAAATGCAGCGAAATATTCACACTTTGGGACGCGAGCACAATGCCAAAGCCGTCTTGGCAGCCAGTGAACAGGCCCTTGATTATATTCACCCTGACAATCTCATCATCGTCGATCCACCACGTGCCGGCCTGCATGCGGACGTCGTCGACCGCTTATTGGAACAATTACCACCACGCATCGTCTACCTGAGTTGTAACCCCGTTACCCAAGCTCGAGACGTTGCTTTACTCAGTGAGAACTATCACATTGTGCATCATCAGGGCTACAATTTCTTCCCGCGCACACCACACATTGAGAATCTGGTGGTTTTGGACAAAATGTCGCATTAAGACTGCGAGGATCTGACTTTTATGCCAGCGCGCAGTGCGAGCCACCACTGTAAGATTGCCGCCAGGACGACGACACCAAGCGCTGGCAACAGGACGATGATGTCTGGTTTGGTAAAGTCAAAGAATCGGCGGAGTGGACCGATACCAAAGCTACCAGCTGCTACAATACTCACCGCCAGCATATACAACAGGCGTGCTTTTCTAGCGTTGCGCGTTAAGGTAACGCCCAGCATTGGTCCGACCAAAAATACCAGATAGACGCCATAGAACGTTGCTGTCAGCACTGTCATGGTGGCGACTTCTTCAGGACGGTCAGGGAAGATGGCAGAGCCAATCCAATAGGTGAAGGCTACTGTCAACCCCGTGATCAGAGCAATGGGCATCACACTCATCAGCGTATGACGCCAAAATAGGCGAGGATTGATGCGGTGGTTTGGCACAGGCGGAAAAAGTGTCCACATCAGGGTCGGCAGCGTCACCAGGAAAATATTCATAAAGGTGATGTGACGCGGCTGATATGGATAAAGCATACCCAGCGACAACGTACACATCAACAGCACCACGCCATAAATAATTTTGTGGAAGAACAGGGTAGCGATCACCTCAATCGCTTGCATGATTCGGTTGCCTAGCCGCATACCGAGCGGCAGAGACGTAAATGAATTGTTCAATAGGATAATGTCTGAGACGCGACGCGATGCTGGTGCGCCCGCGTGCATGGCCACACCAAGATCAGCCTTTTTGAGCGCCAGCGCGTCATTGACGCCGTCACCAACCATGCCGGTGAACAGGGCCTGACTTTTGTAGTGCGCAATCAGCCGCTCCTTTTGCTCCGGATGCACCCGAGCAAATATGACGTGTTCGTCAGCCGCCTTGATAAAATCTTTGTCACTCAACGCAGCCAGCGCCGCACCAGTGATAGCTTTGTCAGAATTATTGATGCCAGCCGCCGAGGCGATGAACTGCACCGTCCGTGGGTTGTCGCCAGATATCACCCGAATACTGACACCTTGATCTTGCAAAAATTGAACGGTTTTCTGAACACCATCGCGCAGCGCATTGCGCAAAATCACCGCACCGATGGCACGGCCAGACCCAGCAGGCAAATCCTTCAAAGCGCCCCGAGAATCATCAAACTCAGCCAGTAGCAATACACGCAGACCCGCGTCAGCCCATTCGTTAATTTGACGCTGACCCATTGCATCAACTGGCGCTAGTTCCGTCACAAATTCTGGCGCGCCCATGACGACTGTGCGAATTTTGCCTTCAGACTCAAACCGCAAACCCGCCATTTTGCGCGCCGATGAGAACGCCATAACGTCAATAATCTTGGCGTCCTTGAGCGGCGTGGCTGCTTCCAAGATAGCTTGACCAGTGATATTGCCACCACTGGTTTGCTCCGCGATCAAGGCGACAATCCCTGAAAGCATTTCGTCTGATTGATCGCCGCTACCCAAAGCAACGATTTTTTCCAACGTCACTTCGTCGCTGGTAAGCGTGCCAGTTTTGTCGACACACAGCAAGTTGAGTAGCGCCATGGCTTCAATGGCTGACAATTTTTGTGGCAAGACTCTAGCTTGCGCTAATTTGATCGAACCAAACGCCAAGAGCAATGAACTTGCCAGTAGCAAACCCTCTGGTACAACCGTCACGGCCGCCGAAGTGATGGTTTTCAATATCTGCACCGAGTCCTGACCAGATGTCATGTAGGCGATGAATATCAACGCCGCCAGCCCAAATGCACCAAACGTCAAAAAGCTAATGGCTCGCTGAATCGCTCGCTGCAGAGGAGTCAACTCTGGCTTGTACTGCTTCAGCACTTGACTGATGGCACCGGCTTTCGTGTCCGCACCAACTGCCGTCACGCGAGCTTCGCCAGAGCCAGCCAAGACAGTGGTCGCCGCCCAAGCCGTGTCACCGACACTTTTTTCGACGGCCGCCGATTCGCCAGTCAACATACTTTCGTTTAATTCCAACCCTTTGACCTCCAGCATCTCCACATCCGCTGGCACTTCATCACCAGCGATCAGTTGAATCTTATCGCCGACCTGCAACGCATCATATGCCACTTCCGTCACAGAACCATCAGCCGACAACAGCCGTGCCCGCGGTTGACTCATCAACTCTAGTTTCTTGAGTGCCCGTTTGGCGCGAATTTCCTGGATGATACCAATCAACGAATTTACCACAATCACCACTGAGATGAACCACGCATCGCGGTACTCCCGAGCATAAATCAACGCACCCGCCAGCAGGAAAATCGCAATAACAATCGGCGAAAACAAATTACGACGAATAATTTCCCAATAGCCGTTCATTACTTGGCGCGGACCTTCCTGTAGGCAAACCGTGCGCCCACTCGCCATTCGCCGTGAACGTCAGGATCAAACTGATGGATTTCGCCATTTTTAATCTCTGAAACCACTGCCAGGGCAGGGTTATATGGCGCCAAGGTTCGGTAAAAAATCAAGTCTTCCTCGGACTGCACCGTCATACCAGGGAATACTTCTTGAAATTTTTGGCGACCAAGGATATTAAAATAATCCGGTTGGTATTTAGGCGGATAGAACTCGTCCAGCCTGAGCCCCATGCGTACTGCTATTTTCTTGACATCCGCCAGCGTCATGTTGGAAGACGCGCGCAAATAGAGCAATAACCGGTTGTTCGATGCCATAAATACCGTCGCCTGAGCCGTACGGCCAACATCAGCCAACGGCAAGATAAATCGCTTTACTGAGACATCAACATCAAAGGCTTCGCTGATTAATGCTTCCAACTCCGACGCGGTCACTGTAGGCTTCATGGCTTTATTTTACCATTTTCAACCGCACGCGTATACTGTAAGTATGGATTTTTCTACACGCTACGCCAACCTCAATGCCAATCAACGTTCTGCCGTTGACACAATTCACGGGCCACTGTTGGTTATCGCGGGTCCTGGCACTGGCAAAACCGAGCTCTTGAGCATGCGAGCTGCTCACATATTGCGCCAAACTGACACCTTGCCAAGCAATATTTTATGCCTGACCTTTACTGATTCGGGTGCGGTCAATATGCGCCAGCGATTGCAGCAAATCATCGGCGAAGATGCCTATAAAGTCGCCATTCATACGTTTCACAGTTTTGGTTCAGAAATCATCAACACCAACCGGCAATATTTCTTCCGCGGTGCAGATCGGCAACCAACCGACGAACTGACACAGCAACAGATTCTGCAAGAAATTTTTGAGGCCATGAGCTGGGACAATCCGCTCAATGTCAAAAACAATGACGAATTTATCTATCTGAAAGAAACGCTCAAAACCATTTCCGAATTCAAAAGCAACGGTCTGACCTCTGAAGAAATACAACATATTCTGGACGACGTGGAGCGAACAATCACAGAAATCGCTGAAGCCATCGCGCAGCTCTTCCAAACCACCATCAAAAAGTCGACCATCCCAGCCTTTGCCAACGTTGCAGAAATAGCAGCGACCATCACCCCACAGTCTCTGCCAGCAGCCATCACGCCGTACGCTAATGTTCTGGCACTCAGCATGGCCAACGCTGCGCAAGAAGCCTTGGAAAATGACAGCACCAAACCCATCACCGCCTGGAAAAACGCGTGGTGCAAAAAGAATACAGCAGGGGGATTTATCTTAAAGGACAGCGAGTCAATCGCCAAGCTGCGTGCCGTCACTCACGTGTACGACCAGTACCATAGTGCGCTGGCGCAGCGTGGACTGTTTGACTATGACGACATGATTTTAAATGTGCTAGATGCCTGCAAACACCAGCCAGATCTGCGCGCCAACCTCCAAGAGCAATACCAGTTCATCATGGTTGACGAATTTCAGGACACCAACTTGGCACAGCTACAACTATTATTCAATCTGACCGGCGACGAGCCTGAGCCAAACATCATGGCAGTCGGTGACGACGACCAAGCCATTTTTAGCTTCCAAGGCGCCAACGTTGGCAACATTCAACGCTTCCGCCAGCACTATCACGACCCAGCCGTCATCGTCCTGACTGACAACTACCGTTCGGCAGAGCAAATCCTCACCACCGCCCGCAGTGTCATCACCCAAGGCAGCGACCGCTTGGAAAATACCATTCCTGATTTGTCCAAACGACTCACCGCTCACGCCTCATCATCAGGCGCCACGGTGAACCTCAGTCGTTTCATGACGCCGCTGGATGAAAGGGCGGGCATCGCTAAGCAAATTGCACATCTCATCAACTCAGGCACACCGCCCGAGGACATCGCCGTCATATCCCGCCGACATCACGAACTGATTGAACTCTTGCCTCATCTGTACCAAAACAACATCAGCGTCAACTACGAGCATCATGACGACATCCTGGAACTAGACAGTATCAAAGCGCTGGAGCTCGTAGCCCGCATCGTCGTATCACTTCACAACAATGACCTAACCACTGCCAACAGCTTATTGCCAGAATTACTGGCGCATCCAGCATTTGACTTTGCCGCCACTGACATCTGGAAATTAAGTCTAGCCGCCTGGCACAACCGACAGTTCTGGCTCGAAGCCATGCTTGCCCAAACAACATTCGAACCATTAGCTCAGTGGTTGTTAGAACAAGCCAAAAATGTTCCCAACCTCACGCTCGAAGAGCATATCGATGAACTATTAGGCCTCACCGAAACCGCTACCAACCGCGCCCTCTATACCTACTACTTTTCATCAGGAAAATTACAGTCAGACCCAGAAGCCTACCTCACCACCCTAGAAGCGCTGCGTACCTTGCGCCAGAAATTACGTGACCATTACACTGAGGCAACGCCAACCTTGACGCAGCTTCTCCAGTTCATCGATCTTCATCATTTGACCAAGACTCGCCTCACCAGCATCAGACCAGCCGCCGAGCATAAATCAGGCTCAATCAATCTCATGACCGCCCACAAATCAAAGGGCTTGGAATTTCCGCACGTATTTATCATCGGCGCGACTGACAACATGTGGGGTGAGAAAGTTCGTGCACGCAGCCGACTCATCCGCTATCCAGCCAACTTACAACTCCAACCGGCAGGCAACAACTACGACGAGCGTTTACGCCTGTTTTTTGTGGCCATGACTCGCGCCAAGCAAACTTTACACATCAGCCACAGTCTCACAGACACTGGTGGCAAAGACAATTTGATCGCCAGTTTTCTAAGCTCTCTACAACTAGAGACGTCAACTATTGATACCTCTGAGACTGCTGACGCGACCGAGACGCTGCTCACCGACTGGCACGCCAGACTGACTGAACCACACGGCGCAACCCTACAGGAGATCTTGGCGCCAATCTTACAGCACTATAAACTGTCCGCCACTCATCTAAATAATTTCTTGGACGTCTCACATGGCGGACCTCAAGGATTTTTGCTAAATAATTTGCTCCATTTCCCGCAAGCCAAAAGCCCATCCGCCGCCTATGGAACCGCGGTTCACGCCTGTCTGCAGCAACTACATAATATGTTTGTTGCAGACGGGAAGCTACCGCCACGCTCAGAAATTATGCGCTTATACGCTCAAACCTTGGCAATACAGCACCTGTCGCCAGATGACACCAAACTATTCACCGAAAAAGGGCAATCGGTCCTGGCTGCTTTTTTGGACGCCAAGCAAAGCAGCTTCACTCAACAGCAGCTGGCTGAACTTAATTTTGCCAATCAAAATTCCTTCGTCGGCCAAGCGCAGCTGACAGGAAAGCTGGACCTGGTTGATATAGATAAAACAGCAAAGACCATCTACGTCACCGACTACAAGACCGGCAAGCCGTCGCACTCCTGGAAGGGCACGTCTGATTATGAAAAAATCAAGCTCCACAAATACCGCCAACAGTTGATGTTCTACCAGCTCTTGGTCAAGTCATCGCGTGATTATGGCAATTTCACCTTCACCGGCGCCCGCCTGCAATTCGTCGAGCCGGACACCAAAACTGGCGACATCCTCAGCCTGGAAGATACGTTCTCCGAGGAGGAATTAGCTGAATTCGCCAGGCTTATCGGCATCGTCTGGCGTAAAATCACCACCCTAGACCTGCCAGACATCTCTGGGTATTCCGCAGACTACAAAGGTATGCTGCAGCTCGAAAAGGACTTATTAACAGAGGAAATATAATTATTTTCCATATATTGTTGCTATTTTTTACAGTTCGTGTTATGATATTCACTAGCTTTTGTTCGTGGAGCTAACTTCTCGATTTGACGCCGCAAATGGCGTCAAATCCTGACCATGCTTCGCACAAAAGCGTGGTTCGAGAGAGGGTTAGCTCTTTTTCTTTTGCCGCAACTGCGGCGGAAAGGGGGTGAGACCCTTGGTGTTCTTTTTTTACCCCATAGCGGAAAAAACTAGCTATGGTGAGTACACCACTAAGATGACTTGCACGGGTAAGGATCGCCATGTTGCCTACCGCCGTCCTAGCGACGTCGGTAAGGAATTCCGGTGCCCGTACTGCAGACACTTCATGGTGTAACACCACAATACGACAGTCGAGGTTTGTGCGACCCCGGAACCCGCTGACTTTCGCAGTCAGCAAAGGGCGTCTGTCCGCCCACCACTGGGTCAGATTCCCCAGCCAGAAAAGAATCACAGGACATATAGCTCTAACCGGCAGAGCGCCCGCGTCGACAACGGTGTCGACGCAATGGGAGGGTGCGGGTTCGAGTCCCGCTGTGTCCACTGAGATGGCACAATGGCGTGTCATCTCTCCCTCACCGGGTTCGCGAGATTCACTCGTGGCAGTTTTTCTCACCGTCGAGATCAACTCCGAGCAGAACCGCTTGAGCCCACCAACGCCCCTCATTCTCAATGGCGAGAGTGAGGGGTTTTCTCCTTTGTATGATAAAATAACAGAGATGACATCATTTTGGGACAATCTACCGCAGCCATTTTTCATCTTGGCGCCCATGGAAGCCGTCACTGACGTGGTGTTTCGTCATGTCGTGAAAAGGGCGGGCGTGCCCGACGTGTTTTTCACCGAATTTGCCAATGCCACCGGCTGGGTGCACGCTGGTGACAAAGCCATCGCCGGACGGCTCATCAAAACCGACGATGAGCATCCGCTAGTCGCCCAGATCTGGGGTGGTGAGCCAGGTGATATGGAGCAATTTGCTGCCCATTGCGCGAAGCTCGGCTTTGACGGCATTGACATCAACATGGGTTGTCCCGCCAAATCCGCCATCAAATCTGGTGGTGCAGCGCTCATCCGCCGCCCCGACGTAGCAGTTGCCGCCATCGCCGCCGCCAAAACTGCCAGGTTGCCGGTCAGCGTCAAAACACGGCTTGGCTACACCTACGTTGACGAATGGCGCGAGTGGCTGACGACTATTTTGCAGCAAGATATTGTCAATCTGACCATCCATCTGCGCACCAAAAAAGAAATGAGCAAAGTCCCAGCCCATTTTGAGCTCATCGACGACATCATCAAACTGCGCGACGACATCGCCCCACAAACGCTCTTGACCATCAACGGCGACATCCGCGACCGCGCTCACGGCGAAGAATTAGCTAGAGCCCACCCAGGCCTGAATGGCATCATGATCGGGCGGGGCATTTTCAGCGATCCGTTTTGCTTTAGGAGAGCAGTTGAACTATCCTCAGTCGAGGAGGCAGAGGATAGGCTAGCTGCCCATCGTAAAACTGAACTGATTGCCTTACTACACTACCATCTCGACCTCTTTGACCACTACCAATCAACCCTCGGCCGCCCCTACGAAACCCTCAAACGCTTCTTCAAAATCTACATCCGCGACTTCGACGGCGCCAAGGAACTGCGCGACCAGCTGATGCACACCAAGACGACCGACGAGGTGCGATCAATACTTGCGCACAACGATCGTCCACATTATACTTATTGACATGACAACAAAAAAACAAAAACTACAAAAACAACAGACTATAGACAGATGGATCGTCATAGCATTATGGGCAAGTGCTATCTGGTTCTCGCTCGCACGTGGATTCATTACTGGCATCGGCGGTTGGGTACTAGCACTACTTGGCCCGTGGGCGCTTATCGTTAGCTGTATCTGTGTTGCAATCATCTCCCGACAAATGAAAAAACGTCATGCATCAAAAGACCATCTCACCACAATAGTACGTGTTTCCTTTATCGTCATGTCAATCTCATTATTTATCTGCGGCCTTGCAATGCCTGATTTTAGCGACATAGAGACCTTTTCAACATTATCCGTGTATACAAATAACGCTATTTCATTTGAAACATCAAAAGCTATCGCCATTATCTCAGGGTTTGTAGTAGTTCTGTCTCTATTCGTGGCTGTTACTTTTGGCATCGCTGAAGACAGAGAAGAGACGACGGAAGACGTCGCTATTTAGATTAGTATTAATTAGAGTCTTAGCGCTATACGCAAATTGCTTGAAAAAATATAATGCTTATGGTATAATAGTAATATGGATGAAATTAGCAGAGTTCCATCATCATCTATCAATCCCGAGCAAACAACAAAGGGCTTAACGCCCCGATTACAGCAACTACCAATGGATCATCTGTTATTAGTTTCTGACAATCATGAAACCGTAGACTCTTCAACGACAGCCGCCATGCTTAACCCAAGAGAAGATTACGAAACAGGACGCGATAATAGCGTACAAAAAGTACATTTCGCAGACCTGTCTATATTAGGCGATAATGAGATACTCAGCACTCAACCAGTTGCCATCAAGCCTTTTGATGTTGAATGGCTAGCCACGCGTGATTATCGTACAGCCATAAAACTCAATGAGGGCGGGCATGTAACATTCGAGCCAATCGGCTTTTTACGAAAAGAAGATGAGCAGGGCAAAAATAAAATCTGCACTATAACAAAGTTTGAACAAGGCGTGACAAGCTGTGATAACATTCTATGGGGAAATAACGAGCGCCAAAGACCTGCTGATTCTAGTATATCTCTAACACTCGGTATAGCGGCACAAAGCCTCATAATGCTCCATGACCGAGGATTGCATCATGGTGATTTTCAAGTCAAGAACACAGCCTATGATATAACCCAGCAGCCACGTATTATCGACCTGACTAGTGTAAAGAAACAAAACGACCCATATAAATTTAGCGAAGATTTGTCGTTATATCTAAGCTCGCTATCACGATATGGCAAGCAGACGCCCTACCCAACAGAAGAGCAGGTCGAAGATTTATTCCTGCGGCCATATCATGATCAGATTGACAATATATTTCCTCACAGCAAAAGACAGACGATGCGTAAAATCATCGCCTGCCTAGCTATCAACATTAATGATGTGATGAACGATCGCTACTAGCGTCGCCGCTTATGCCGCTGCAAATCTGCTACCTTTAGCCGCACTAAGTGTCGGTCGATAAGCTGCTTGGCTTTCTCGCGCTCTATTTGGTCGTCGGCGTTGTCGCGGGCTGCAATAGCTCGCTCCAATGCCGCCTGAGTTTCCGCTTCAATGATGTCGTCACCATGATCAGCCTCGTCAACCAAAATCCGCACGCCCGTCTGATCAATTTCCACCACACCGCCAGAGATGGCGAAGAATTCTTCCTCCTGCATCTCTTTGGTGCGACGGACAGTGATGACGCCATCTCTCGCCACTGTCACCAGCGGCTCGTGGCTCGGCAGCACCGAAATTTCGCCGTCAATGGTCGGGATAGTTACCGAGTAGACCGCCTCATCCAGTTTGACACCACCGAGCGTTACTAGCTTCAAATTCATCAGGCTAGTCCTTCTTTGCCTCTGGTTGCTTTGCTGCTTCAGCGTCGCGAGCTACCTGGTCAGCCAAAGTGCCTTGCACCATGTAGAACCAGCTTTCTGGCTTGTCGTCATATTTACCAGCCAAGATGTCAGATGCGTCACGAATGGTGTCCTCTAACTTGACGTACACGCCAGGGTTGCCAGTAAATTTCTCAGCCACGTGGAATGGCTGCGCCAGGAAGCGCTGGATGCGGCGAGCCCGAGCAACGATTTGCTTCTGGTCGTCCGACAATTCTTCCATGCCGAGGATGGCGATAATGTCCTGCAATTCTTTGTACTGCTGCAACACTCGCTGGACTTCGCGCGCCACGCGGTAATGCTCCTCGCCAACAATTTCTGGGTCGAGCGAATTAGAGCTTGAATCCAACACGTCGACGGCCGGGTAGATACCAATTTCTGTCAAAGCACGGTTCATCACGATGGTCGCATCCAGGTGGGCGAAGGTCGTCGCCGGCGCTGGGTCGGTCAAGTCGTCGGCCGGCACATACACCGCCTGAACAGAGGTAATCGAACCCTTTTTCGTCGAGGTGATGCGCTCCTGGAGAGCACCCATTTCTTGCTGCAAGTTCGGCTGATAGCCCACAGCGCTTGGCAAACGACCAAGCAATGCCGATACCTCAGCACCAGCCTGAGTGTAGCGGTAAATATTGTCGATAAACAGCAGCACGTCTTTACCTTCGTCACGAAAGGCTTCGGCCATCGCCAGACCCGACAGCGCCACGCGCAAACGTGCGCCAGGTGGCTCGTTCATCTGACCAAACACCAGCGAGGTCTTGTCCAGCACGCCAGCTTCTTCCATTTCGTAGTACAAGTCATTGCCTTCGCGAGTACGCTCACCAACGCCAGCAAACACCGAGTTACCAGAGTGGAACTTGGCGATGTTGTTGATTAGCTCGGTGATCAGGACGGTTTTACCGACACCAGCGCCGGCGAACAGACCAGCTTTACCACCTTTGGCCAGCGGAGCAATCAGGTCAACAACCTTAATTCCAGTTTCCAAAATCTCCGTCTTGTTCGATTGCTCGCTCAGATCTGGAGCAGGGCGGTGAATTGGTGCGGTTTTACCCTTTGGCTGCGGCTTTTCGTCAATCGCTTCACCAACCACGTTGAACATGCGTCCCTGAGTCTCGGCGCCCACTGGCACGGAAATCGGCGCACCAGTCGCCACCACGTCCGCACCACGAGCCAAGCCGTCAGTCGACGACAGCGCAATCGTTCGCACCGTGTGCTCGTCGAGGTGCTGCGCTACTTCCAGCACCAACGTCTCTTTGCCGTTCTTAACATGCAACGCGTCATAAATTGCCGGCAGTTTAACGTCACGTGGAAACTCCACATCGACCACCACGCCAACGATTTGAATAATTTTTCCTAAATCTTTTGCCATCTTGTTCTCCTTTATCATTGTTCCATCGCCTCCACTCCACCGGAAATTTCTGCCAATTCCTGGGTAATCGCACCCTGACGAGCCTTGTTCATCGCCAGTGTCAGATCGTCCACCAGATCAGAAGCATTATCCGTTGCATTCTTCATGGCCATCATCCGCATAGAGTGCTCACTAGCACGAGCGTCCAATAGCGCTTGAAACAGTCGCGCGCCCGTCAGACGGTAGGCGACGGCGTCCAGTACTTCTGGGATGCTTGGCTCGTACTTGGCGTCGGAAACCGTGTTCGAAACTTCACTTGGGTCAATTAATGCTTTGGTTCCCGCTGGCAATAACCGCGACAACTCCGCTGTCTGCACCATGCTATTCACAAATCGCGTGTACACCAATGTCACCGCATCAACCTCGCCGTTCTCAAACATGCTAATGGCGGTGTTTAAAATCGTGTGAAAGGTCAGCCCCGTCGGTTGGTCTGGCAAATTATCATAACTACCGACCACTTCAGTGTCCTTGAGACGCGAGGCGAACTGTGAAGCTCGGCGGCCAACTGTCAAGGTCAAATTCTCAATGCCGCGCTCATCATCACGCTTCAGTAACTCCAGATATTTCTTCAAGACGTTGGTGTTATACGCACCAGCCAGGCCTTTGTCGCTGGCGATGACGATAATCAAGCGCTTAGTAATTTTGCGGCGCTTAAACAGCGGGTGATTATCAGTCGCACCTTGGCTGGCCAGGTAGCTCAGCAGCTCCTCGGCTGCCATAGTGTAGGGAGCTGAGGCCTTGTCCGCCTCTTGCGAACGGCGCATTTTACTGGCCGCCACCAATTGCATTGCCTTGGTGATTTGCTTGGTCGAGTCCACCGAGCGAATGCGATTTTTCAGCGCACGAGTACTCGGCATGAATTACTCCTCAAAGCCTTTCGCCGCCACTTGGGTTGCTTCGTCAATGACCTGGAGTTGCTCGTCAGTTGGCTTTGCACCCTTATTAAGTTCACGCATGGTGTCTTTAGCGTTATTCCAAAGTTGCGTCAATAGGGCAGCCTGTGCTTCCTTAATTTTAGCGACCGGCACATCGTCAAAGGCACCGCTGGTTACTGCGTGGATGCTGACAAATTGTTCCCACACGCTCATCGGCTGGTACTGCGGCTGTTTCAGTAGCTCAGTCAGGCGCTGACCGCGGTCGATTTGTGCCTTGGTCGCATCATCCAGGTCCGAGCCAAACTGGGCAAATGACGCCAATTCACGGAACTGTGAAAGGCCGAGCTTCAGGTTACCACCAACCGATTTAACCGCCTTGGTCTGAGCAGCACCACCGACACGGGAGACCGATAGACCGGCAGAAATCGCCGGGCGAATACCTTGATAGAACAAGTCAGTCTCCAGGAAAATCTGACCGTCGGTGATGGAAATCACGTTGGTCGGGATGTACGCCGAGATGTCACCAACCTGCGTCTCGATGATCGGCAGGGCAGTTAGTGAACCAGCGCCCAATTCATCTGACAACTTGGCTGAGCGCTCCAGTAGGCGAGAGTGCAAGTAGAACACATCACCCGGGTAAGCCTCGCGTCCCGGTGGACGGCGCAAAAGGAGTGACATCTGGCGGTACGCCACGGCATGCTTGGTCAAATCGTCATAAATCATCAGCGCGTGGCCGCCGTTGTCACGGAAATATTCGCCCATGGCGGTACCGGCATACGGCGCCAGGTACAGCAGGGAAGCTGCATCTGACGGGCTGGTCGCCACCACGATGGTTTGCTCCATCACGCCTTCTTCTTTCAGGCGGTCAACCAACCTGGCAATCTTTGATAATTTCTGTCCAATCGCCACGTAGACGTTCACCACGCCGGTCTTCTGCCGCGCCTGGTTGATCATGGTGTCGATAGCGATCGCCGTCTTGCCGGTCTGACGGTCGCCGATGATCAGTTCGCGCTGGCCGCGGCCAATCGGAAACATGGCGTCGATCGACATGATACCGGTCATCAATGGCTCATGCACCGACTTACGGCCCATCACGCCGATGGCTGGCCGTTCAATCAGCCCCCGCTGTTTGGTCTTGATAGCTGGTCCGCCATCCAGCGGCCGACCGAGCGGGTCAACCACGCGGCCGAGCAGCTCCTCGCCAACTGGCACATCCAACACCGCACCCTTGCGGCGAACGCTGGCACCAGCCTTGACCTTCTCCTCGCCGCCGAGGATCACCGCACCGATTTCATCTTCCATCAAGTTTAGCGCAAACGCTTCCACTGTGCCGCCATCAGTCTCAATTTCTAGCACTTCGCTGTAGCCAGCTTTACTGAGGCCATGCACCCACGCCACGCCGTCACCAACGCGGATGACGACACCAGCGTCCTCTAGTCCTTCCGTCGCCTCCAGCTGCGCGATTTTTTCCCGCAGGCTTTTGGCTAGTTCTGTCACATCAATCTTGCTCATTTTTCCTCCTAGATTTTCTTCGCCCGCAAGTCGTTTAATTTCTTGGCAATTGTCGCGTCCAGCGTTGCGGTTGGCGTCCGTAGCTTGAAGCCACCGATGAGTTCTGGGCGAACAACTTCGCTCAATTGAACAACCGTCTGAGGCTTCTTAAGTAGCGTCATGATGGCTGACCGCGCCTCATCAGTCAACGAACGCGCTGACTCAACCGTCGCCACCGTTAAACCACGCTCCGCTAGTTCTGCTTGAATGTCGCGCACCAACAAGTCAACTTCACGCTGACGATTTTCATGACTCAGCAGTGCCGCTACCTCATCTACAACCGTTACATCGTTGTTCATCAATCGTTCAGCCACATACCGAGCCAATTTGCGACGCGACGTTCGTGCAGGCATTAGCGCGCCTCCTTCAAAGCTTTCTCAATCAATTTGCCGTCTTTTTTAGCGTCCAATTTCTCGTTCACCAAGGTGCCAGTCGCTTCAGCCACCAATTGCAATGTTTCGTTATGCAACGCTTGGCGCGCAGCCGCAACTTCGCCAGCAATTTCTGTTCGAGCCGCTTCAATGATGCCGTCCGCTCGTGTTTCGGCTTTCTTGGCTGCAGCTTCAACGATTTCCGTTGCTTCATTCCTGGCTGAAGCAACGATGTCGCGTGCTTCCGCTCGCGCTTTACGCATCGATGCGTTGATCATTTTCTCAGTCTTATCAGCATTTTCACGCGCTGATTTGGCAGCTTTTTCGGCCGTTCGAAGGTCCTTTTCATGCTTGTCCAGCATTGCTGCTAGTGGCGGATATACCCATTTGCTCAATACAAACAGCAATACCAAAAATGCCACTGACTGCAAAATCAACAACTTCCAGTCGATCCCCAAAGAGCCAAACAAATCAGCCTTTTCGGCTGCGTGAGCCTCAGCATTCGCAAATTGTGTTACCAATCTTTCCACAATTTACCTCTAAATTACATAACCTTACCGACGATGGCAGCCACGAAACCGATAATTGCCAAGGCGTCGATAAATGAAATACCAAGAATCATCATGGTACGCAAGTCATTAATCTTCTCTGGGTTGCGACCTGCGGCGTTCATCGCTGCAGCACCGATCATTGCGGCGCCAATTGCTGCGAAGGCTGCTGGGATTGCGTAAGTTAAGGCAAAAGCTAATGCTTCCATGGTTGATATTCTCCTTATAATTATTACTTAACTACTTATTTTCATTCTCTGTCATTTTCTTTGAAATATCAACAGGGGAATGAACATGTGCATGGCTGGACTCGTTGTGGTCACCGTGAGGAGTGAGTCCTAGAGAGATAAATACCGTTGACAACATAAAGAAAATATATGCCTGAATACCGCCGATAAATAACTCGAACAGATAGAACGGCTGCAACATTGCCGGTGAAGCGTACTTTGTTAGATAGGCGATCATGATCAGCAGCACTTCGCCCGCCAGCACATTACCAAACAAACGAAAACTCAGTCCCAGCAAGCGCGAGAACTCTGCTACCAACTCCAAAATACCAACAAATGACATGATTGGATCTTTCAGCGGATTGACGAAATATCGCCCCATGTTGCCGCGGAATCCCAAGTAGCGGAACGCATAAATTTGCGCCGCAATGATAGTGATGATGGCCAGCCCAAACGTCATATTCAAATCAGCCACGCCGCCACGAAACAGAGGAGTGCCGTGCTCGCCAACAGTCACTGGGCCAACAAAAGGCAACAACCCCAGCCAGTACTGCGCTATCACAAAGAAAAATATGGTGATAGTCAATGGTGCTACTCGCGCTGCCCAAACATCGTCTTGAATGACCTGCTTGACCGTGCCGTACAAGCCATCAAACGTCCAATTGACCAACCGCGTCACAAAATTAGGCTTCTTTTTGCCCAGCGCTGCCGCACGCGTTCGCAGCATAATCCATACCAAAACTAACAAGCCCAAAGCGCCTAGCAGGTGAGAGTTCGTGACTGAAATGCCGCCAACCTGTACTATTTCATCTGCTTTGACTGAAATATGCAGATTGCTTGCAAACTGGTGTATCATTGATTGGCCTCTCTCTGTTTTATAAATCGTATTTGCTGATAAATCAATCCTACTGACGCCGCCAGACCCACGATAATCCCTGCAACCATCAGCCACGGTTTCGTGTGTAGCACCAGATCAGCCCACAGCCCCACCAACATCAGACCGATACTCGGCACAAACATGCGCCACGTCGTCCCGATGATGGTTTTCATCATAACCGCAGTGGCATCTACGTCTGTTTTTTGGTCGCTCTGAACCTTAGGTTTTTCAGCCATTACCTATACTATATCAATCTGCTATACTATTTGACAATATGCCGAGGAAAAATTATCCAAGATCTCAACCATTCCAGAGAAATCGACAACCTCTGGCCACTGTACATGAGCTAAAGCATTGCCATCAAAAACGCCGCTTTTCAACCCAACAACAAGCCGAAAGGGAAATAGCTAGCCGTCAGCTAACTGATCCGCAGCTGCTCCTAACAACCTACAAATGCAATTGGTGCGGCGGCTGGCACCTCACGTCACGCTAGAGCCACTAGAAGACGAGATGTTCTTGGATTGGTACATTCGTGTAACGACCCAAAATTGGAACTGCCGAATCAGTCGTTGTCCCGTCACCAAGCTGCCCCTTGTTATTGTTACCGACAGTGTAGACACGATTATCAGTCGTAAAGATCACGGTCGTACCGCCGCCACTTTCCACGTGCTTAGCACGAGGGGCAGTTGGACCACTACCGAATAACTGCATGACCGTTGGCGTGTTACGATTTACCCTATCGCCAGTGCCCAATTGTCCATTAGCATTTGTCCCAGCGCCATAGACCTTACCATCATTGCCAACCACGAACAAGTTAGCGACATGCCCCGAGTATGCCGTCGACCAGATATCAACGGCCTTGACGCCAGCAGGTAGCATAAACTGCACTGGATATGGATTTCTCCAATTAAACGTCTTTGCGTGATTAGCACTGTTACCAAATACGCCATGCGTGTTATTACCAGTACTGTATACTCGTCCATCAGAAGTACGATATGAGGCAAACATCTCGTCAGTAGAAATTTGCTGCACAAAGCCCGGAACACCCAATTCTCGAATAACTGGCGTCTGTACCCTAAAGAACAAATGTTTATTGGCCGACGGACAACCAGCAGCTATGGCCATGGCCGTACCCGTCGGATTGGCTGCCAAGCAGTGGTTACTTGAAGCGCGGCGAAAGATACGATCCGACCCGTGCGTGCGCATTACCCACCGCTGAATCACCGCTGAAGGATTACAATCAGCCAATCGTATATTGACCAGGTCGCCTGCGGTGTTCTCTACACACTTACCATTGATCTTGAGTTGATCTTGCTGGGTATACTCAAATTGTTGTTGAGGACTATCATTGCAAGGACGAGGAGCCACAGTGTTGGCGCTCGTTGCTTCCATGCAGCGCGAATTCAGGAACCGCCAGCGAATTACTAATTTTTTATCACCAATCTTCATATAGTTTGAGCCACCGACACCATAGACCTTGCCGTCGTTACCCAAAATATACAAGGTACTACCATCGAACGCCAGCTGCATGGCACGCGGTTTGCCATGATCACCAAAATCACCAATTTTTACGGGTGTCGAAGAACTCGTGATACTGCCCCTTGCCAATTGATAATAATCATTTGCACCCCAGCCATAAACCGCGCCATTTTGCATAATGACATAGGTGTTATATCGGTCTTGCACCAAATGAGCAGTCGGAATGGTTGCTGGATTGCTTGGATTTGGAGTAGGCAAGGCGACGCGTTTTGGCGTGGACCGGTTAGCACAAGCTTTGGCGTTTGATGCTGTGACCGAATAATCACCAGTACCCAACAAGCCATACGTACATTCGCCAGCGGCGTAGATATTTTTATCATTGCCCAGCACAAAGTTCGCCCAACCAGCGTTGACCGCAACGGCCTTGACGCCAGCAGGTAAACCAAACCTCACTGGTGTTGAAATTGCCGGACTGATATATCCCGCGCCCAATTGACCAGTATCATTTTTGCCAGCACCATAGACATTGCCGTGCTCATCTCGAACCATAACATTACCACCGACAGACACAAAGTTAGTGTGCACCGATACGGCGCGCTGCGAAATATTAAATCTCACCGGGTTTGGCTGAGCTGATGAAATCATGCCCGCGCCCAATTGACCACGGTCATTTGCACCAACTGATCGAACACGACCAGCTGAGTCGATGGTGGCAAAAAATACTTTGTGTTGTATGCCACTTAGGTCACCTTCGTACCCGAATGCCAACGTGTCGACACGCGTCTGTGCTCCAGTGGCCAATGACAAAACTCGAGTATAGGTTTTCCAGACGCCGCCGCTTGGTCGTAACAGCTCAACATAACCTGTAGCGTAGGCCTGCTGGACCTCACCACCGGTTGAGCCAAGAGGAGGGACAGTAAACCGCGTTCGAATATTGCCCTCATGCATCACAGTATTTGACTGACCAGGCTCTGGATCACCCGCACAGTTTGTTTCTGGCGCTAGGCTTTTTGATCCCCACGGTGAGATCATGCCATTGCCGCGTAAACAAGACACAGCATACGCCAGACCACTTTCAGCGGCTTCGCGCGCCAATTGGTTATAGTACCGGTCCCGTAACGCCGCCGCATATGAGGCAGCCAGCTGCATGGCCACCAAAAGTAAAGTCAGCATAATTACTGAGGTGATGAGAACTGTTGGTAGGGTAAATCCTGTTTTTTTGCTGTCCACACCCATGATTACTCATCATTATACACTTGTCGATAAGCATGTACAATATGCTATAATAGACTTACGTAAAGAAAGTTGAGGGGAATATATGAGCGAAGATACAGCAACCAACCACAGCGCCAAAGTAACCGTCTACAGCACTAGTTGGTGCGCATTTTGTCACACTGAAATGGAATGGTTGGAAAAACTGGGAATTGACTTCATCAAAAAAGATATCGAAGCAGAACCTGCGGCTAAAGAAGAATTGTTGGCAAAAAATGGCGGCAATTTCCAAGGCGTGCCAGTCACCGACATTAACGGGGAACTAGTGCTTGGCTTTGACCGACCAAAGCTGCAAGACTTGCTGCGCAAGAACGGCTTGTTGGCTGATTAAAAAATACGTATTTGAATACGAATTATCCCGCCTAACAGTGGCGGGATTTTTATACTGCGCCAATTTGCACCACCTCGCCGCCGATTTCTTGGCGGAAATAATTGTCGTGGCTGACATAGAGGATAGCGCCAGAATATTTCGCCAGCGCCGTCTCCAGCTCCTCGATGCTTGGCAGATCAAGGTGGTTGGTCGGCTCATCCAAGATTAGCAGCTGCGGGTCATTTGCCAGCATGGCGATAATTTGAAAGCGGGCTTTTTGACCGCCCGACAGGCGCGCCAGTGGCGTCATCCGATCGGCTTCGGTAAACAAATAGTCAGCCAGTAGTTGGCGAATCTTCGTCTCAGAAATCGGCAGGTCACGACTGAGGTATAATTTCTCAATCGCCGCCTCCAGCGGATCCACCAAATACCGCTCATCAATTTCTTGCTCATACACACCCACCCGCACCTGCGGATCGAGGAAGAGATTACCGGAGTAGAGGATAGGGGTGACGGCTGCGCCACGCTCCTGCGCCGGAGTACTCTTTTCGCTTGCATCTCCACTGGAGATACTACGCGAGCGTTCGGCTGAAACGTCCGCTCCTCGCGAACGTTTCACAGCCTCCAGCGTAGGAGGTGTTGCTGCTGCTGGCGCATCTGGCGCGAGCGGCGTCTCAGATTCCTTCTGAGTATATTCGAGCTGGCTCGTCAAACTCTTTTTCTGAAGGCTTTGCCTTTCCGGCAAAGGCGCGCCAAGAGCGCCAGCTGAATCAATTGGCGGCGCGCCGGCCTGAGGAAAAAGATGTTTACGAGACGGGTGAGCCACACCACCGCTTGCCAACAACATCCGAATCAGCGTCGTCTTGCCAGCACCATTACGACCGCGCAGCTCCACCGCTTCACCCTCGCGCAAATCAATATTCACGCCCTCAAACAATATCCGCTCGCCAACACCAACCGCCGCGTCCTCAACTCGCACCAGCACGTGCTGACTACGACTAGCCGCGTCCTTCATCGACAGCCGAATATTGCGCGCCTTGAACTTGCCGTAACGTTCAGCCGACTTATAATCAAGCTGCCCAGCCGACTCCTTATCAATCCAAAAGGTCGGCTTGTCCATCTCTGATAATTCCGCCAGCTCCGCCCGCGCCTCATTTTCCAGCCGCTTAAACTTCTGGATGGTACCGGGGTTTCGCGACTTTTCCTTTAGCCGCTGATAATCCAATGCCTTTTGTTTGAGGTTAGCTATCCGCTTCTCGACCTGCTCAAAATTATTCATGCCCACCGCCGTCGCCTGAGCGTTCTGTTTGAGGTAGGCGTCATAATTACCGCGGTAACTGACCGACCCGCCATCTTTGAGTTCAACGATTCGATCCACCCGACCCAGTACATCGCGGTCGTGCGTGATGATCAGCATGGCCTGGCGCGGCTGCGAGCTCATCCAGTCAATGAACTGCTGCTTGGCTACATAATCCATGTGGTTGGTCGGCTCATCAATCAGCGCCAAATGCGCTTCCGAGTGCATAATCTTCACGATTTCCACCAGCCGCTTCTGGCCACCCGACAGGGAACCAAGCGGCCGCTCGCCACACCCACTCAGCTGGAAATTATCAAGCTCCCGCTCAATCTTCTCCTCAATCTGGTAAAAGCCTTTCTGGTCAAATCGCTCCAGCGCCTGAGTATACTCCTCAATCTTACGCATATTATCGCCCATGGTCTCGGGATATTCATCGATAATTTTCTTCAAGCTCGCATATTCCGGCAGCCCCGCCAGGATGTAGCCCAGCACCGTCTGATCGCCCAAACCATGATGCTCCTGCGCCGTACTGGCCACGGTGATGCCGCGCCGAAAAATCACCTCACCAGTATAGTCGGTGTCCGTGCCCGCCAAGATGCCAAACAACGTCGACTTGCCGACGCCATTACGGCCGACCACGCCAACCTTCTCGCCATCATCCACACTAAACTTGACGTCACGCATCAACGTCTTGTCACCAAAACTTTTTTCGGTGATGTGGATGTCGGCTATCATTAGGCTATTGTACCACACGCCACACCATAAGGGTATTGAAATATATTATTTTTTGTGGTATAATACAAATTATGGAAAATGATTCTCACGATACTCAAAAAGATGTTCAAGGTGCTAAAGTTATCGACTTTACTTACCATTACAACCGGCGTGTTGCTGAGAAAATGACTAGACAGATAGGAAGCGCAGCTCTCGGAAGACCTAGTTACGACATTAAGAGACCCTTCTCAGGACGGCTAGCTCCAGTCTATGATATCTCGAGTCGCTTTCCAAGAACCACAGCTCCAGAAGCTGCCGCTGAAGAAGACATCACTACTGGGGAGCAAGATACCGAAAGGGAAGTCATTGCAGAAATGGTGGAAGATATCACAGCAAACTTTGAGGCTTTGCCAGAATATAACGGCGACCTAGGAGAGTTTCTAGACACTATCAATGATCAGTTAGAGGATTGCTACGAAGAGCTTAGCCCTGACCAAAAGAAAGCGTTAGCCATCAAGCTCACCAGTGTCTTGAGTGATGAATGCCACGAAAACATCTCTCGAGCAGTAGTCCACCATCCAAACCTTGTAAAGATCCTGGGCGTTGCCCTTTATATGCAATATGACCCTCTCTTTCAGGCAATGAAACGGCATCCAAGTTATAAACCGACCGATGAGACGAAAACAATTGAGGAAACAAGTAGAAAAGCCGCTGATATATTAAGCCTCACTCCAGGTAAATACGACTTTGACACTGGTGCCTATACACCACCTGAACACTAAACCTGCTATAATGGGACCATGCCAAAGCCCAAAGCAAAAAAACCAGCTACTCACGCCGTCGTTAACCGTCGAGCACGGTTTGACTATGAGCTAGGTGAGGAAATCGTAGCTGGGCTGGTGCTAACAGGGCCAGAGGTACGAGCTGCACGCGACGGGCATGTCCAGCTCAAAGGTGCCTTTGTCAGCCTGAGAAATGACGAACTATGGCTCAATAACGCGAGTTTTTCGTTGCGATTGAACGTTCGTGGTCAGGCAAATTCAAAGAGTGTCGACACCTCAGCGCGGAAGCTACTGGCCAGCCGTCAACAAATTGACCGATTCGCCGCCGCCAAACAACAAGGACTGACCATTGTCCCGACCAAATTATTAACCAATGGCCGCTTCATTAAAATTGTCATCGCACTGGGGCGGGGTAAAAAGCGTTACGACAAACGCGAGACCATCAAGCGTCGTGATCAGGATCGTGAGACGCGTCGGCAGCTTTCTGGTCGATAAGCTCTTGGTATAATTTTTCCAGCTTCTTCACTTGGCGATTTTCAGTAAATTTGGCCGCCAATTTTTTACTGATAGCCCCAAATTCTTGACGCTTATTGGCATCCTCTAGTAGGGTAATAATTGCTCGCCCAAAGCTGGTCGGATTATCATTCGCGATGAAACCATTCACGCCGTCTTGGACCACTTCTGACAGCTCTTTATCCACTAGCACGATCGGCAGCCCCGCGTGAGCCGCTTCATGGAGCACCCAGCCTTGCGTGTCTTTCAACGATGGAAAGGCAAACACGTCCAGCACTGAGTACGCCAGACCAAGCTTTTCGCGCGGCATGGCGCCAGTGAAAATAATTCTGTCAGCATATTTGGTTGCGGCAGCCATTTCCTCCAGTGTCTTTCGGTATTCAAAATCACCAACAAACAATAATTTTGCCTTGGGCCGCTTCCTAGCGACGTGCCGCTCAAACGATTTGATGAGCAGCGGCAAATTCTTTTCTTCACCCAACCGACCAACAAATCCAAAGATTTCATCATCTTCTGCCAAGTTCCACTGCTCACGAAATGCTTTTACCTCAGTTTTTGTTGGACGAGGCAGCGCATTCACACCATTTGGCATCAGCACCAATTCGTATTGATAATCATCGTACTGCCAGGACTTTAGTTGCTTGCAGCTCTTTCGGCACAAGGCAATGACCGCGTCTGCTTTGCTATACAAAATGGTGATGACGCTTTCAATGATGTCTTTGTTCCACTTGGTAACACCAGCTCGTGGTTTGTACAATTTGGCGATTTCCAGCAAGTCATGACCGCGCAGCCTCACGGACATTGGGAAGACGATTCCTGCCAGCGCCAAAGCACCAGGCAGCACCGCCGGGTAGTGATCAACAAACTCGTAGATATCCGTACAGTGCTGAATCACCAGCGGAATGTCATTCTTTTTGGCGGCTTTCACGCCGACCAAACCAATTTGTGATGGCGTAAACACATGCACCATGTCCAGCTCCAATTCTTTGATGCGACGCTGTACTGCCGGCGGAAAGAACACCGATGTATCATAATCATCAAAAAACGCACCCTTGATCGACGGGAAACGAATGATACGCGAATCAGCATCTTCGTTGAGCAGCTCGGCTTGCTTGGACGGGCTCATCGACTTGGCAGGGCAAAACACATAGACTTCATGTCCTAGGTTTTCCAGCTCTCGCTTGAGCGATTCAACCACAAAAACGATGCCATTGATTGATGGTCGATAGGTATCAGTAAACAGTCCAACTCTCATGATTCTACTACGCTCCTGTAAAATTTCACTAATCGCTCACCGCCCGCTCGACTATCAAACCGTTTGGCGATTCGCCCAGCTGCAGCAACTTGTTGTTTATACCATGTAGCATCATTCCGCAACTTATCTATCACCTTAACAGCATCTTGAGCCGAGGAAATAAACTGAGCATCTGGGCGAAATGTGTCGTCGTATTCATGAATATCTCTCAGGATAATTGGCAGTCCAGCACCCGCAGCCTCTAACACACACATTGGGTGATTTTCTTGTTCAGCAGGCAAAAAGAACGCATCGGCCGCATGTAAATAGGTCATAACGTCTGCATGATCAATCACGCCCGTGATGATCACGTTTTTAGGAGCTGATGCTATCAGGTCTTGCATTTTGCCATATTCGGCACCCAAATGCTTGAAGGGAATGCCCCCCACCCAAATGAACGTTACCTCAGGCAGAGCTCGTGCCGTTTCAAAAAATGTGTCCAGACGCTTACGCGGCTGAACCTGTCCATTGCCAACCACCACAAAGTCTGACGGCTTCAGTTTCAGTTTTTTGCGAGCAGTTTGTTTGGTTTTCGCAGTGGATGCATAGCGGCTCATATCGACCGTATTGTACAGCACCTCCACACGTGTTTTCAGCCTCATCGGACCAGTCATGGTTTCTTTGACCATGTTAGAGCAGGCCAACACCAAATCAGCCTGGTTATATACCCAGCGCATATACGCTCGCACCAACCACTGCATTCTGCCCATGCCTTTGATACTACCAACCAAGGAAGCAGGGATGACATGACCAGAGATAATCTTTTTGCCACGTGAACGTTTGAGCATCCACATTGAATACAGACCGATGGTCTGGGCATGGACGATGTCTACGTCAGGACGGGCTTGATTAACCACGACGGACGTGTCTTTTCTCGCCTTAAGCGCATTTGTCATCTCTACAAAAGCAGTGTGAACACCATGGCCTTGGACAGTAAACTCACTCTCGGAAATCATATCGACATTCAGTCGAGTCTTGCGTGTCATGATATCTATTATACCACAAGTCGCGTCCCGACCGCTTCGCCTCTGGCAGCACGCACGATATTGCCATCACTCAGCAAGTCACAAATAATCATTGGCTTTTTCTCTTCAGCAGCCAAGCCGATAGCCGCTTTATCCATCACGCCAATGTCTGGATTTGCCAAAACTTCGTCATAGGTCAATTGGTCAAATTTGACAGCATCAGTAAATTTGACTGGGTCCTTGTCGTACACGCCGTCTACTTTAGTAGCTTTGATAACCACGTCACATTTCATCTCTAGTGCCAAATTGACGGCTGCCGTGTCGGTGGTCAAAAATGGTCGTCCAGTGCCGCAACCAACTACCACCACACGACCTTTTTCCAGGTGACTGACCGCTCGTCGGTAAGTGTATTGATCGACAAATTGGTTCACTTCCACTGTCGACAAGGCGCGTGTCGCCAGGCCATCATCGTTGAAGACATCAGCCAGGGTGATGGCATTGATCAGCGTCGCCAGCATACCTGCGTTGTGTGCCGTCACGTCGCCGATGCCACCCCCAGCAATTTGCGCCCCGCGCACATAATTACCGCCACCAACCATGATGACGACTTGCGTTCCGCTCGCCACCACTGGCTTAATTTGTTCAGCAATCCACCGCGCTCTGACATGATCAAATCCACCAGCGTATTGTCCTTGTAGTTGTTCGCCCGAAAGCTTGAGAAGAATCCTGTTATACATACGTTCATTGTAACAATTTATACCGCTTCTTGCACAAACCCCGCCATACCAAGCCTATACGCAGCCCACAAAACCCGCTACAATAGCCACATGAAGTTATTTTCCTGGAACGTCAATGGCATCCGCGCAGTCCTGAATAAAGGTGAGTTTACCACATTCATCGAAACCTATGACCCGGATATTATTTGCCTGCAAGAGACTAAAGCCCAGCGCGGGCAAGTAGCCCTAGATCTGCCACAATTTCACGAGCATTTCTATTCGGCAGCCAAAAAGGGCTATTCTGGCACCGCCATATTTTCAAAGCAACCAGCGCTGAACTATCTTGACGGCTTCCCGGCAGATATCGCCAATAAATACCATCTCGCTGCTGACAAATACGGCGATCCTAACAACGAAGGCCGCATCATCGCTGCTGAGTTTGATGGGTTTTGGCTAGTTACGTGCTATACACCAAATTCCAAAGGCGATCTCAGCCGCCTCAGCCTACGCCATGACCAATGGGACCCAGCTTGTCTAGAATATCTCAAAGGGTTGGAGCAGGGACGTTACGGCACAGCCAAACCAGTATTATACTGCGGGGACATGAACGTGGCTCATCAAGATATCGACCTTGCCAGGCCCAAAGATAACGTCGGTAAGCACGGCTTTACCGACGAAGAGCGAGCAGGATTTCAGGCGTATCTGGATGCTGGATTCGTTGACGTATTTCGCGCACAGCATCCAACAGCAACAGACGCATATACTTGGTGGACTCACTGGGCAAATGCCAGAGCCCGAAACGTTGGTTGGCGTATTGACTACTGGCTAGCTAGCCAAGAACTAGCACCGTCCATCAAACAAGCACACATCCACCCTGAACAACTGGGGTCCGATCACTGTCCAGTCAGTATAGAACTCTAGCCCACAAAAAAAGCACCCGAGTTGTCCGGGTGCTTTTAGTGTTAGTAAGCGCTCAGATTATTGGCGGCGGCTTACGATGTAGGCAACGGCAGAAGCAGCAAGTGAGCCGAGACCAAAGATTGAAAGGAGCGCGTCAGTCGTACCAGTTCGTGGCAACTCAGTTGTCGTTGGAGCTGGTGGGGTAGGTTGTTTAGGAGCAGGAGGGGTAGTCGGAGGAGTGCTTGGCTTACATGCGTCGCTGTCCACTGATGCGTATCCCTCGTTCTTTTGATCCTTAGTCCAGACGCTGATGATCTGCTTGGTCTTGATGTCACAGACTTTCACCTTACAGTCTTCTTCGTTCTTTGAGTAACCTTCCTTGTTTTCTTCACTCTTGCGTACGGTTATGATCTCACCGGTTTTGGTGTCACAAACCTTGACTTTTTCACAGTCAGCAAAGTTCTTTGAGTGTTTACTTGTGTCGTATTCACTTTCTTTGATAGTGACAATTGTGTCAGTCTTCAAGTCACAAACTTGAATTTTTGGCTCTTCAGTCACCGTGATGGTAACTTTACAGTTTTGGCTGGTTACGCCATTGTTGATGGTAACAGTTGCAGTGTAAGTACCAGCCTTTGTGTAGGTGTGCTCAGCCTTGTTGCTGCTACCAGTTGTCTTTTGGCCATCGCCAAAGTCGAAAGTATAGCTACTGATGCTTGCACCATTCTTTGCAGTTGCAGTTGCAGCAAAGGCGAACTTGTTGCGGGTACCAGCGACTTTTTGCGCGCTCAATGCGTCACACGTCAATACTGGCTTTGGAGCTGGTGTTGGTGGAGGTGTTGGTTCACCCCAAAGTGGGTTACCACAGTCCTTGATAACTGCCTGAACGAATTTACCATTACCGTCCAACCATACAAACACTGGCTTCTTACTTGCCACTGGCATAAAGCTGTGACGAATCAAGTAGCTTGGGTATGATTTACCACCAATTTGCTGGTAGTTAATTGGGTTAGTGTAGTTAACGTGACGACGCTGAATGGTTTTTGCATTCGTTGCTACGACACGACCGTTCACTGTAACGGTGTTGTTTGAAGCGTCTGCCACACCTTCGTGCATACCAGCGCCCTCAACCATTGATTGTGTAATGCCGAAGTAATTGTAAATACCACGGACTTCACTGTCGCTGTGATAAGCCGACTTCATGGCACTGTGGGTCATAGTACCACAACGAACGATCTTGATATCTGAACAGCCGACGGCGTCAGAAGGCGTAGCATACCAAATACCACCGATAATCGCGGCAGTAATAGAGCCAGCCAAAAGTACTCTCTTTACTATTTTATTCATTGTTTCCTCCTCAACCTTACTATTTCTCACCGGTTGTTACGGTCCATATTAGCACAAACTTTTGTATTTGTCAATAAAAATGTATAAATATATTGCTTATGGTTTCCGTAAGTCTGCTATAATAGAGAATATCTAGAGGTAACGTATGAAAATTCAAAGACAATTTCCTTGGAAAGAACTGATCAAATGGGGAAGCGCTGTTTTGGCGTGTCTTGGTGTTGCCTATTTGTTATATCTCAATAACCAATACGAAAAGAAGCCAGTCGACAACACACCAGGCCAAATACAGGAAAAACCCACCGCCGCTAAACCAGCACCAACACCGATACCAAAAGAGGTTCAGGTCGCACTGCCTGGAGCTACACCAATCCCAGCCAGGCAAGAGGACTACCAAGCTGACGGCAGTATCTGGCAAGTCGTCAACCAAACCCGTGGCTTTAAACAGCCAACCTACGTGCCGAGTGATCTACAAACCGCGGACATACCGACCTTGCCGGGCAGGGGGCCAGAAGAGCGATCTCTGAGAGCAGCAATTATGCCGGATCTGAAAGCGTTGATGGCAGCAGCCGAAAGTGCTGGCTCGCCAGTACGCTTAGGCAGTGGATATCGTAGCTATCAAACGCAAATCGGGCTATTTAACCGATATGCCCGTCAAGTTGGTGAAGCACAGGCAGCACGATTTAGTGCCCGACCTGGCTATAGCGAGCACCAATCCGGCCTTGCCCTAGACTTTGGCTCGCCAGACGGCAGATGCTGGGTGGACGATTGTTTCAAAAACACCAAAGCAGGGAAATGGTTGGCGGCCCATGCTCACGAATACGGCTTCATCCTGCGCTATCCAGAAGGCAAACAGTCAATCGTCGGCTATCAATACGAAGCCTGGCATTTCCGTTACGTCGGCCGTGAACTTGCTGGCGCGCTGCACCAATCCGGCTTAACCCTGGAAGAAACATTACCATATCTAGAAAAAGCACAAAATGAACTGAAGCAAAAGGAGACATCGTCATGAAACTATCAGCTGGGCGGGCAGGGCTAGCATTCGTATTATCCGCATGGGTAACGTTTAGCGGGCTGCTGATATGGGGCGGCTTACAGGCCAGTCAACAGAGCCAAGAAGTTAATCAATTAGCAGCGGCCTCAGTCTGGAAACCTGACGCTGTTGTGGAGTTCACTCAGAACAATACGACCGAAAAACTAACTATACCAAGCTGGCGACGACTTGATGATGGCAACATCTGGGCGCACGTTTGGAAACAACACGGCCTTGATCAAAACTATCAGCCAGAGCTGACAAATCTTGAGGAGGTGAAAGTTGGTAAATGGGTCGAAGACAAACGCTTGCGCCCACAAGCACTAAACAATCTCAAGCCATTTGCAAAAGCTGCGGAAGCAGCCGGTCATCCCATATTGGTCACCAGTGCCTATCGTTCCTACGCCGACCAGGAAAAGACCCGCAAAGAACTGGCTCGCACCAACGGGCAATTGTACGCTGATGAATTTGTAGCAGAACCAGGCAAGAGTGAGCATCAACTGGGGCTGGCGGTGGACTTTTCATCATATACCGAACCATGCATGGAGAAGTTTACCGCGTGCCGCCTTGACAAGGCTTCCGCAGAGTGGTTGGCAGCCCATGCTCACGAATACGGCTTCATTTTGCGCTATCCAGAAGGCAAACAAGCCATCACTGGTGTTGCACCAGAATCATGGCATTTTCGTTATGTCGGCAAGGACCTAGCGAGCTTTATGCACCGCAACAAGCTCACGCTCGAAGAAGTGATGTCACAGCTAAAGAAAGCTCGTGAGACCTCATGAATTTGTCATATTGGCAGCGACAGGAGCCAGGCAAGCCTTTGTTTCCTGATGTTGAATGGAATCGCCCCGAGCGGCTTGACCAGTCTGGGCGCTTAGCCATCATTGGTGGCAACAAACTAGGTTTTTCGTCTGTCGCTGAAGCCTACGCAACCGCTCAAGCAACTGGCGTTGGTCAGGTTCGCGTATTACTACCTGATATTCTCAAAAAAAGCGTACCATCCAGTATGACTGATGTTTTGTTCGCGCCAACCAATCCCTCCGGCAGTCTGGCACAAACATCACTCACAGAAGCCATGTCACTCTGTGACTGGTCCGACGTCCTCTTACTGATCGGCGACGCTGGCAGGAACAGTCAAACCGCAATCGTCCACGAGGAACTGGTCAAACGCTCACAACAACCAGTCGTCATCACCCGCGACGCCATCGATCTACTACAAAACAGTTTTGCAGAGATTTTAGACAATCAGCATGTGGTATTTGTGGCTTCTTTTGCTCAAGTGCAAAAAATATTTCGTTCAGTGTACTACCCAAAAATGCTGACGTTCAGCATCCAACTAGCACAATTTGTTGACATACTCCATAAATTCACCATCACCTATCCAGTTACCATCTGCACCTTCCATGCCGAACACGTGATCATCGCCCACGGCGGCGCCGTCGTCACCCAGGACTGGCATGAGCCGATGGCCATCTGGCGCGGGGTCGTTGGCACAAAAATCGCCAGCTACTTGGTATGGTCACCCAGCTCACCGCTAGCTGCTGCCAGTACCGCTGTCTGTACAGGGTAATTGCTTACGCTAATCATTGACATTTTATGTTTTTAGTGATATAATGAAAAGTAGCTTTCGCTCAAAGCTTTGTCAAAGGGCGGAGGTCGCCCTTTAGCTTTGAGCGATACACCTTTGAAAGGAGGTGT
The DNA here is from genome assembly GCA_963519285.1 of uncultured Candidatus Saccharibacteria bacterium. Taxonomy (GTDB): domain Bacteria; phylum Patescibacteriota; class Saccharimonadia; order Saccharimonadales; family Saccharimonadaceae; genus Nanosynbacter. Next base: position 39,947 of record CAUQMR010000002.1, read on the forward strand.
ATCATGACTGGGAGAGGAAACCCAGGGGATTGCGTTTTTGCTTTCCTTCTAGGGGCAGTTTTTCTGGCGGCGGTGACCTGCGGGTTTGCTACCGCCGAACAACTAGACTGGCAAACGATTGGCGCCTGTCTAGTTGGCGTCGTGGTGGGTGTTGCTTACATCTACTACGGTGTTAGGCTCCTGCGCAACAAGTAAGCAGGAGCCTGCCCACCGAGTAGCTCGCCTTGAGACTTCAAAGTTTCGGCTGAGCCTCTCGGTGGGCTATTTTCTTTGCTCATATATAAACATCGCCCAGTCAGTGGGCGATGGTTGCTTGGAGCGACCTCTGGTACCGCGGGCCGGACTTGAACCGGCACGAGCTATTGCTCACCAGATTTTGAGTCTAGCGCGTCTACCAATTCCGCCACCGCGGCACGAGAGAACGCTCCAAAACTACTGGTTATTATATCACGCCATCCTCGCCCTCGACAAGGGGATATTTTTGTTTTTTTGATGATTTTCCTGTATCATTAAACATAAGTATGAACCCCGGAAGTCCACGACCATTCCAACCGCCAGCGCGCGACCAATCATCAACGCGCAATGCTGCTGCTGATGTTATCCGCGGGCAAATCAACTCGATCTATACTGGCAATTCATCTGAAGCTACGCCCCACACCACGCCCGCGCCAGCCAGCACAACCCCACAAGAGCCAGCGCTGCAACCACAACCACAACCGCAACCTCAGCCACAAACCGCTACACCAGTAGTCAAACCAATTTCACAGACCGAGCCGCAGGGCCACCGCCTCAACACTGCGCCACCTGCTGACACGACCGCCGCAACCACCAGCCAGCCCACTCAACTAGCCAACAGCACACCACAAGCCACGCCCGATCAGTGGCAGCAATACCACAGTGCGTGGCAAAAATATTATCAGATGTACTACGAACGGTATTATGCTAACCACCTGAATGCCCAGCAGTCTCCAGCTCAGCAGCCGCAAACCAGCACTCCAGAGACAGCAGACACCCTGTCGCCACAACAGCAGGCCATCCGTGATCTGCGCTCTAAAATCCGCAATACCGTCAACGACTCCGCCAAAAAAGTGCGTAATTCTCGACATTTCATCCCAGCTCTAGCTGGAACCATGGTCATGTTAGCCTTTGTCTTCCTGCAATACAACCGAGTCATTTTGGGTACTGTCGCAGCCTATACCAGCCCTGGCAATATTGAGCCGCAAAACATCATCGTCGACCCAAGTATTGACACCAAAGTCAGCGCTGAACCAAAGATTATCATCCCGAAGATTAATGTTGATGCACCCGTGGTGTACGGTGCCGCACCAGATGTACAATCACAGCGCAAAGCCATGGAAAAAGGCGTAGCGCACTTTGCCGTTTCTGGAGCAAGCGCGCTACCAGGACAGGCGGGAAATGTTGTATTGGCTGGGCACTCCAGCAATGACGCCTTTGCCGCCGGAGGATATAAATTCATCTTCGCCCAAAACGAAAAACTTCAAAAAGACGATGTCATATATCTTAACTACGAAGGCAAACGATACACCTATAAAATCACTGGTTCAGAAGTCGTCAAACCAAACGAGGTGTCCAAAATCCAAACCGGCACCCAAAAACCAATGCTCACGTTGGTCAGCTGTGTTCCTGTTGGCACTGCCGACAAGCGTCTGTTGGTCTATGCTGATCAAATCAGCCCAGACCCCAACACCGCTTCTGCTGCTGCTGAAAACAACGCAACAGGACAAATACCAGGCAATCCATCGCCAACCGTCTTGGAGCGTATCTTTGGCGCTCGATAACCGGAAAATTACCTCCTTGAGTTTATGATTCTGTTGTCATCTTCAAACGACTGAGGATCAATTTATCGCCATCACCGACAAACGAGTAGAGATATTTACCATCAGGGGACAGCGCTGCGTCGTAACCAGCAGCCACGGGAGTCAGTGTGTGCGCATTGGTGCCGTCAAACTCTTGGATCAGCAATTTACCACTAGCATCGCGTCGCCAGACATAGAACTCATCCAGCCATTTGAGCTCACTCGCTGCATCAAGCGCGATGACTGGCGAAATAGTCTCTCGCTCGATGTCATAATTGACAAAGCCTGTCTCATCTTTGACGATCACCATTCGACCGTCACTGTTTAGTGTCAGATCTTTGATGGTCCGTCCAAACGCCACCTTTTTCACGGAATTCAAAAACTTCTTCACCGCTTCTGAGTCCTCGGTTGGTGGACGCAAATCACCGCGATAGATCTGTGCCGTGTCATTGACCGTCACAACCACGGTATCCTTGTTGAAATATTTTGAAGCCTTGATTTTGACTGTATCATCAGTCTGCGCTGACGCAGCTCGATACATAATGCGCGACTGTTCCCAGCCTTTTTTCCACACGCCAGCCACTTTGACATTTGCTTCAGTACCAATGTAGGCAATCGTCTCGCTACCATACAGCACAAATGATTGAACACCAGACAGTACTGGACGCGACAGGGAAGCGCCGCTCACATTCATCTGGCGTACATGACCGCCATTCTGCAGCACATATAACTCATTGCCATTAGTGCCGATGAAATGCGCGTCCAAAATATCCACGCTAGCGATATTCGTCACATCAATCATTTCTTTTGGATTATCCCGGTCAAAGCGCAGCCACTGAATCTTGCTGTCAGAGCCCTCTGGAGTATAAGTGTGCTTGAGTAGTACGTAACGGCCCGCAAAGTCCCACTCGGCGATGGCAAATTGATGCTTGGTCGTTGCCACATCATACTGCGCCAAATGTTGCGTGCTAATGTCAGTTTCCGTAAATTTAGGATTGTTGTACGACCGAACATCACCCCAAAACAGTTTCGGTGTTCCGTTCACCACGCCAGTACCAGCCATGAACCGCCCGCCAGGCGCAAACTTAGCTGATTCTAGCACTGGATATTCTTTCAAATTGGTGACCTCTTTCTTCTCGGGGATCATCCGAGCATACACCAAATGCGTCACCGTACCAGCCTTGATGTCCAACGTCTTTTGCCACGGCTCGTAGCCGTTCAGTTTCATGGTAAATTGGTGTTGCCCGGGCACGATCAAGCCCTTAGTCTGCGTCAGATTAAATGCGTTGCCATCAATTGACACCTGCGCGCCACGCGGAAACGAATCATATTGCACCAAGCTGTTTTGCTCGATTTTCAGATCTTTTGAATTGAATTGATAGCCAAAGTTGTGCCACAAAAGAACGATGATTAGACCAATCACCATCAGCGTCATGGTAGTGTACACCAAAGTACGACGCACGATTTCTTTTGCGGAGGTATTGTTGTGGTACATAAAACGAATTATACCACATTTTCGCCCTTGCAAAAACCGCTGGCACTTTGTACTATAATATATAGAAGTTCGCGAGGGAACATCGTAACAAGGGGAAGAAATGAAACAAGAATTTATCAATGTCAATGGTAAAGCATACGACCCAGTCACAGGGCTACCGCTACCAATCTCAGTTGAAAAATCACCAACAGTAGCGCCGACTCAACCCAAGCGCGTCGTTAAGGCATCAGCCGCACGCGGTACAACCACCGCGACTATTCACCGTGTCTCAGTACAAAAATCAGCCACCCTTAGCCGACGACACATCAAACGACCCCCTCAGAAACCCCTTGCTACTCGTCCAGTCAGGACCCCAAATGCGACCGTACAGCAACACGTTGCCGTGAAAAAGTTTTCTCCTGAGATGGTCCGCAAGCCAGTGGTAGAAGCGCCAAAGAAGCCTGTCCAGATAGATCGTCCAGCTGAAGTTCACCCAGTTGTACAACGCGCCAAGCAGCGACAAATTGCCAAAGTACCCGTCACGCCAGTCCAAAAGACTGAGCCAAAACCAGCATCAATTCTCAAAAATGAAGCCATCACTGAAGCTTTGGCCAAAGCTCAAGAGCCAAAACCGGAGAAACATCACCGCACCAAGCGCAAGCAAAGCAAACTAAAGCGCTGGACCAGCCTGGCGTCTGCGGGACTGGCCATCATGCTCCTTGGTGGATATTTTACCTATCTCAGCATGCCAAATATATCCATTCGCGTCGCCGCCCTGCAGTCTGGCATCAACGCCACCTATCCTGGCTACAAACCAAATGGCTATGCGCTCAACGGCCCAATTTCCTTCAAGCAGGGAGAGGTCAGCATGAAATTTGCATACGCTGACGGCACCGCCAACTACACAATTTCTCAAAGCAAGAGCAACTGGGACTCAGCCGCTGTCAAAGAATACATTTCAGGAAAATCAGGCGCGCCAGCCACGACTATCGTTGATGGCCTGACTATTTTTGCAGCGGGAGAAAATGTCGCTTGGGTCAATGGCGGCATCTTGTACCAAATCAACAGCCACGCTCCACTCTCTAGCGAACAGATTCGCAAAATAGCTACCAGTATGTAGTATAATGTCATCATGACTATTCGTACTCGTTTTGCGCCATCACCAACCGGCTATATTCATGTTGGAAATGTTCGAGCAGCCTTGTTTCCGTGGCTACTGACACGCCAACAGGGAGGCTCATTTATCTTACGCATCGAGGACACTGACCGGTCGCGGTTTGTGCCCGGCGCCGAAGACTTGATATTGGACACGCTGGAGTGGCTCGGCATTGACTGGGACGAAGGGCCACGCAAAGGTGGATCACATGGACCATACCATCAGTCAGAACGGCTGGAGATCTACCACACCTGGGCAAAAAAGCTGGTAGAGAAGGGGCTCGCCTATGCCGATCCGTACACACCTGAAGAGGTACAAGGATTTCGAGAAGAAGCACGCGCATTGAAAAAAGCTTTCTTATACCGTGACTATCGGCCAGAAAATCCTCCAGAATGGGACGGCACTCAGCCACTCCGGTTCAAAGTGACCTCTCTCAAACGATACACATGGAACGACCCTGTCATGGGCGAATTGTCAGCTGGTCCTGAGGCTCTGGACGATTTCATCCTCATCAAAGCCGATGGCTATCCAACCTACAATTTTGCGCACATCATTGACGACTTTGAGATGGGCATCACGCACGTCATCCGTGGCCTGGAATACATTTCCAGCACGCCAAAATACTTAAGCCTCTACGAAGCCCTGGAAATTACGCCGCCAACCTTGGTTTGCTTACCGCACATCATGGCTCCAGATGGTAGAAAAAAGCTCGGCAAACGAGATGGTGCCAAAAGCGTAACTGATTATCGAACTGATGGAATCCTACCAGAAGCCATGTTGAACTTCTTGGCGTCCATGGGCTGGAATGACGGCACCGAACAGGAAATTTTCAGCAAGCAAGAGTTGATCGATACATTCAGCCTCGACCGAGTCCAGCGTTCGGGCGCGCGTTTTGATGAAAAGCGTTTGCTATGGATGAACGGACAATGGATCCGCCGCATCAGCCTGGACGAGCTCTACCAACGAGTAGAAGACTATTGGCCACAATCAGCCGCCCAGTTTGGTACGTCATACAAACATCAGGTCTTGGCTCTGGTGCAAGATCGGCTCAAAACACTGGCTGAGCTGCCCATGATGAGTCGCTTTTTCTTTGAAGAACCAGAGGTCAACATGGAACTAATCACCAGTAACAAGCAGCTGAAAAAACTGTCTGATGGTGAAATTCGCGAGCTCCTCAAGACCGCACATGACAAGCTAGCAGAACTGACTAACTGGACTCCTGAAGCCATCCAAGGAACCCTCAATCAGCTGCTAGAAATCACCGGTCAAAAACCTGGCGTCTTGTTCAGCCTCATTCGCATCGTCACGACTTGGGCGCCGTTCAGCCCACAACTCAACGATACCTTAGCACTATTTGGTAAAGACAAAACGCTCAGTCGCATTGCTAGTCAATTGTAGCAACAACTGGTCAGGGCTGGTTATGATTTTCGGTCAGAGGCCTCCATTTTTTCCTTGATTTCCCTTAAGAGCCCTAACCGATCACGAGGAGCGTAACCGCCCTTGACACCCAATGCTTTAACATCCTTGGTACTAAATCGAACCTCTTCCGCAAGCGCAGTCTTCAGGCAGTCAGTCTTTACTGGACATTTTTCACACAGCTTAGTAGTAAACGAACCAACTGCTCTCTTAGCACATAATTTGCGCATATCCCAGTCTGGATTTACTGCATCATGATTACCAACGACCTCATTGATAGCAGCCTGGAGCTTGGGCACAAACCTCTCTAAATTAACAGGCTCCATCACAGTTGGTTGATATCCTTCAGATGCACCACTGAGCCGATAAAATGTAACAGTCGTATTAGTATTCTGAACGACCGTTTCTTTCAACTCACCAAACAGCCCGTCCTCCTCGGCTTTGATCGCCCCTAATGCCTGTCGAATTGTTTCATTAAATAGGTCGGCTGTAATACGGGACTTGATGCCGTGGGCTTCGCACCACTGCTGAGATAGCTGCGGCACCGTCATTGATTGCCCGTCTGCCAAGCAGTCAATGATGAAATCTTGCACCGCTTTCAAGTCTTCTGGAGACGCTGTTGTTTCCATCGAGGTTTTTCCTAATTCATTCATAATGGTAACTATATAATATAGCCGATATTTTACAAAGCATAGCCACAATCACTAGTGCTATACCATATAAAACGCTTATTGTATATACATCAAACAACCCATTGCAAAAATCGTAAAGAACGTGCTATAATTTGTAAAAGCAGCACAAATATTTGACTTGAGTTACATATTGTTGTATAATCAAGCACATAGAAATGATAAAAATATATGCAGGGTGTGGCAGAGAGGATACTTGGAATATACCATGAGCAAACCAGAAATAGCTGACGCGGCAGAGAGTTTGAATACAGCGGTTGCGGATATTCTTGGTAGCATTTCTCAGGAGCGTGAGCGTGAAATCATTTCACGGCGCTTTGGACTGGAAGACAGGAAAGAGACATTGGAGCAGATCGGTGAAATGCTGGGCATTACTCGTGAACGCGTTCGTCAACTTGAAAAAGCCATCCTCACCAAGCTGCGTACATCAGTAGCAGAAGACAAATTGCCATCTGTTAATTCCGCCGAGAAGCTCATCGTTTCACATCTGTCAGAAATGGGCCGTGGTGCTCGCATGCAAAACTTGACATCGCACATTTTGGGTCGTGATGCGACACTCCTGGAGCGCTCAGCTGTCGCTTTCTTGGCAGAATTAGCGCCAGGCTTGACCGTTATCAATGAAAATGACGATTTCTATCAGTCTGCGGTCATCTCATCCGTCGGTGACGAAAAGTCAGTGAAAAAACAAGTTGAAGAAATTGTTAAATTCATCAAAAAACATGGTCAGCCGATTACCGCTGAAGCAATTCACGAGTCCATGGACTATGAACACCCACAGAACATCGCGGCTCTAGCCTCCATCAGCAAAAAGCTAGCTGAGCTAAAAGGGAACTGGGGACTCATCAAGTGGCCAACCGTCAACCCAAAAAATATTCGCGACAAAATTTTTGTTATCCTGGATGACAACGGCAAACCAATGCACTTTTCAGAGATCGCCAAGGCTATCAAAGACAGCGATTTTAAGCGCAAAAATGTCACCACGCAGGCGATTCACAATGAACTCATCAAAGATAGCCGCTTTGTGCTGATCGGTCGCGGTATCTATGCGCTGGACTCATGGGGCTACAGCCGCGGCACCGTTGCTGATATCATCACCGACATCCTCAAAGAAGCTGGTCAGCCGCTGCACCGCGACGAGATCATCAAACGAGTTTTGGACAAACGCCAAGTCAAAGAAACGACTATTTTATTGAACCTGCAGTCAAAGTCACAGTTCAAGCGTGTCGCCAAAGCCACTTACGTGTTTGAACAGCAACAAGCCTGATTGTATTGTTACATCAAATATGGGATAATTTAATAGCATGGAAATATTTTCCTGGACTATAACGTTATTGATGCAGTGGTATGTTTGGTTGCCGCTGGTTATTTTGTTATCTTTTTTGACATGGCGCAATTATCAACAGCTCAATGAATTTATCTCGAGCGACAACGTGTTGCTCATTTTGGAGATTCCAAAAACCAATGATAAGAAAGAGCTTGCTGCTGAGCAGTTATTTGCCAGCTTGCACGGCATCCTGCGCGATAAACGCGAGCTGAAACTAAGCAGGGGAGCGCAAGAACATTTGAGCTTTGAAGTAGCTTCGGTCAATGGGCAAATTCGGTTCTATGTCTGGACGCCGCGGTCCCTGCAAAGCTTCGTCGAGGGGCAAATCTACGCCCAATACCCAACCGTCCAAATTCACCAGGCTAGTGAAGATTATACTGAGCACGAACGTGATCATTCAGTAACATACACCACTGAGATGACTTTGACGGCGTCTGAATTTTTACCGATCAAAACCTTCCAGACCTTTGAAGTTGACCCGCTGGCTGGCATCACGGGAACATTGGCAAAGCTAGAGTCAACAGGCGAGGAACTGTGGATTCAGGTGCTAGCCAAACCAGTTGAGGACTCATGGCAAATCGAAGCTGACCACTGGATATCGCGCTTACGTGAAGGCTCTGCTAGCATCCTGCCAAGTGTTGGTGGCAGCATGCGTTGGCTCGGCGGTTTGTTTGCCGCTTTGTGGCGACCACCAGAGGAAGGATTGGCTGGCGGCAAGGGTCCAGAAATATCTGAGCGCAATAAAACTCGCATCGCTGAAGCTGAAAAGAAAGCCACCAAACTGGGCTACGAAGTAAAAATCCGCTTAGCATATCTGGGAGAGAACCAAACCAACGCCAAGCTGCGCATGCAAGCCCTAGTGGGAACCTTCAAACAGTTTAATTCTACAAACCTAAACGGCTTTAAGCCCATCAAAGCCGCCTACGGCAAAGAATTTTTAGAAAAATATCGTCGTCGTGCATTTTTTGGCGAAGGCTTCATCCTCAACATCGAAGAGCTGGCCTCCGTCTTCCACTTGCCGCACACCAATGTTGAGACGCCGAACATCGTCTGGGCCAGCGCCAAAACCGCCGAACCGCCATCCAAGCTACCCGTCCTGACCGGCAGCGACGCCAATGACGACCAAATTTCCGCTTTTGGCGTCACCAATTTCCGTGGCATCAACCACCAATTCGGCATGCTGCGCTACGACCGCTCGCGCCACGTTTACATCATCGGTCAGACCGGAGCAGGTAAGTCTGGGTTGCTTGAATTATTCGCGCTCAGTGACATTTTCCACAATCAAGGCTACGCCATCATCGACCCGCACGGCGACTTCGCCATCAACAATATGAAATTCATCCCCGGCTCACGCCTGAACGACGTCGTCTATTTCAACCCAGCCGACACCGCCTATCCACTCGGCTTCAACCCATTGGAAGTCACTAACCCGAACCAAAAAACCAACATCTCATCAGAGGTCATCGGCGTACTAAAACGAATGTTTGGCGATTCGTGGGGGCCGCGACTAGAGTACATTTTGCGTTACACCATCCTAGCGCTGCTCGACCGGCCAGAGACGACCATGCTCGACATCACCCGCATGCTGACTGATAAAACCTTCCGCAAAGAAACGCTGGGCTATTGCCGCGACACCGTAGTCTTGCAATTCTGGAACGTCGAATTCGCCAGCTGGAACGACAAGTTCGTCGCCGAGGCCGTCGCGCCAGTCCTCAACAAGGTTGGCGCCTTTACCGCCAACCCAATCATCCGTAACATCATCGGCCAGCCCAAATCCACCTTCAACATCCGCCAAATCATGGATGAAGGCAAGATTCTCATCGTCAATTTGTCAAAAGGTCTCATCGGCGAAGACAATGCTGCCATCCTCGGTTCCTTCCTAGTCACCAAGATCCAGCTGGCCGCCATGAGCCGCTCTGACATCCCCGATATCCGCGACCGCCGTCCGTTCTATCTTTATGTCGACGAGTTCCAGAACTTTGCCACCGATTCATTTGCCACCATCCTGTCTGAAGCCCGCAAGTACGGCCTCAACCTGACCGTCGCCAACCAGTACATCTCGCAGATGAATGAAACCGTGCGCGACGCGGTGTTTGGTAACGTCGGTACCATGATTTCATTCCGCGTGTCTGCCGACGACGCACCAATCCTCGCCAAACAATTTGAGCCGAATTTCGAAGCAGTCGACCTCTTACAGATGCACAATCGTAACTTTGTCATCAACATGGTCATCGGGGGAGAGAAGACGCCAGCCTTCTCCGCACGCACCCTCGAACTTCCGCCAAGCCAGGCCGATAATACCCTGCACATCATCGAGCATTCACGACGCATGTACTCACGGAGCAGGGAGGATGTTGAAAAAGAAATCAATGCGGCTATCATGCCGCAACCACAGCCGCAGAAGCAGGCGCCTCGGCCCGCCGCTCAGCCAATCACCAGACAGCCAGCTCAGCAGCCTGCCATAGCCACTAACCCTCGACCAGTTAAGCCGCAACCAGCCCCAAACAGCAATGAAGTCGTTTTGCAGATCCGTGGCAATAGCGCAAACGCCACAGCTGACTCAACTGCTACCACCACGCCCAAAAAGCGGCGACGTAGGCGGAAGAAGAGTGCTGCGTAAAACAAACCATTACAATAGCCGATACCTTCAGCTACAATAGTTTTACAGTCCCTTAAGTAAGGATTATACCAATATCTAAATTATTAGGGAACTATAACGCTGTCCAGCTATGCGGTTGATGTCATTTTATCAAATACTAAGCGCACCCACAGCAGCTTGCACCACATCAGCAAGCTCACTATATATTGGAAAATCAGGATCATAACAACGCACCTGCGTGATGATGTCAAACCGCCGTGCATACTCTGGATGCACACCAATCACTACGCGCGATCCGCTCTCAAGCTCCTTACCCAATTCGAACAGTGCGATAGGGCAGAGGGATTCCTTTGGAAACCAAAACAACACCACTCGCGCCCGTTTGAGATATTCATACTCCCACTCTATCTGGTGCGTCGCCCCTTTGCCTTGAAAAGCCAGCGCCCTCTTACGACGTGGGTTAGCCACTGTTATATCTTGATTGCTCAATAGGGCTAGTGCGTCCGCTTGCCAGTCTGGGCAGTTAGTAATACCTCCCGCCAAAAACAAATCTACCGACGGTACTATCTCGTGCAAACCCCTATTGTCAGGTGAAATAACTCTCATATCCCTATGATAATATCATCCAGCAAAAACAGCAACCATATCTAAGGCGGCAGAGAAGTGATCCCTGCCCAGCTGACACGGCACCAACCTCGCCTTCCGTCAAACCCCACATGCGTTGGTCACTGAAGGATCATAGAACAAAAAGGGAACTTAAAATATTAGCATATACCATACGCCAGCACATAGCCATAACATCCTGACATATTGCTATGGTTCGGTAAACAAGGAGCCTCAAAGCTCAAAGCTCAAAACCCAGAAGCTAGAAATTCACGATACAGACAAAATGATCGACAGCCATATGGTAAAGGGCAAACTAAGTATTTTTAAAACCGACAAGACGGCACAGGTAACTAAAAATCCAATTGTAACATGTCAAAATCAATGAGTGTGTATTCATAAAAGAGAAATATCCTTAATGTCGCACAATGTATGTTTTACGAACTGTATAGGAGATAACCATGTATGATAATGAGTGCGGCACACATAGCTATATAAGGATATATCCAGCTAACTAAGCAGGGGCTTTGGAGTCTACCATCTTCTACTGCGCGAACAAATTGTAACTTTTGCTCTTATCATTACTCATCACACACTGTGTCTTGAAATATAAGTATATACCACACCGCTTGTATGGTTTCTGAAAGAACTCATACAGCAGAACTATAAGCACCTAACGTAGTATTTACTACATTATACCGTGATAAGTTTTCCACATTATAACATCTTGGATGATCGACCTGTATTTGACTTTTTTCTTTTTTTATTCCCCCGCTCTGTTTTTTTTGTGGATTCCCTACATTTGACTTTTTGTTTTTTGCATATTGTAATATATATTTTTTGCCATTCTCATTTTAGAACAAAAAGAGAACAAAGTATCAGGCTGGGTGATACCCCACTTCACTAACCTATATCTCCTATTTATAAAATACTCGTTGGTCTACCCGCACGTCGAGATACTCTGGTCGCAGTCGCCTCTCGTCGATGAAGCGCATAGCTTTAATGGCTTGCTCAACTTGTGCCACTGCTGCCCTGTCGACGGTCATCTTGACTGCATAGCCCTTACCCTCAATCAAGAACAGCACTTGACGAACGGTATCTTGCGGCAAGACAATTTCTGAAACGGATAGATTGTTCTTGGTAAATTGTGAAACAGCTTGGCCTAAAAAGCTCAAAAAGCGCTGGTTAACTACCTCTTGTCCGCCGGACAATGGTGCACCACTTTGGTCTTTAACGGTCAGCTTTGGCGGTGCAAAATAATTACGCTCAAAGGTCACGCCTGATTCATCAACAAAATATGTCTTTTCACCAGAGGACCACTGTGCAAGCGGCTGGCGAAATGTTAGCTTTGCAGCCGCCATACCAGCACCAAACGTCTCTATGCGCACGGTTTTGACTTCCGGCGCGTGAGAAAGGAAGTATTGATGCAATGCGTCTTGGTTAAGGAATGGGTTGAATCGCTCAGCAGGGCGTGAAGCATAATAGTCAGTTAAGACCTTCTTATAAGTCGCAGATTGCTGTCCACTGGCTGTATCAGGCGTTTGTATGGAAATTACTAGAGACAGCTGGAGGGACAGTAATATCAGCACCACCAAAGCAGCCAAAATCATACCTATTCGTTGCAAGAAGGCTTTCTGCAGATCCTGACGTTTATGGTGAATGGATCGCTCAGAAACCTCGTCTTGCTGCTTTCGAAAGCTACTAATGGTACGGTTGAGCTGGAAGGCGGACGATTCTTTGATGATATCATCACGCATTCGACGCGGGCCAGTATTGGCCAGCGACCGCTGTTTTGGCTTCTTCCTGCCAAGCAGTGACATCTACTGTCGCCCCCCTTGTTTATCAGCAGCTTCCAGGATCATCTCAGCCATATCACCAGCAGCATTCGGCTTGGCAAATTTGAGAAAATTATTACCCAAATCATGGCGAATCTTTGGGGATTTGAGTAGTTTAATCAGCGTATCGCCCAATAAATCAGGGTTCTTGTCTAGTTGATCTTCGTTCACAATCACGGCAGCCAGGGCGTCTTGATAGACCTTAGCGTTTTTCAGCTGGTGGCCGGCTGTCAGCCTGCCATTTGGGATGATAACTGTTGGCATACCCAGCGCCGCCAATTCTAATAGTGTTGTTGCCCCAGCTCGAGCTACAACTACATCCGCAGCCGCTAATGCCTGCGCCATTTGCGGTCCGTGCAAAAATGACTCCAGCCGCCAACCATCACGACGGTCCAATGTCTTGTTCAGCTCGTTGTATTGATGCTGACCTGATATTAAGAACACCGAAGCATTTTCTAGGAGCCTATCACGATTCTTCGCCACTGCATTATTGATACGCACAGCACCCAGCCCGCCACCAGTGACAACGACCAATGGCCGTGATGGGTCAAACCCTAATTGCACCTTGATGTCTCGCTTTTCCGCGTCAGTATACGGGCGGAACTTATCTGAAATTGGCACCCCAACATATGTTGCTATCTCAGGAGAGTAGCGATAATACTCGAGTGGCGCTCCAGTACCGATGCGCCTAGCAAATGGCGACAGCAGCCTGTTGGTCAACCCTGGATGAGCGTCAGAGTCATGCAGCACCAATGGGATTCTCAACAATCGTGCCGCATAGCCAACTGGCAAGCAAACGTAGCCGCCTTTGATGAATATGACATCAGGGCGCCACACCAGCAGCTTACAAAAACTTTGTACAAAGCCAACAATCACTTTACACAAGTCGTACAAGTTAGGAAATAGGATCGAGGGCGCTAAATGCTGCAATTTGCTCTCACCGTGATAGCGACGCAATTTACCGGCGGTGATGAATGAAACTGGAATATCATAGCCAGATTCTGCAACCACCTTCTTTGCCGTTGGCCCAAACTTGCGGTCGCACCAAAATCGTAACTCGTGCTCTCCCCTGTTCTTCAATTCCTTAAACACGGCGACCACGGGCGTAACGTGTCCGCCCGAACCGCCGCCGACCGCTAAGATCCGCATGGCTATCCTTCCCTTCTGTTAATGGCTTGTGTGATGTGTAGCAAGACAGCTGAAAAACTAATCCAAGGGCCGCAGCGATGAACAGCATGCTGGTTCCACCATAACTCAGTAGCGGCAATGGGATACCAGTCAATGGTGCCACCCCCGTCATAGCTGCCACATTCAATATCACGTGAGAAGCAACCCAACCAAACACACCAGCTGCCACTAATCGAAGTCTAGGGTCAGGCAGTCGTGCAGCAATATGCAAAATACCAAGCAGCAAGGTGGTAAATAGCCCCAAAATGATCAGCAGTCCAACAAAACCAAATGTCTCACCCATGATGGCAAAGATCGAGTCGTTGATAGCCTCAGGCAAATAACCCGACACCTGCACACTCTTTCCGATGCCCAGCCCTAAGATACCACCTGAACCGATGGCGATGCGTGCCTGCTGCACGTGATAGGTGTTGCTGCTGCTATCCATGGATGATGCACTCGAGTGATCACCCTGAAAGAACGTCATGACGCGCTCCAAGCGGTGCGGCGCGATGAGGATGAGCATAACGCCCGCCGCCAACAGAACGCCCACTATTTTCCAGAGAATATCTGACCGCATGCCTGAAACCACCAGCATAGACAGGACGATGGCAACCAACGCCAAGCCAGTCCCCAGGTCCTTTTGTAGCACCACCACGATAAACATGGCTATCGCTGCTGCAATACCGAGCGGGATGAGCGTTTCTTCCATGTCATTGATTTTGCCTTGTCGCATACGTTTGCCCAAAAATCCAGCGATAAACACCAAAATACCAAATTTTAATAATTCAGCCGGCTGAAAACTTCCCAGTCCGCCAAGATAGAACCAGCGGTACGCACCATTGGTTTCCTGCGCAAACGAAACACCCAACATACCCAGCGCTACCAGCAAGAAACAGAAGAATAAGCCACCAACAAACAACCAATTTGCATACTTTTCAGTAAAAATTTTATATGGAATAATAGCACACGCAGCAAACGCCGCAAAGGAAATCACCACGGAAATAAGCTGCTTATTAAAGAAGAACATATCACCATAGTTCGTGCCGTATGCAAAATTCATGACATTGGCTCGTTGCGGCCCCAAAGCATACATCACCACCAAACCCAATAGCAATAACAGGCTGACATATAACGCCACCTGATAGACCGGCCGATGCTTACGAATCGTTCCGGCTGGCACATTGGGAATGGTGTTACGCAATATGCCCTCCTGCCAAGGCTACAAGAAAACCGATAAATGCCATCACGCAGCCAATTACCCAAAAACGCATGGTAATCTTGGTCTCCGGCCAACCACTAGCCTCCAAGTGATGGTGAATTGGTGCAGATTTGAAGATTTTTCGACCAAACAGTCGCTTGCTAGCAATTTGCAAGGCGCTGGAGCCCGCTTCTACCACAAATAAGAGGCCGATGATCGGCAGAAGCAATAATGAGTTCGTCAACATAGCCACCACGCCTAAACTTGCTCCGTATGCGAACGCCCCAACATCGCCCATGAAAAACCTCGCTGGGTAAATATTGAACCACAGATAGCTGAGTAGCGCGCCAACGACCGTAAAACAAAAGCCAGCCAATAAGAAGTTTCCCTGTAACAGCGCAATCACACCAAACATCACAAAACTGATAGCCAGCAGTCCGCCTGCCAGGCCATCCAGGCCATCTGAAATATTAACCGCATTACCCGTCGCGACGACCGCAAACGCGAACAGTGGTATGATTAGCCAACCGACCGATAGATCGCCATAAAACGGTACGTGGAAGCTACTAACGCCCAATTTAGCAAAGAAGAACCACCCAAGCACCAAACCAATCAGCGTGATCAGTGCAAACTTAACTGGCGCCCGCATGCCAGCGTCTTTTTTATTACTACCGAAGATATTCAAATAATCATCGATCAATCCCACAGCCGCACCACCAACAAAAGCTGCCAACGGCAACCATGTTTGCCGGCGGTCCAGGTTAAATAACAGCGTGATCAAGACAATGGAAACTACACCAATGATGCCAGCCATCGTAGGAATATGGCGACGCAATTTCTCCTCGTGAAGTTTATCAAACACCTGCAGCTTCTCGCCAGTCACCGCAGAAGTGCGTTGTCGTTTCCAGAACTGATATCTATAGGCAAAGAACGTATAAATTGGCGTCAAAAACATTGCCAGTAGGAACGCTGCTAGACTCAACACGAAGATATATGTCATTTCGTTTGTTACCGTTTGTATATAGCTTTTCATTTAGGATCTCCTCGGTGATAATTTCAAATACTCAATCATCCAGTTCGAAATATCAGTAAAAATTGGCGACGCATGCACACTACCTTCCAGCGCAACATGTTTGTTTGGTGCCGATACCCTTATCATTATGACATATTCTGGCTTATCTGTGCCACCAAAACCGACATAGGTACCAGCTGTTTCTTTCATGCTATATGCACCATTCACCAACAGTTCCACCGTACCCGTTTTACCACCGATAAGATAGCCCGGCTTGTCATCTTTGCCGACATAGAACGAATGACGCGCCGTATCTAGCATCGTGCGCATCTGAGTAGACGTCTCCGCACTCACAGTATGACGCAGTGGCTGCGGTTTTGACCACTCGACAGCATCGCCCTTTTTCACCCCAGCGATAACCGTCGGACGGTAGTACACTCCCCCGTTGATGATTGAGCAAAATGCCGAGGTGACTTGGATTGGCGTCAAATTTATTCCCTGACCGAACGTCATGTTTGCGTACCGAACTTCATTTCCCTCTTGTTCAGTCGGACTAGTGATCAACCCTTGCGCCTCTGACAGCTCAATTCCTGTTTTCTCACCAAAACCATATTTATCATGGAAATATTGATAAATCGTCTGTCGTGCGGCGTTATTGATATACGAGCCGTCGCCTAATTTTCGCCCAACTGTCACTGTACCAACATTGTGAGAGTTGTTTAGCGCTTGCTGCATAGTGGTCGTGCCAGTCAAACCGCGCACTGCATTACAAATTTTACGGTCACCAACTTGAGTACAATCAGTGTTTTGATAGGTTGTGTTTGGAGTGATCACGCCTTTGTCAATTCCCATCGCCATGGTAAATGATTTCATGATTGACCCCGGTTCTTGCGGCGTCATGGTCGCGGCGTTGATGAACGCAGCAGCATTTTGAACCTTGTTGTACTCGGCAGGATTGAACGTTGGATAATTTGCCATGGCTAACACTCGGCCATTATTGGGATTCATCACCACAACGCTACCTTCGGTACCGCCAGCTTTTTGCAGGCCGCGTTTGAGGGCTTCTTCGGCATAACTCTGAACATTGCGGTCAATTGACAGCACCAAATCCTCACCCGCCTTCGCCTCAATATTCACGTCATTCTTACCTATCATCAGCGGCACATTTCGCACGTCAGTCACTGCTCGTAGCAGCCCATCACTACCTTTGAGTCGCTTGTGCAACGCGCCCTCTACGCCATACTGACCTTCACCATTCGCATTTACAAAGCCCAGTACCTGTGCGCCCAGAGCTCCTTCTGGATAATTCCGAACCGAGTTGAGCTGATACAATACGCCTGAAAAATCCTTCTTCTTCATCTGCTCAGCCTGGTCTAGCGTCAAACCCCGGGCCAACACCTCATAGCGCGACTTTTTGTTAGCAAGTCGCCCCTCAGCATTTTCCATAATCTTATCACCAGCTGTCTGACGCAGCGCTTGAATGATCTCATGGCGCTGACCGTCAGAGACGGTTTGTGGATCAGCCACCATATTAAATATCATACGGTTCAGCACCACCGGAGCCGGCGTCTTGCCGTCCATCATGTAAATTTCGCCCCGCGTGGCCGGAATCACCAACGTACGCTGCTGATTGCGCGCTGCCAGTTCAACGTATTTGCCATATTGCAACACCTGCAATTGAAATAATCTCAACACAAAAACTGCCATTATCCCCAGCAGAATAATGGCGAGTAGACTCGTTCGTGATTGCGCAAGTCGCCCCTTCATAGTGCTTCTTAAATTATACCACTTTTGTCTAGTTAGCGTAATCAGTTTGTGACGGCTTGCTCATAGCTGATGCCACGTTGCTATTTTTCACTTTATCAAGAGCCGTCAATCGAGCATTTTGCACTTCAAGTTCAGATTTTTTAGCATGGAGTTCACTAATTTGTTTATCCAAGCCTTGAGACTCTTTACTGTACGCGGACGTTTTAGTTGCCTGCGTCAAGTAAATCAAGCCAAGCACAGCAACCATCAGCGCAACCAGCACTGTATGGGCCACTGGGCCGAGTTTGACATTAGACCGAAAACGAGTTGCATTTTGATTGCGGCGCATCTGTTGCTGCCGTCGAGGTGTGAAAGTGGTGGATCGTGCGTACATTCTGTTTTCTATGTTATGTTGTTATATAATTTCTAAAATTGTGACATTCCAAGACAACCTGGCCCGTCTCAAAACCTAAGGACGGACCAGATCATCAACTGATACACTGTCCGGATAGTGCGTCAGCTATTCTACTATCGACTAATTAGCCGCGGCGAACAGCAACGCTCTCGGAGTGGTCTGCATCTTGGAACTGAACTTTGATGTGTACTGGCATAATTGCCTCCTTTTTGTGTTATGTTTTTACGGCCCAGCGAAGCTTAGCGCTCCGACTGCGCGGATTGTGAACATCTGTAGTCCCTAGAATCAATTTTTTATCAGGAATCATCAGCTCGGCTTCATACCCTGCTTCTGATTGCTCCTTAAAAAACCGTTTAACCAATCGATCTTCCAGGCTGTGAAAGCTAATGATGCCGACACGGCCGCCTGGATTGAGTAGCTGAGGTAATAATGGCAATACCTGCTCTACCTGTTGAAGTTCTTGGTTAACTTCAATTCTGAGGGCTTGAAAAGTGCGAGTCGCTGGATGTCTTTTTAGGCCACCGCGACCAACAGTCCGCTCAATCAGCTCAGCCAGCTCGGACGTTCGCGTCATCGGACGATGCGCTACGATCGCTTTCGCAATATGCATAGCGCGCGAACGAGTCTCCTCGCCGTACAGGGTTATCAGCCGAACCAACTCATCCACTGAAGCATGATTGATGATATCAGCTGCTGTCATCTCCGTCATATCGTCCATTCTCATATCCAACGGACCATCAAAACGAAATGAAAAACCCCTCTCTGCTCTGTCAAGCTGCGGTGACGACACCCCCAAATCAGCCAAAATTACGTCAAATTTTTGCCCAAGCTTGACCAAATCACGTGCCGCTGACGCAAAATCTTGATGCATCAATTCGACACCTTTTTCTGTCAAATCGCCTAATGTTCGAATCGCGTTACTATCACGATCAACCAATACAGCGTTCAAATAGCTATCCGTCCTCTTAAGAATCTCCCGCGCATGACCTCCATATCCAGCAGTCAAATCAAGGTACGCTTCACCCCGGCGAGGGGCGAGCGCACGCACGGTCTCCTCTAAGAGTACGGGAACATGAACCGGAGCGTCGTTCGACAAACCCGGCTGTGGTGGATGTTCTTTAATACTCATCATTACTCCATTATAACGGAATAATGCTCGAGATCACCTATCTGGATATTTAATTTGAGCTTTTGTGTTTGTTTTGTGTTTGTTTTTTATGTCTTTAAGAGAGGAAAAGCGTGTTTTCCAAAAGAGACTTATGTGTGAGGTGGAGTTTTTTTGGGAGGTGTTTTAAGGAAGGTGCATTGCCGTTTTTATTGTGGAGCAAATAGCCACGAGTGCTCTTCTCAAATACCCAGGTAGTTGATCTCGAGAGGTTTCCTAATTGTTAATGTGCGTACAGTTCATCAATCCGCGTCGACTGCATCGGCTGCCATCACTCGGAAATATGCTCCGGCGCGAACCGCCACAATTTCCCGATCAATGCCAGCATAGTCCAGCAAATGCTGCTCTACTGTCACTCGACCCTGTTTTTGGTCAAGCGTCGATGCCGTTTTACCCCGTCGGAACTTGACGTTCAGGTCGGCAATTCGCTCATCCAGGATACTACCCTGCAAAGCGCTCTCGACTTCTTTATCCCAGACACGCCGCGGATATAGGTGGAGATATTTGCCAAACCCTCTGGTCAGGACCACACCAGACGCAAATTCCTCCCTGAGTTCAGCTGGCATCGTCAAACGACGCTTGTCGTCCAGCTTTCGCTCAAAGTAATCTACTTGCACTGAGGCTCCTTCCCTGACGGAATTAGATTGATTTTTTAATGTTAGTGGTTGTTTGTTATTATTCAACAGCTTGTTGCCGTTACCACTGACTTCATAATACTACCCACAGCTACCCACTTGCAAGTCTTTTTTAGTACTTTCTACCCATTTTATCCCCAGACGAAAACTTTTCCACAAAATTGTGGAAAAGTCTAGTGTACTGTGTAGCTAGCTGAGCACTATGATCGCAATCGCTTCACGACCATACCATACCATTTACCACTTGCCCGCAGCGTACGCTCCATGGTCTTTCTATCAACCTTTGCCAGCCCAAACTTCGGCCAGTATCCCTTGTCCCACTCAAAGTTATCGAGCAGACTCCAGTGCAGATAGCCGATAATTTTGACGTTTTCTTTGAGCGCCCTGTCCATAGCTCGAATCGTTTCCATCAGCCACCATTTACGGTGTTGATCTGTCGCATCAGCCAACCCATTCTCTGTGATAAAAATTGGCAATTGGTGCTTTTTGTACGTCTCAACTAGCAATTCATACAATTTGTCTGGCTGCATGTCCCAGCCCAAGTCACTTTCTGGGTTTTTCTCAGAATTATGCACTCGATACCCAAAAAACCGTTGCGCAAAGTAATAATTGACCGCCAGAAAATTACTATGCTTGCGCACTCGCCGAACGATCCACTGATTGATAAAGTAGTCAGCCACTTGGGCACTCAGCCGCGATACCCAAGCGTCGTCCCCAGCGTAAATGTACGATAGATTATGCGCCATCGACACTTTGTGGCGGCGATTTTTGCACGCAAGCTTGTAGACCTGTTTGTGCGCCCGTATCAAATTCATCAACACCTTAAAGCCGAGTAATTTTTTGGTTTGATTTGGCGGCCATGCTCCCTGAAAATAGCTTTCCCCGACATACACCAGCGGTTCATTGATACTAATGATCCACTCCAGATCACGACCCAGCTCATCGAAAATCTTTTCCACAAATCGCACAAAATAAGCCACATTACTTCGCCTCTCAAAGCCACCTTTCTCGGCAAACCAAACTGGCAAGGTAAAATGAAACAGCGTTACTACAGGGGTGATTTCCAATTCTTTCAACCGTTTCAAATAGGTGCGATAATGATCAATCACCGACGCATCCCAAGCACCCTCTTCTGGCTCCACACGAGCCCATTCGATTCCAAACCGAAATGAATTAAGCCCCATTTGCTCCAATAATTGAAAGTCTTCTTCATACCGCGAATAATGCTCAACTCCAGTGCCTGAAACATAATTGTCAGGATTGGTAGCCTCTTTTTCCACATGTGACCACATGGCAGTCCGCCCAAAACTGTATGGCGCCTGCGTGGCCAACGTTTTAGCATTTTCCAGTTCCCAGGCGGTCCACTGATTGTTCAAGCCTCCTTCCGTCTGGTGCGCCGAAATAGCCGCACCCCATAAAAATCGTTTTGGAAAGCTTGGATTCGATCGTTTTGCATCCGTCATATCTATCATTATACCGTATACTCTGCTTACGCTACGATATCCTCCCCAAAATGCTTCTGTAGTCGCATGCGAATTGAGCCTTCATGGCGACCAAGTTTTTGACTAAGTTGCTGGATGGTTGCGCCCTGCAAGAACTCCTGTTTGAGAATGTCGTCATCGGCTTTTTCCCATGGCATATATGCTTTGGGATAGGTTTCGCGCATTTTGGCAATTTTTTGCTGCCAGCTGCCAGACTGAGATTTCCTGCCTGATTTTTTCGGCGCTGACTGTTTTCGCTTCATATCCTCCAGTATTGGACGATAGTGCCTGGCTGCTTCATTACTTGCCCGCTGCAACACCTCATCAATTGCCAATGCATCCGGTGAAATTTCCAGCGCCTTACGATTAATTCCATACAAATATAAATTATCCAAATCCCGCACCCGGCTCAAGGCCACGTAGCCCATGCCCTCAACAAATGCCTTTCTCAGGTCAATCCGAGCCGCATCCAAGGTCATACCCTGGCTTTTATGCACCGTGATGGCCCACGCCAGCCGCAGCGGCACCTGCGAGATACTCGCCCGCTTGCGTTCGCCGTCACGCAGCTCCCAGACATCTGGCAGCATCGTCACCTGCCGGCCATTACGAAACTCCACAATCGGATAATCGGTCAGCGGCTCAAAATCCACCACCGTGCCGATACTACCATTGGCGTACAATTTCTGCGGCGAATTTTTCACGGCCATCACCAACGCGCCCAATTTTAACGTCAACTCACTCGGC
This sequence comes from uncultured Candidatus Saccharibacteria bacterium, assembly GCA_963519285.1. Classification (GTDB taxonomy): domain Bacteria; phylum Patescibacteriota; class Saccharimonadia; order Saccharimonadales; family Saccharimonadaceae; genus Nanosynbacter. The sequence goes on from CAUQMR010000002.1 coordinate 62,426, forward strand.
GCCAGTACCGACCGCTGCAGATT
>CAUQMR010000003.1:0-62359 GCA_963519285.1 uncultured Candidatus Saccharibacteria bacterium
GTGCGGCCTTTGGTGACTGGTACTTTAATGAAATTACCGCATTATTCTTAATCTCAACAATTGTTATTACCGCAATTTACTATAAAGAGTTTAAGAAAGAAGGTATTTTCCCAGTTGACACCTTCATTGACGGCGTGAAAGATATCTTACCAGTTGCTTTGATTATTGCAGTAGCAACGGGAGTGTCTGTAGTAATGACTAACGGTGAAATCCAAGATACTATCATTAGCTGGGGTGAAGCGTTGTTGAAAGATGCTGGCGGTGGCGTTGTTGGTGTGCTGGCGTATCTGTTCTACTTGCCAATGTCCTTCATCGTGCCGTCATCATCAGGTTTGGCAGCAGCAACCATGCCAGTCATCGCACCAATTGCCGATCTGGTTGGTTCCAGTAAAGAAATCATGGTGGCTGCCTTTGCAACCGCCTCAGGTTTGATCAACATGATGGCACCAACCATCGCATCCTTGATGGGTGGTTTGGCACTAGCCGGCGTTTCATACCGTGCATGGCTCAGGCGTTCAGCACCAATCATGGCAGTCTTCGCGATCATCAGTGTCGCAGTCATTGCTGTCTTTGGAGTGTTAGGATAGCCTATGGATAAGCAGCGAACTATTGTCGTTGCTCTTGGAGGTAACGCCCTGCAGAAGCAGGGCGAAGCCTCTTCTGAAGCACAGCGTCGAGTAGCGGCTGAGACGATACGACAGTTATTACCGCTTGTTCAAGCAGGACACAAAGTAGCTATCGTTCATGGCAATGGCCCCCAGGTGGGAAACATTGTCTTGCATGAAGAGGCTGTTAATACTGATGATGTACCGAGCTTACCACTGGATGATTGTGGAGCTATGAGCCAAGGTCTGATCGGCTTTTGGTTGCAGCAAGCCTTTCAAGATAGCTTCAGGGCTCATCAGATGACTGACAAACATGCCGTCAGTTTGGTGACGCAGACCATTGTCTCTGGGGATGATGCAGCGTTCCAAAACCCAACCAAACCAATTGGCCCATTTTATTCAGAAGAAGAAGCCAAAGTAGTGCAGGCTGAGCGTGGCTATGTTGTTAAGGAAGATGCTGGTCGTGGTTGGCGCCGTGTGGTGCCATCACCAAAACCAGTGGAAATCGTTGAAGCACCGATCATCAAAGCCTTGGTTGAAGCGGGTGTTCTAGTGGTGTCAACTGGTGGTGGCGGCATCCCCGTATTGCGTCAGGAAGACGGCACGCTCAAGGGTGTTGAAGCAGTCATCGATAAAGACTTTGGAGCGGCAACCTTGGCTGATTTGCTGCACGCAGACACTCTGCTGATTTTGACTTCGGTTGATGCAGCCAAGGTCAATTTCAACCAGCCAAATGAAGAAGCTTTGGGGCAAATCTCTGCAGAAGAGATGCAAAAACACATTGACGATGGTCAGTTTGCAGCTGGATCCATGCTGCCAAAGGCGCAAGCAGCCTTGCAATTTGTGTCAGGTGGCGAGGGTCGTACCGCAGTCATTACCTCATTGGAAAAGACCACTGAGGCTATCGACGGGACAGCGGGCACACGGATTGTTTCATAGCCAAAGCATTGCTTTTATCTAATTTTCATGATATAAATAACAGGTATGTTGCAGTATCTTAAATCTGATGATTCTGGCAAGCTTACCATCAGAGAGAACTTAGTCAAAGGTTCTTGGATTCGTTGTGAGCGGCCAAATGAAGAGGAGATTTCCCAGTTGTTGTCACTGGGGATTGATGCTGATATCATCACTGACGCACTGGACCCTCACGAGGTTCCTCGCTTGGACGCGGACAACGAGCGGACGTATTTGATTGCCCGCTTGCCAGATACTGACGATGATTTTAATGACTTTACTACACCAATTTTGTTTGTGATTCATGCGGATTATATCATCACCATTTCGCGAGACAGCCTAGGTAGATTGTGGCAGCCGTTCATTGATAAACATGTGGTATCCACGTCAAGTCGAATTGCCCTGCTGGTTGACATGATTGACGCACTAGCAACACAATATCAGCGCCGGGTGGCTGCCATCAACCGCCAAATGCGGGCGGCTACTGGCGACATTCGCACCTTGCGGGCGCGCGATATTGCCACGTTAGCTGAATATGAGCGCAAACTGAATGATTATATGGACGCCTTGGTGCCGATGAACTTGTCAGTGGAACGGATGATTGCGCATAAAGCGTTGATGCTTCGGTCGGATGCCAAGGAAGACGTGGAAGATATTTCCATTGATCTGGAGCAGGTGATTAGTCGCTGTAAATCATTGCTGCGTACCATCACCAACGTGCGCGATAGCTATCGGGCAGTGATGGATACGCGCCTGAACGAAACCATTCGGTTGCTGACCGTCATCACATTGGCGCTCACCATACCGACCATGATCGCTGGATTGTTTGGTATGAATGTGCCAGTTCCTGGTGGGGATGACCCGGCAATGTTTTGGAAAATCACCGGCGTCAGCGCTGTGGCGGCATTGTTGATCGGCTATTATTTCTTGCGCCGCCGCTAGCGGTACACAGAACCAAATAACCCTATTTCTTGACTAATGCTATACTGGAAGTATGAGTAACATTATTGACGTCCACGGTTTGACCAAACGCTACGGCGATCAAACAGTGGTAAAAGGCATAGATTTCAGTGTCGAAAAGGGCGAAATCTTCGGTATTTTGGGTCCCAATGGCGCTGGTAAAACAACAACGCTAGAAATGTTGGAGGCATTGCGCACTATCGACGGTGGTACAGCTGTTATTGATGGTATTGACGTAGCTAAACACCCTAAAAAGATCAAAGATATTATTGGTATTCAGCTGCAGTCGACCAACTTTTATGACCACTTGACATTAGCTGAGCAATTGAAAATGTTTGCCAGTTTGTATGGCAGTAAAGTTGACGTGGCTGCGCTACTAGCTAAAGTCCAACTCACAGAAAAAGCTAGAAACTATGTCGAACAGTTGTCTGGCGGACAAAAACAGCGCTTCGCCATCGCTTCGACCTTGGTCAATAGTCCAAAAGTTTTGTTTCTGGACGAGCCAACCACTGGTTTGGATCCACAAGCGCGTCGCAACTTATGGGAGCTGATCAAGCAAATACGCGAAGAGGGCGTTACTATCGTGCTGACAACACACTACATGGATGAGGCTGAATTGCTATGTGATCGGTTGGCAATCATGGATAATGGTCAAATCATCACTACAGATTCGCCACATAACTTGATTCAACAGTTACTCAAGCGCGGCTTTAAGAAAAAGCAGGTGGTTGAACAAGCAAATTTGGAAGACGTTTTCATCGATCTTACAGGAAAGGCGATACGGGATTAGTAGTATGAAAAAATATTGGATAGGTATCATTGGTCAGGTCGTAGCTGGTCTTAAGCGTTTGCTGCGCGACAAAATGGCATTGTTCTTTACTTTTTTGTTCCCGCTGATTTTCTTGTTTGTGTTTGGTTCGATTTTTAATAATCAGACGACCAATTTCAAGGTTGCCATCATTAACCACTCCAACACTGAGTTCGCCAAGCAATTTGTCGATGATGCAAAAAATGACAAGTCAAAATTACTGCAAGTTCAGGACGTGAAAGACATCGATGAAGCTAAGGAAAAGATGAAGCGCTCGGAAATTGACGGTATCATTGAGCTACCAAAAGAGTTTGGCGAGGTCAAAGGTGAAGGTGCACAAGCTCGACCGTCTGGCACGCTGAACGTGCTGCACGCTAAAGGGCAAGATCAGGCTGCCAGTGCACTGACCGCTGTGATGGGGCAGATTGTTGGTAGTATCAATAAAGCCATGGGTCAGCCAGAACCACCGTTTAAGGTAGCTTCACAGGCAGTTGGCGATGAAGCTCTGAAGACGTTTGATTACACCTTCACTGGGCTATTAGCGTTTAGTTTGATGAGCATGGGTATCTTTGGTCTGGCAAACCAAATGCCAACCGAAAAGCAAAAAGGCAACTATCGTCGCCTGCGGGCTGCACCGTTTACTTCTGGTCAGCTCATTATTTCTACGGCTATCGTTTACACCTTGGTGTCTTTGGCAAGTGCTGCCTTGATGTTGGTTGTCAGTATGCTGCTGTTTAAATTTACGATGCGTGGCGACTGGTTATTGTTTGTGCCATTCTTGACATTGGCTGCCGTGATGATGGTTGGACTTGGATTGATCGTTGGTGCGTGGGCCAAAAACGAAAATCAGTCAGCGCCACTCTCCAATCTCATCTCTTTCCCGATGATGTTCTTGTCTGGTGCTTTCTTCCCATCATTCTTGTTCCCAGAGTGGCTCAGGTCTATTAGTCAATGTATCCCGATGACTCCCGTCGTTGATGGCCTTCGATTGATATCAACAGAACACGCGAGTCTGACAGAAGTTCTGCCGCAGTTTGGTGGAGTTCTGTTGTGTATCGTCATCGTCTACGCCTTGGCTATTAAACTGTTCCGCTGGGAATAACTACTGCTAGTAGCAAAACATAGCCTTTTTTCGTATAATCAAAGTATATGGTGGTGGAATACTTTGAGCGATCAGCGGCGGGTGAGCGTCTAGAAAAGGTAAGTCGTCCTCGCTCTCACGCGTGGGTGCATATATCTGGTAAATTGCTGGATATGGACGACTTGTCAGACAAGCTCTTATTGAATGCAAATATCCTGCGTGACGTTTGTGATGTCCGTGAGTTGTCACGAGCAGAGTTTAGCAATGGTGTAGAATACATTTTCTTGCGTTTACCAGTTGGTCTGGCTGATGCCGCCAAAACTGCCCCGATACTCATCGCAGTGTCGCGTGATCGGCTGGTAACTGCTAGTCCGCACACTTCTTTTTCGCCGTTAGACACTGATGCTTTCATGACCACTGACACGCGTCAGCCCTCTGCGGTAGTGTCAGCCGTCATCGCCTCCATCATCACCGAGTACGAGCAGCGACTATATGCGCTATCGACCAAAATTACCAGCGCTCGCAAGCGGCTCACACATTTTGATGTCCAAAACGAGGACTTTGTTGAATTTGTCGCCATTGAAGATAGCCTCAATGAATATCGAAGTGGTTTAGAGGGCTTGGTCACGGTTGTTGGGCAATTGGAAGCAAATCGTCGGCAGTTGTTTAATCTGCGTGATATTGAAGCCTTTGGTGATATCATATTGCACGCTCGCCAGTTGCTAGTGGCCATTAGCTCAAGTGCCCAAACGATTGACAGTATTCAAAACGCTTATTCAACTATTGCTAACAATACTCTGAACCAGCGTATGAAGGTGCTGACGACTATCACTATTCTACTAGCGGTACCAAATGTGTTTTACGGTATGTATGGCATGAATATCGGATTGCCATTTCAGGGCGAGTGGTGGGCGTACGCTGCCATCATGGGTATTACACTGTTGTTAATTTTACTAACATTACTACTTGCCAAGCGATTCCGCTTATTCTAAAATTAAAAGTAATAAAGTAGGGAGTAAGCACTTGACGTGCTATATTTCCTTTGGTACTATGGTTGACGTGTCTCGCGCCGAAGCATTGAGTTGCGGTTTGTAATAAAGGTCGAAGCGCGTGAGGCTGCATTTAGTACGAAGGAGTACAAATACATGCCGATAGCAATCAATTTTGTGTCATCACGACGCAAAAAGATCGCAGTGGATGTAGTGCCTGCCGAATGGCAAACATACATAGCACAATAACATATCTAAAACCGCCCGAGCGCTAAACCCGGGCGGTTTTAGATTGATTTACGGTAATCTACTCAGCCTTCTTTTCCTCAGTAGAAACACCTGCTGCCTTGAGCGCGTTTTCTACCTCAGTGTCAATACTGTTGAGGTCTTCTACCTTTTTGCCATTGATGAATATGGTTGGTGTAGCAGTAATTTCGTGTGCACGGCTAACGGCAGTGTCGAAACTAATTTTTTGCAATACGCGGTCGCTTGTTAGGTCATTGGCAAAGCGTGATTCATCGAGCTTGAGCTGCTTGGCATAGTCCATGAAGATATCGTTGCGTTTGTGATTTTGGGCGTTGCTCCACGCGTCTTGGTTTTCGTAGAGTAAATCGTGCATTTCCCAGTATTTACCTTGCAAGCCTGCCGCCTCAGCTACTGACGCTGCTAGGCGAGCGTGAGTGTGACCAGACAGTGGGAAGTTGCGGAAGATCAATTGCACATTATCTTTGTGCTTTTCGACAGCTGATTTAATACGTGGTGCAACAGTGCGACAACCCGGACATTGATAATCACCGTATTCAATGATCGTAACTTTCGGCTTGTCAGCCCCAAATGTGTGCTCCTGAATGTCACCATTACGCTTTTCAGCAGGGATGATTTTTGTGAGTTGATCTTTGGCGATATCGCTAATATCTAAGCGGTGTGTTACTGACAGGTATACCATGCCACCAAGTATCGTCACCACGATTGCGATAAATACGCCCCAGGTTTTTCCGTTCATTCTTGTCCTCCAAATTAACTCTAGCAATAATAGCATAAAATCAGGTAAAATAAAACCATGAGTGTATTGCTGTTAAGTGTTATATATGGATTGATTATCGTCATTTTGATATTGGTACTAGGGGTGCATCCACAGCTCTCGTCACATAGCCAATTTGAATTGAAACGTCGGGCGCACCAGGGTGACGAGGAAGCAAAATTACTACTGAAACGCCGCACCTACTTGGCTGATTTATTTTCGTTGCAGCGGGTGATCACGGCATTATTATTGGTGTCTCTCAGTGTCATCGGTGTGGAGTTGTTTCACTGGCTAGTTGGTTTTTTGGTGTCGTTAGTCATCGCGCTTTATTCGGGCGCCGTGGCTCGCTTGTCGCCGCTACAGAAATTTTCACAGCGCATCTATGAACGGTATGAAGGAGCAATCATCCGCTGCATTGAAAAGTATTCAGTTGTATTTTGGGCGATCCGTTCTGTTGTGCCGTCACAAAGTAGCGAATTGGATGTTGAATCGCGTGAGGAGCTGCTTGAGATAGTCAAGAACGCTGGCGATGCATTGTCCAAGGACGAAAAAAAGCTTATCACCAATAGTCTCAAGTTCAAGGACATGAAAGTCACTGACGCCATGATTCCACGTACTATGATTGATAGCATAGGTAAAGATGAAGTACTAGGTCCCATCGTTCTGGATGGGCTGTATCAAACAGGGCACAGTCGTTTTCCGGTGATTGATGGGGATATTGATCATGTTGTGGGTATGTTATATGTGCAAGATTTGGTGACCATCGGTAACGCCAAAAAGTCGCAAAAAGCGCACCACGTTACTGATGCTATGGAGCACGCTGTGTTTTACATTCGAGAAGACCAATCGTTGCAGCAAGCTTTGGCTGCCTTTATCAAAACCAGACACCATCTATTCATCGTGATCAACCAGTACCGTGAAACAGTTGGACTGTTAAGCCTGGAAGATGCTTTGGAAGCGCTTTTAGGAAAGAAAATCAATGATGAATTTGATACCCATGAAGATCTGCGTAAGGTAGCCGAGCACAATCCACGTGGCAATAATAGCCCAAAAACTACCGAAACTATCTAAGAATTTATCTTTTGCATGTATCGACATTCGGGATAATTCGAGCATCCGTAGAATGGTGAATGATTATTTTTGCTGTGTCTTATCACCAGATGACCGCCACGACAGCGTGGGCATGGTTTAATTTTTTGAGATATGTCTGATACGTCAGGAATTGGTATTACGACACCTTTATCTTCAAGGGCGCGAATGATGGTAAGTAGTCCCGTGTTATCAATAAGCCGTATTTTGTTGCCATTGGTAGAATATTTTACAAATCTTCGCGCGTCCGATGAGAAGATATTTGTCGTGACAAAGAATGCTTCACCTTCGTGTAAATGATCAACAACTGCACCATAAAAATCACGCACTTCGGATACTTTGACAATTTGTTTAATATACTTTTTACATTGGACATAACTTTGGACGCCATTTTTGTATAATACAATGTCGATGCCACCGTCGCGTTTATACGGAGTGGTTGCAGCCGAATAGCCAAAATGCTCAAATAATTGAGCGATGTATTTTTCGAAATCATACGGCGACATGGAGCGAATTTTGGTGAGCAGTTCATGGTCGCTGAGCGGTGTGGTTGGAGTGGACCTGTTCTCTACGGTAGGCTTCTTGACTGGCTGTATATCTACTGTGGGTGCCTTTTTCTGGTGTAATTCTTCTAGCTCACGAGAGGCTGTGAGATATAATTTTCTATAATGAAAAATCACAAGAGGGCTGGCGATAATCCATGTAATTGAACAAAAGATGACTACAGTGCCCACCGTATAGCTGTCCATGGGGTGATTATAGCATAAAACTGTTGCCGCTGTGGTATAATAAACAGATATGAAACAGAGGACTTTTGCAATTGATACACCAACAAAAGTTGGGGAAATGATTACCGTGGCGGGCTGGGTGCATTCTCGGCGTGATCACGGCGGGCTGATTTTTATTGACCTGCGCGACCATACTGGGCTGGTGCAGCTGGTGATTAATCCTGATAGGGCGGAGGCGTTTCGTTTGGCGGAGAGTCTGCGCGATGAGTTTGTGATTCGCGCTAGTGGTGTGGTGACGGAGCGCGGCGAGGGTCTGAAAAACCCAAATATCGCCAGCGGTGATGTGGAAATTGTGGTGGAAAACCTGGAAATTCTCAACCGTGCTGAAACCTTGCCGATCCAGCCATTCGCCGAGGAAAACCAAGCAGGCGAGGACTTACGTTTTAAGTATCGCTACCTCGATCTGCGTCGTCCAAAGATGCAGGAGATGCTGAAAAAACGCGCTGAGATGTACCGACGGATGCATCAGTATATGGATACTCGGGACTTCATCGAAATTCAGACACCGATTTTGGCAAATTCCAGCCCCGAGGGCGCACGCGATTTTCTGATCCCCAGTCGTCTGCAGGAAAATAAGTTTTATGCTCTACCGCAGGCACCGCAGCAGTTTAAGCAGCTACTGATGGTTGGCGGCGTACCACGGTATTACCAGTTGGCGGCGTGTTTTCGCGATGAAGATCCACGAGCCGATCGACTGTACGGTGAGTTTTATCAGCTGGATTTGGAGATGAGCTTCGTTGAGGACGGCGAGGAGGTTCGCCAGGAAGTTGAGCCGTTGATGCGGCAGCTGGCGACTGATTTCGCGGGCAAAAAAATGCTGGATCTGAGCGACCTGCCTGTTGGTGATGGCAGTTCAATTCCGCGTATTTCCTACCGCGACGCCATGGAGACATATGGTTCGGACAAGCCAGATTTGCGCTTTGGCATGGAACTGATTGAACTAACCGATGTCTTTGCTAACACCGAATTTGGCGTGTTTAAAAATGCTGAGTGCATCAAGGCGATTTGTGTTAAAAATGGCGCCAGTCTCAGCCGTAAGCAAATCGACCAATTCACCGACATTGCCAAGAGTGAAGGCGCGGGCGGTTTAGCTTACATCACTTACCAAGATGGCGAGGCAAAATCACCAATTGCCAAGTTCTTGAGCGAAACAGAGCTCACGGCGATTGAGCAAAAAACTGGTGCAGCTGATGGCGACGCAGTTTTCTTCGGTGCTGACACTCGCCCAGTCGTCAACGCCGTGCTTGGCCGTCTGCGAAACGAATTTGCTACTCATTTCAACCTGAAAGACCCGAGCGTGGTGGCCTTTGCCTGGATTATCGATTTTCCGTTCTACGAATGGGATGACCACGGCAAGAAGCTTGACTTTGGCCACAATCCATTTAGTATGCCAAAGGGCGGCCTACAGGTGCTGGAATCGGCGACGACCGATGCTGAAAAACTGGCTATCGTGGCTGACCAGTTCGACATGGTGATGAACGGCTACGAAATTTGCTCCGGTGGCGTGCGCAACCACAACCCAGCAGTGCTATACAAAGTATTTGACCTACTTGGCTTTAGCGAAAGCTACGTTGAAGAAAAGTTTGGCGCCATGCTAAACGCCTTCAAATACGGCGCGCCGCCGCACGCTGGTTGTGCCTTTGGTGTTGACCGCATCCTTATGGAGCTCATCGACGAAACTAATGTTCGCGAAACCTTAGCCTTTCCAAAGAATGGTTCGGGTGTCGATGTGATGATGGACTCGCCGTCAACAGTTGATCCAGCGCAGTTACGAGAATTAGGTTTATAAGATATATCACGGCGGAATAAACTGCCGTGATTATTCTATAGTGACAGGCGAGTTATTTGCGTCGTTTTTTCTGGCTGATAAACTGTGCAATAAGCCCAATGATAACAACCAGAACTGCAACGTAAAGCAACCCATTGATCAACCAAGCGGCAAGGCGAAACACCAGGCTCAATACCCAAGCGATGATAACCAGGACTGCGATACTATAAATTAATTTAGGAAAAGACATATATCCATTATACCATCTACCGTGAGCTAAGCATACCGTCAAACCACCCCTTAGCATGGCAATCGCGAAAGTTCCAAGCCCCAGGGCTTTCGGTCTTGTAGCTCCAGTAAAACCAGGCGTCAACATTTGCTGGTACGGCAAGTTGTGATTGGCAGTGAGCGTATTCAGTGTCGTCGCTAGCAATGCCTGGCGGCAAAGTAGCACTCCATTCGCCAATGATCAGCGGCTGCTGCTGGGCATAATCGCGGTACTCGTCAGACCGTTGGTCAAGAACCTGACGGTGGTAGGTTAGTGAGGTTGCTTGATTGTCTGTGTCGGAAAAGCACTGATAATGATGTATATCCAGCGTATTAGACCCGACGCGCCCCGACCACCAGGCTGGCTGGTAGCAATCAGATGCCACGATGCGTACATGAGACGGCAATTGAGCACGTAATTTTCGGCTCATTTTGCGTGTCCACCACCACAGCTGCCATCGTTCGCGTCGTGTTATCACCAGCGGCTCATTGAGAAGTTCGATACCCCACAGCGCTGGATGCTCGCCGTATTCATTGGCAATATCCAGCAATATCTGTGTGGTTTTTCGCTGATTGGCGCGTTGATACCATTGAACATTACCGGTATTGCCACTACCGCTGTGGTCGCTGGCGTTTTGAGCACCAGGTGCAGCGTGCAGGTCGAGCAGCACCTGTAAATCATACTGCCGAGCCATGTCCATCAGCCAGTCAAGCTGCGGCTTTGCTGATAGATACGGCGGCTGATCCTCGAGCGCCCAGTAGCCAATCGGCAGCCGTATCAACTGCACACCAGCGTGCGCCAGCCATTTAATATCAGCTTCCTGGATGAAGGTGTGTCGATGGTGCTGGATGCGCGCTCGGCCACCTGCGGTTTTAGATAATTCATATTCGTTGGTCGCGTCTGTTCCGGCGAATACACTTGGCGTCATCCATCGTTCAAGCACCAGCCAACCACCGAGATTAACTCCAGGTATGGCGGGTGAGGAAGAATGATTGCTCATAGTTCTACTGTAGCATGAATAAATTGCCGAATCATAATCAAATGGCTATACTGGAAAGTAATGTATGATCGACACGAAGTTAGTGTAAAAGTGGCGCTGTATAGCAGGGACGGCAAACGTACTCTGTTGATGCGTCATTGGGGTGATGCGGGGTTTGGTCTGCCGGGTGGACATATCGACGCTGGTGAGATGCCTGACGCTGCACTGGAGCGAGAACTGCGGGAGGAGCTAGGTATAACAATTGATGCGACGCCAGCTGACTTTTATGTGCGCGACCCATATGATACCACTGCTAAAAACCATAAAATCATCCTTGGCTATACGGCCACGGTTGACGATAATATTGAGCTGCCAGACCAGGCCTGTGATGGCAGTGAAGCAGGTCCCGTCTGGCTGACGCGAGCAGAAGTTGAGACTGTTGATAAACTCGCACCAGGTTATCGGGATTTTTTGCTGAAGCGGTGGCCGTAAACGTAATATATCAGGAGGTATAACAAAGCTATGAAATCAATTCCTAAACGAACACTAACATTCATTGACTCATGGCTAACGTTGCGCAGTCGGTGGGCGCGCTGGCCGGGATTTACGGTGGCGATAGCCAAAGACGGCGAGGTGGTTTTTCATAAAGCTTATGGACTGGCAAATATAGAAAATAATGAGAAATTAACAACCAACCATCTCTTTCACGTCGCCTCACACTCAAAAACGTTTACCGCCACGGCCGTAATGCAGCTACAAGAGCGCGGCAAGTTACGCATCGATGACTTAGTGACGGCACATCTACTGTGGCTGGCGCAGCATAGCGACCAGCATTGGCGTGACGTAACCTTGCGTCAATTGTTGAGCCACTCAGCGGGCGTGATTCGTGACGGCCAGGCGTCAGGCTTTTGGCAGTTTCAAGGAGAATTTCCAGATGAAGATGAATTTAAGCAGCAAATCATGAAGTTACAACTGGTATTTGAACCAAATTCCGAATTTAAATATTCCAATTTTGGTTTTGGCTTGCTCGGCTTGGTGATTGAGCAAGCTAGCGGCAAATCGTACGCTGATTTTGTGACGGAAAATATCATCACACCGCTTAACTTAACACAAACTGCTGCGGAATATTCGTCGGATTTACAAATGGCAACTGGCTACAGTAGGTTTGATTTACGCCAGCAGCGCCGTCCGTTCCAGCACATTACAACTGGCGTATTGCAGCCAGCCACAGGATTTTGCTCAACGGCGCATGACTTGGTGAAATTCTTTGCTGCTCTACAGGTCGGCTCAGGTAAACTGTTGAGCGATGCTTCTAAAAGGGAAATGCGGCGTCCATCATGGCAAGTCGCTGACGAAGCAAACGCAGGAAGTTACGGTTTGGGAGTCGATGTCACCAAGACCAAGGACAGCAAGCGGCTCGTCGGTCATAGCGGCGGTTATCCAGGATTTGTCAGCCGCACCTGGTCGCGGACAGATGACGGAATAACTGTTTCGGTGTTGGCGAACGCGTATGATACAGCGCCAGGAATAGTTGCAAATTCAATATTAGGAATTATTGATCAATTTGGTGACGCTTCTGATAAAAACCGTCGCAAGTTTGAAGCGCGGTTCGTTAATGATTACGGCGTGTATGAAGTCGTTGATACAGCAAAAGGATTGAGAGGCTTATGGTCTAATGATTGGCAACCATTCAACATGGCTGAAGAACTGGAAATAGTCGATGACGCCACCTTAAAAATTGCGAAGGGTAATCATTTTAGCTATTTTGGCGAACTGATGAAATATGAGTTTGACGCCAAAAATAAGCCTTCCGCCATGTACCGCAGCGGTGCCAAGAGTTATGTGAGCCAAGATGGTGATGTGAGATTATGAAAGGATTTTTGTGTCAAACATAGAGTATAAAGCTAAAATATACGATGTTATTCCAGCTGATATTGCGGTAAAGTTGGCGAGGCTTGGCGCCAAAGAGATTGGTAGTTATAATTTCCGCCGTTACGTATTTGATACAATTCCGGCGACACCAAATCGCTGGGTACGGTTGCGCTCTGATGGGCAACACGCTACTCTGACTGTCAAAGAAATAACCACTGACGCTATTGATGGGACTCACGAGTGGGAGGTTGAAGTCTCCGACCTAGAAACGACACTAGAGATACTAGCAAAGATTGGCATCAAACCACGTGGCTATCAAGAAAACAAACGGCAAGAATATAACCTTGGCGGCGTCCAGGTTGTCATTGACCACTGGCCGAAGCTAAAACCATACATTGAAATAGAGGGTAATAGCGTAGAGGAAGTGATAAACACTGCGAAACTTTTGGGCTATACCAAAAATGATTTGACGACGAAAAATACCACTGAATTATATCAGGATATTGGTATAGATATTGAGAAAATGCTAGAGTTAACATTCAATTCAACTGTCGAGGGCAGAATGCTCACAGGATTATAACTGAACACCTAGCCACGCCGCCAATACATCACCAGCAAAGTAGGCCAGTCCAGCGGCGACTGCGCCGAGGAGCAGGGTGATGGTAGCTTCTCGCCATGGCGATTGATTACCAACTTTGCCTTTGATGAAGCCAATCGTCAGGAAGGCGGTCGCTGTTAGCACGGAGCTGACATAAAACAAGGTGGTGCTTGGCACTTTTGAGCCTGCAACGACGTCAATCAAGTACGGCAATACTGGCACGCTACCCACGGCGACAAAGGCCAAAAATGTAACTGCGCCGATGATTTTTGGCGAAGCTCGTTTTTGGGTATCGCGGGCCGAATCTTCATGCTCAGCGCTGGCTGCCAGGTAGGCACTGGCACCCATCGAGAAGCCATCGGCGATGAGGTTTGCAATGCCTAAAATGAGGATAACCGCACTGGAGATGCCGGCTCCGGCCGAAGCTGCCACAACGGCAAAGGTTGTAACCGTACCGTCAACTGCCCCGTACACAAATTCTGAAATGTATCGTCTAAAAAATATGTTCATAACCGTGCCATTATAGCACAATTAGCCTTTGTGAGGTTTATTCGCGTATACTAAAGCAATGACGACTGATGATTTCCAGGCGCTGATCCATCAAAAAGGCCGTGAGCTCTACCGGTCGATGCCGTGGCGCGATCAGCCAACGCTCTACTATGCATTGGTGAGTGAGCTGATGCTGCAGCAAACCCAGGTTGCTCGCGTCTTGACGAAGTTCAGCGAGTTTACCGCTGAGTTTCCGGATGTTCAATCACTGGCAGCTGCTGAGCTGACAGAAGTACTGCGTGCGTGGCAGGGGCTGGGCTATAATCGCCGCGCTCGATATCTCCACCAAACAGCACAAGCCATCGCCGCTGGCGTCCCGGTGACTACGCTAGATGACCTCGTTGCATTGCCGGGTATTGGCGTCAATACCGCTGGTGCCATCATGAACTATGCCTATCAAGTGCCAACACCGTTCATTGAGACAAATATTCGTACCGTCTATCTCAATCATTTCTTTGCGGGTCAGACAGCGGTAGCAGATCGCGACATACTGACTGTTGTTGAGCAGACGATGGACCCGGCAAATCCGCGCCAGTGGTTTTGGGCGCTGATGGATTATGGCAGTAAATTGAAAGCTCAGGGCAAGGGTAAATTGTCCGCTAGTCGCCACTACACCAAACAATCACAATTCACCGGTAGCCTCCGCCAGATGCGCGGTGAGATTTTGCGTCGGTATGTTGGCGGGCAGCCACTCGCTGAAATCACTGCTGAATTACAGGATGACCCGCGATTTGCGACGGCACTGGATGGCTTGCGGCGGGACGGTCTCATTGCTTAACGATACGGTATTGACATTTTAAACCGTCTATGCTATCATAATAACCAGTCGATACGACGAATATAAACAACAAATCAAAGGAAAGGTATGGAAGACATGCAAACAGTTATTATACTGATGACTGCGGTGATTGTGGTCCATTCGGTGGCGATCATCATCTTATTCAGTATAATAATCTCGCTCTTGGTAAAACTCAAACGTATTGCCAGCCAAGCTGAAACAGCAGCGCACAATATTGCACAAGCTACAGAATGGCTGTCACCAAGAAAAGTCTTTACTGAAGCTTCTCGGCTTTTTCGGCGGAAATAGCAAGGATTCATCAGTAAAATCTAACAATAAACAAACAAAGGAGAAACTATGAAAAAAGTATTAACTGTCTTAGGTGCTGCGGTGGCTGGTTTTGCGGCTGGTGTATTGACTGCACCAAAAAGTGGTAAGGAAACTCGCAAAGACTTAAAGAAAAAAGCTAACGAGTTGAAAAAAGATGCTGACAAGTGTGCAGCAAAGGCAAAGACGGTGGCAAAAGACACGGCTGCTTCTCTGAAGTCTGGGGCACAAAAAGTAGGTAAAGCTACCACTGAAGCGGCTCACGACGTCAAGGGAGACGTTGAAAAAAGCCTGAAATAATTTGACAACAATCCAAAAACGCGGGACAATGGAACAGATGAAACAAGCTGTTACAAGTCTCGC
Organism: uncultured Candidatus Saccharibacteria bacterium; assembly: GCA_963519285.1. Classification (GTDB taxonomy): domain Bacteria; phylum Patescibacteriota; class Saccharimonadia; order Saccharimonadales; family Saccharimonadaceae; genus Nanosynbacter. The sequence continues at coordinate 15,798 of CAUQMR010000003.1, forward strand.
GTTTTTGATGATTGTTTTTGGTGTGATTGTCGGGTCTTCGGTCGTCGTGAAAGCGCTTGATGGTCAATCCGAATCTGCAAACGGGATCGATGCCATCAAAGCCAATTGCCAGGATATTCGTGGAAATCTCAGTCGACTGCATTATAGTGACGCAATTTTACGAGTAAACACCGGTCAAGCGTACAATGATATTTCTTCGCGCCTGATGGCACGCATGAACGGTCGTCTGGCTGTGAATAAGATTGACGCTGCGGACCTCGTTTCTTTGACGAGTCGGTTTGAAAAGGGTCGGTCATTGTTCTCCTCTCGGTATAATGAATATGAATCTGCCTTGGCAGCGCTTCTGAAGATTGATTGCAAAAATCAGCCAACTGATTTTTATGCTCAGTTCAACATTGCTCGTGATGCACGGCTCAAATTATCATCATCAGTTCGCGAGCTCAACGACATTATCGCTGAGTATGGCACTAAAGTCGAAAAGATAAAGGAAAAACTCAAGTGATACGTCAGCAAATAATGGAGCATAAATTGCCGGCATTTATCGCAGGTTCGGTGTTGCTAGCTGCGATCTTAGTGACTTTGTCGATGTTTATCTACTATGCGTCAGGAGCTTCGCGGTTGGATTTGAGCCGCCCAGAGTACAAGTCGATGCGCTCAAAGATCGATCAAGGCAAGGCACTAGACGAGGGATTTTCGGCGCAGGGTGAAATCACCAAATCAACCATAGACGAATTTATGAAGCTGTACAAAGCAGAGGCTGAAAAAACTACAAGCTCGCAGAATTTTTCAGTTGATGCGCTAAGTGACGCTAGTCTAGGAATTACCCAAAGTCAGTCAAACCAATAACTATTTTTTCAACGGTCCATTGGTGGTAAGCGGTAGCGTGGCTAGTTTGATGTCGTTATTTTCGAACTCACGCAGCAGTCGCCGCCGCATTTCTGAAGTGACACTCCATTGGTCTGAGGGCTGAGTTTTACCAGCAATGATCACCTCAACGGAATGTCCAGTGATGTCGCCGAGAGAGGTAAATTTTGGTGGGTCGATGATTTTTCGTTTCCAGGATTTTTCCAGTGACAGTTTATAGCCAATGTCATTGATAATTTCGGTGGCGGCTGAGATATCAACTGACGGATCAAGCTGTAGGATAAACCGAGAGATACTGTACCCCATGGTTTTGTTGATGACCTGCTGAATGGTACCGTTTGGAATGTAATGGACATTACCATCGGTGTCACGCACGACTGTCGAGCGGGTACCAACGCGCTCTACCTTGCCAACTGCACCCATGATGTCGACAACATCACCAACGCGGTATTGGTTTTCGGCGATGATGAAGATACCAGCCAGGAAGTCCTTGACTAGCGACTGGGCGCCAAAACCCAACGCCACACCGATGATCCCGGCACTGGCAAAGAGCGGTGATAGATCAACCAAAAAGAGTTTATTTGCGACCACTGCCAATGCATAGGCAATCATCAAAATTCGCCAGAAGCTGCGGAGCAATTGAATCAAGGTCTCCTGACGTTTTTCAATGTCCTTTTTGTGCCAATCTCGATGTTTGGCTGTCGACCTAACCACGCTTTTGATGCCCCATTTTAGCAGCACGCGGCCAATATAGTAAGCGATGATGGCGCCGATAACTGTACTCCATGCCTCGATGAAACGCTGTTCCATCAGCCAACCCAGACCATTTTGCTTCAGCCACTCATCGAAATTGGAGGAATCTAAAATATACTTAGTAAGCGTATCCATAATAGATTTAGTATAATGAATAATATGAGTTTTGTCGATCCGAATCAGTTCATCATCACCCGTAAACGCAAGAAATATAAATTTGCACTGTTTGCTAATTCGCCACTGTGTTTTGAGTATGACGAATGGTTGGCGGTAAAAGATCAGTTAGATAAACAGCCGACGGTGATGGAGATAGGTGCGGGCAATGGCTTGTTTGCCGTCGAGCAGGCAGCGCGTCATCCAGAACAGACTGTTGTGGCGCTTGATGTCAAAGGTGATCGCTTACAAAAGGGTGCCCGAGAGGCTGAGGCACGCGGACTTACTAACATCTTTTTTGTACGAGCGCGGGCTGATCAAATTGATCAATTGGTTGCTCCGGCGTCGCTAGAAACTATTTGGCTAACTTTTTCTGACCCATTTCCTCGAAAACATTCGGCCGGTCGGCGACTAACCCATCCGCACTTTCTGGCAGTGTACCGCAACCTATTATCGTCAGAGGGTGTGTTGCTCATCAAACACGACAACACTGATTTTTTTTGTTGGAGCTTGGAACAGCTGGTTAGCCAAGGGTGGTCTTTGCAGGAGTTGACATTTGATTTGCATGAGTCTGAGCTGACTGATGACTATAAGATCCTCACATCCTATGAGCAGCGCTGGCTGGATGAAGGGAGAATTACAAAGTTTGTTAATGCCAAAGCTGACGGGAGAAGGAACTAATATGCCACACATTCACACCGCACCCAACCAACACGACCACACCGTTACCGGATATGTCATTCGCACCGACGGCGATCAACCGCGGGCGTTGCTGCATGTGCATAAAAAACTAGGAAAATTACTGCCGCCGGGTGGACACATAGAATTGGACGAAACGCCATGGGCGGCGATGTTGCATGAACTGCGCGAAGAAGCTGGCTATGACGCTGGGCAATTGTTGGTTTTGCAACCAACCTTGCGCATGCATCAAGCGGCAATGCCAGAAGTAACACTTCACCCGCAGCCGCTGCTCATGAACACCCACAACATTACACCTGAGCATTACCATTCAGACACCTGCTACGCACTGGTAGTTCGGGAAGATCCACAACACGAGTTGGCTGCGGGCGAATCAATGGATGTGCGGTGGCTGACACGAGACGACATAGCGGCGCTACTGCCTGAACAAATCTGGGATAATACACGAGCGAGCTATGTGTCATTGTTTGACAGGTTTTTAGACGAATGGGAATTAGTCCCTGCGAGTGAGTTTTCAGCAGGTAAATAATAAAGGGGAGAATAATGAACATACAAGATTATGCAGATCAAGCCATCACCACATTATCAGACAACTACGCATACGGTGACATCAGCCCGCAGCTAATGGGGCAGGTACTAGGGCTAGCTGGTGAATCTGGTGAGGTTGTTGAGAAAATTAAAAAGTTGCTGCGTGACAAGCAGGGAAAACTTGAGGAGTCAGACAGGGCAGATATCCTCAAAGAGTTGGGAGATATCTTGTGGTATGTCAATGCAGTAGCGCATTTATTGGGGTCAAGCCTGGAAGACGTAGCGCGGATGAACAACGAGAAACTGTTGAGTCGCAAACAGCGTCATCAACTACACGGCAGTGGTGATAATCGCTAAGCGTCCAGCGCGGTGGCGTGTTGTCGCACCCAATGATCAATGGTTCCGGCGCCCATACACAAGACTAATTTGCCAGCGTCGAGCGAAGCAGTGATGTGGTTCCACAGCGCATCATCCAGCTCGGCAAACGTTACGACATCAGGACGCGAAGCAACGATGTGGCGTGTTAATTCTTGTGGTGTTAAAACTGGTAAGTCTGGATTTTCGCGGGTCAAATAGGTTGGTAGCCAATAGATCGTCTCAGCGGCATCAAAGACATCTGCCGTATATTGCGTCATGATTTCGTGCTGACGAACATTTTGATGCGGTTGATACACTAGTACCACGTGGTCCGATAGTTCTTGCGCCAGTTGCAGGGTAGCTTTGATTTCCACTGGGTGATGACCATAATCTGAATACAACCCCTCAGCCAATTTCTCAAATCTACGACCAGCGCCAGGGAATTGGTTGATGCTGGTGATGATGGTTGCTTCATCGGTTTCCGTTATGCGCTTGACTGCCTCCAGGGTTAACATCCCGTTGCGCCGATTGTGCTCACCAGTCAAGTGAATATCTGGGTGATATTCGGTCAGCACTTGTACATTGTCATCATCAAAAAACGCAGCAGTTTCCTGCCAGGTGACGACACTTTCAGACTGCCTACCAAAGGTGCGGAAAGCTGCCAGATAATCAGCTTCCGTTGGGTAGGTGTCAGGGTGGTCATAGTCAACTGAAGTGATGAGGCTCAGCCATGGTTTGAAATTCAAGAAGTTCCGGTCAAATTCGTCACACTCGTAAACAAAAAATTGACTCTTTGGGTCAAACTTGCCACTTGGTCCAAAGCTCAAGGTTGAGCCGACCGAATAGCTGACTGGAATCCCTAAGTGCTGCAGCGTCCACACAATCATACTGGTGGTGGTAGTTTTGCCGTGGGTACCAGCGACAGCCACGAGCTTCAAGTTTTTGTCGGAGATGATGTGCGCTAATAATTCATCGCGTTTGCCAGTTTTGATACCCAGCTTGTGAGCGAGAACTAACTCAGGGTGATCTGCTGGCAGAGCTGCTGTATAGACAAACCAATCAAACGGCTGTTTGTCGTGTTCTTCCTGTAAAAAAGTCCCTGATTGATCAAGGGCAATGTGGACGCCGCGTTCCATTAAAGCCGCAGTCAGAGGGCTGGCTGATCGGTCTGAGCCGCAAACGTCATACCCAGCGTCGTGAGCAATCTCAGCCAATGGTCCTATGCCGACGCCACCGATTCCTGAAAAATAAATTCGCATGGCTTTATTATAGCACTCTCGCCCGTCTCTCGGTATGTGTGCTATACTAAAACCAGAGTAAGAAGGGGTGGAATGACAGATAAACGCAACGTCCGATTCAAAATTCGTCGACTCGAGCAGATTAAAACATGGCAGCTGTTGATTTTGTTTGTCATGTTTGCTTTCATCACAGCAACATTCCTACGGCTCAATAATGTTGGTATGGTGGAGCGTCGTGAAGCGGTGTATACTGCAGATAAGACAGATGATTCGGTTGGCTTGGCGAGTCGACTGTATGATCTGCAGAGGTTTGTGAGTGCCCATATGAACGCTGATCCCGGTAGGGTTGCGCTGGTCAAAACCTATGAGCGGGATAATGAGCGGCATAAAAAAGCCTATCAAGAAAGCAGCAACAGTACCGCCAATGGTGATGCATTTCAAAAGGCTGAGGCTGTTTGTGGGCCGATCGCGCGGTCCAACGGCTGGCGTTGGCCGGATATGCGCTATACAAACTGCATCAACCAAGAATTAGAAAAAATTCCTGGCGGACAAGCGGTGATGAGTGAGTTTAAGCCGTTACCGGTTGAGCCGTATTACCACACCTTTACCTCGCCCCTCTGGTCACCAGATTTTGCTGGTTGGTCGTTGATTGTCACGGTAATAATCGGTCTTATCATCATAGGTCGACTCGTGGTCTTGGCTATTCTCCGCTTTATTTTACGCCGCCGAAAGCGTTTTTAGGCTTGACAGGGGCCAACAGGGGTAGTAATCTTATAAGGTAAAGTACTAATAGGAGGTATTACCACATGGCTTACAAGCACACTAACTCAAAGGGCGTTACGTACTACTTGCACAAGACTGAAGTAACTCTGCGCGGTGGCAAGACTCAGACCATCTACTTCTTTGCAAAGGTAGAGAAGAACGACAAGGGTACACCATGCGATCTTCCAGAGGACCGTGTTGTTAAAGAAAATCCACGCAACGGTTTCTTGACTATTTCTAAAAAGAAATAATTACCAAATACTCGCAATCACTACAATAGCTCTCCAAAAGGGGAGCTATTTGATTTTTTAGATATATTATGATATAATAAAATCATGAGCGAAATTATGACATCTCATGTTGCTATAACTGATGAAGGGGACGTTGTATTTCCTGAAGTAAGTCCTGATGTTGATTTAGACGAGCTGCAGGCAAGGCTAGACCAGGAAGAGGCTGATCGTGCGGCTGAGCAGCGTTATGACGAGCACTTAAGACAGGCGCACTCTGGTAATTTTACTGGAAGAAATAAGCTATTAGCGGAGGCTGCACGACTGGCTGGTGCTGCCAACCGGTCTCGGGGTGCAGGAAAGATGCATGACATGGGCAGGGCTGATAAGATCAGGGGTGCGGCTGAGGCTGCTGAAAGAAGCATCGCTGAACGGCAGAAAGCGCTGGAGCTTGCTAGGATAGCCTGCCGGGCTTGCCCATTGAAAGATTTTTGTGTGATGGACCCGACGACATTGGTCAGAGACTTGTCAAAGACGGGCAAGCAGGGTAATAGCACGAGACAACGGTTTTCACACAGAGTTGAGAAGCCAGGCAATAAGCACTTGTGCGAAGAAAACTTACGACCAGGTAGGTTGCCGAAGCAATAAGGCAAGAAAAAATCCCCTCAATGACGAGAGGATCTTTTCTTGGTTGCGGGGGTAGGATTTGAACCTACGACCTTTTGGTTATGAGCCAAACGAGCTACCAGGCTGCTCTACCCCGCGGCACATAGATGATTGTAGCATAGACAAGGAGTATTAGCAAATATCGCCGGTCTTAGGACTTCTTTCGGTTGGCTCCAAACAGGAAATTAGTCCATTGTTGGAGGTTGCTTTCGGTTAATTGCTGCTTGGAAACCGTGGCAGTTTTCTCAGTTTCAACATCAGTTGACGGCACGATCAGTTGTTTTTCACCTGGTGATCCATGGCCCAACCGCTGGCGAACTGCCAAGTCTTGATATTCAACAGTTTGGTAATATTTGGCTTCATATTCAGCCAAAGATACCTTCAAAGTTTCTAACTCGACTTGCTGCTTTTTATTGTCCAATAGCTGCTGTAAATGATAATTTCTCTGCATAGCCTCAACCGAACCCCAGGCCCAGCTGAGTGCTATCAAAACCGCTCCAGCGATGATGACGTTGTTGAGCGTCAAATAATCGTGGCGGATGTGATAGACAAGTCTTCTTAGTTCGTGTTTGTCGAGTTTTTTTATCATCATGATGTTTGGTGGGGGCGGCTGGGATCGAACCAGCGACCAATCGGTTATGAGCCGACTGCTCTAACCCCTGAGCTACGCCCCCGCTCAGTTCAGTATATCATAGCTTCGGGGATAAATTATAGTAATTTACCAGCGGCAATTCGCGTCGCTTCTGACCAGGAAGTGAAGCAGCTTGGCGTGCTGATGAGCTGTTTGGCGGTTAGGCGATGGCGGACGGCGATGCTGAGTTCACTGATGAGGTCACTGGCGTGCGGCGCAACAATGGCTGCGCCAATGAGCACGCCCTTTGTGTCGATGATCAGCTTAACAAAACCATTGCGGCAGTCGGTGATGTTACTGCGAGCCGTTAGGGTGAGTGGAGCGACAGCTGTTTTGTACCGTAGGTCGCGTTTGATGCACTCTTGTTCGTTCAGTCCAACTTGAGCGACTTCTGGAAAGGTAAATGCTACTAGCAAATTTGGCGTCAGGTCAGCCTCAATGGCGGTACGGTGAGTCAGATTATGAGCGGCGGTTCGACTTTGGGTTAAGACGGCGTGGGTTTGGATGGTTGGATCAGTAATATTGCCAGCAGCAAAGATGTGTCTTGCTGAGGTTTGCATGCGAGCATTGACAGTAATGCCCTGGTGAGTATAAGCAACGCCAGCGTTTTCCAGTCCCATGTCAGTCTGTGGGACGCGTTGTTCTGCCACTAAGATCTCATCAACACGCACTGATTTTTGTTGCCGACCTTGAATATAGGTGACGCGCTTTTGCAAACCTTCTTTTTGTAGGGCAACCACGCGAGATCGTGTCAAAATGGTCATATTACGGTTAACTTTTGCATCTTCTGCGACGATTGGTCCAACTTCAATATCAAATTCTGGCAACATGCGATTGGCTTTTTCTGCAACGTAGACTTTGGTGCCAAATGAAGCGTATAGATAGGCGATTTCCATGGCAGTGGCGTTGCCGCCAACGATGAACAACGTTTTCGGTGGGCGAGTCAATGACAGAATGTTCTCTGGTGTTAGGTACGGAATGTTGTCGCTACCAGGAATGGTCGATTTCTCCCAGGCTGCTCCTGTGGCGATCAAGAATTTGCGGGCTGACAAATGGCGACGATTAACGGTAATTTCATTGGGGCTGAGAAAGTGAGCGTTGCCAGAGAAGACACTGATGCCTTGTTTTTCGTAATAGTAGCGATTACCGCCTGCGCCAGTGCGTTTGATGACGGTGTCTCGCCAGGACAACAGGGACGGATGGTTGTAGTTGAGCGCGTTGGTTCGCAGACCAAATTTGGCGGCACGCTTGGCGTTGTAAAACACTTCAGCTGCATATAGCATGGCACCTAGTGGCATGTCACCCCAGTTGGGAGACTCGCCACCGAAAGTTCCCCGTTCGACGACAGCAACTTTTTTGCCAGCACGCGCCAAAATACTGGCCGCCGGAGCTCCCGCTGCCCCACTGCCGATGACGATAATATCATAATCAAATGTTGGTTTTTGTGCCATGGTTGCCCCCTAGGTTATATCATAAGTTTGTCATTTTTATACATGTACGCGGCATCAGAGTGCAGAGGTTCAAGGAGGGTTGTTGCGATTCGCCGTATGTCGTTTGCGGTTATTTCTGGCTTTTCTTTGCACCAGTCAATCACTTGAAACGTTACTTGTGCTGCGATGTCTTCTGCTTGTCCGTCTGGCACGCGAACGCTACAACAGGTTTTCACAATTGAGCGGTGCAGCTTTTCTGGGTCAAACGGTTCGGTGCCTCGGTGATTATTTTTCTTGACAATCGTTATCTGCATCACCACCCAATCCCCATGCTTGTTATCCCCATAACGCGGTCAATGAACAGATAAAACGCCAAAATGAACAGGCAGCTACCGCCGACAAATTGCAGGAATGATTTGTACTGCTCACGCCATTGTTGAATTTGGGCGATATTGTAGCCACTGCCAACAAGAATCAGAATGCCAAGGAGCGGTAAAAGTGAACCGACGACGTAGAGCAGGATGGCTGACAGCTGGAAGAGGCCAGAAGGCAGACTGATGATGGCGAGGCTGGCCGCTAGGAGTGGCCCAATGATAAAAATCAATTCAGCGATGACGCTCGTCATGCCGAGTGAAAAGGCCTCGGCGCTACTTTTGGTTGCTTTGCTACGCTTTGCTAAAAAGCGTGCCATACCACGAGGCAACCACAGGACGATGCCAGTTTTTTGCTTGCGGCGATAGTAAAATGCCCAAGTCGCTAAGCCTAATCCGACTGCGATGCCGGTGGTAACGGAAGCAACCAGGCGTTCGATGATCACGGTTTGGTTAATGACGATGGTTAAGATATGAACCGTGAACGTCGCCAATAGCAATGTCATCAAAAAAACACCGAGCACGAAGCTATTCATCCGTCGGAGCAGTAGCATATGGCGGGTCTTTTTGCCTAATGCATGACCGCTCATCAGCGTCAACATACTGACACTCAACTGCAAACTAGCATGAATACCAGCTGCCAGAAGGACGATAGCAAGTGATGAGAGTATGGCGTACGTCATGTTTATATGAATATTCCTTTAATATCAGTGTAGCATAGCCGGTTTAAAAAGGGAAAATAATCATGAGGATTTTGTGATATTGCTATTGCTTTTTTATCAAAAATGTGCTAATGTAGAGTTAGGTTTCATTATTAAACAAAAACAAGGACCAAATACATCATGACAGAGCAAGCAATTGCAGAGCGCGAGCTAACTGCGTTTTTAGAAGGTATCGAAAAACAACAACTTGAAACGTGGAAACACCAGCGGACTTCACAAGAAATGAGCGAATTTGTGTTGAGAAAGCTCCGAGCGCTTGATGATAAATAAGGTCGCCTAAAGAAAAACCTCCATGAATCATGGAGGTTTGGCTTGCAATATTGGTAGCACCGGGTGGACCCGAACCACCGACCTCAGGCTTATGAGTCCTGCGCTCTAACCAGCTGAGCTACGGTGCCACGTCTGAGGGTGATTATAGCATGGTATTGTCGTTTCACCAAGAGCTGAATTGATTTTATCAATATCAAAACCGCTCATGCTTTGCTATAATGGGAAAGATGAAATATGCGGTAGCAGTCAGTGGTGGGATTGACAGCGTTGTGTTGCTGGATCTTATGGCGCATAAAGGACATCAATGTGTCGTCTTGCACTTTGATCATGGTATGCGTGCTGATTCGAGGGCTGATGCGCGGTTTGTTGAGGCGCTGGCTCGACAATACGGGTTTTTGTTTGAAGGCAAAAGAGAAGAGCTGTTGGGGGCTAATGAAGCGATTGCTCGGCAGCGGCGCTATGCGTTTTTATTGGCGGCGGCCGAAAAACATGGTGCGCAATTGGTAACGGCCCATCACTTGGACGACGTGGTTGAAACGATTGCGCTGAATGTGGCGCGAGGGACACGCTGGAGAGGGCTGGCGGTGCTTGGTGATTCGCGGATCATGCGGCCCCTGACACATTGGACCAAACAACAGCTCACAACCTATGCAGTGAGGCGGCGACTGGAATGGATGGAAGACGAAACCAACGCCAGTGATGTGTATACGCGTAATCGTTTGCGGCGTAAGTTGATGAACCTGCCAGATGATGCCAAACAGCAGCTATACGATTTGTGGCAAGAGCAGTTGGAGTTAGCAGAGGCGATTACTGACGAGTCAGCACAGCTTTTGACGGAGCCGCTCAATCGGTATTTTTTCATCAGTATCGATATGGCTGAAGCGGTGGAATTACTGGCGGAGTATCTTCGAAAAGAGTTTGCTACTTCCCTGCTGACGTCGCAGCTCGAGCGGGCGGTGATGGCGCTCAAGACGGGTAAGCCCGGTACGGTCTGGCAGATCGGTGAAGGGTTAGAGATGAAATTATCATTAAAAACTGCTATAATCAAAAAGATTGGTTTAGGTAGAAAGGATTTTTCAGAGTATGGCGGTAAAGATGCCGAACAAGAATGGCAAGAATAAAATCAGTCAGTTTATGCGACTGGGCCTTTTTTGGGCGATTGTTGTATTGATTGGTTTAGCGGTGTATGCGTCAACTGCGCAGCACGCTAATTTGAAGGAAGTGGCTTTGAGCGATGTGGTCAGCCGAGCGAACAAGGGCGACATTAAACTCATCCAAGTCCAAGGCAATGACCTGACGGTGACAGTTAAAGACCAAGATAAGCCGACGGAAAAATCCATCAAAGAAAATAGCAGCATTTATGAACAAGGCCTCAAGAAAGACGCGCCAGTTGAAGTCAAGGTTGTGCCGCAGTCACGCACTGGCGAGGTGGTATGGAATGTTGCCATTACCTTTGTGCCGGTTATTTTGATCATCGGCTTCTTTGTATTCATGATGCGACAGAGTCAGGGGCAGAATAACCAAGCCATGGGCTTTGGTAAATCAAAAGCCCGACTGTATGGCGAAGACAAAGAAAAGGTTAACTTTGAAGACATCGCTGGTAATGATAACGCCAAGCAAGACTTGCAAGAAGTTGTTGATTTCCTGAAAAATCCAAAGAAATACCGCGAGCTCGGTGCTAAGATTCCACGAGGCGTGTTGTTGGTCGGCCATCCAGGTACTGGTAAAACCATGTTGGCACGAGCCGTGGCTGGTGAAGCAGGCGTGCCATTTTTCTCTATCTCCGGTTCAGAGTTTGTGGAGATGTTTGTTGGTGTTGGTGCGTCACGAGTCCGTGACTTGTTCACTAAGGCCAAGAAAAATGCACCATGCATCATTTTCATCGATGAGATTGACGCGGTTGGTCGTAAACGTGGCTCTGGTATGGGCGGCGGACATGATGAGCGCGAACAGACCTTGAATCAGATTTTGGTGGAAATGGATGGCTTTGACGGCGACACGAATGTGATTGTTCTGGCGGCAACTAACCGAGCAGATGTGTTGGATCCAGCGTTGCTGCGCCCGGGTCGGTTTGACCGGCGAGTTAATATTATGCTGCCAGAGCGCAAAGACCGCGAAGCTATTTTGAAAGTTCACTTTAAGAACAAGCCAACTGACGACACCGTTAATTTGGATGCGTTGGCGGCAAAGACAGCGGGTTCAAGCGGCGCTGATTTGGCAAACATTGCCAACGAGTCTGCCATCATCGCTGCACGGCGCAACAAGAAGAAGATTACCAACGAGGAATTGACCGAAGCATTTGAACGAGTGGCAATTGGTCCAGAGCGCAAGGCAAAAGTCATGAGCGACAAGGAGAAGGAATTGACTGCGTACCACGAAGCTGGCCATGCTATCGTCGGTCACGTTTTGCCGGATTCTGACCCAGTTCATAAAGTTACCATCATTCCGCGTGGTGGCACTGGTGGTGTGACGTGGTTCTTGCCGCCAGAGGACAAGAGCTACACTAATGTCTATGAATTTAAAGACATCTTGGCGCGAGCCATGGGCGGACGTGTGGCTGAGCAGATTTTGTACGGCGATGACGGTATTACCACTGGGGCGGGTTCTGACCTGCGTAATGCGACCCAGATTGCTCGTGATATGGTGATTGAGCAAGGTATGGGTAAGGCTTTGCGTGACCAAGTCTTTCACGAAGACAATGGTGGATTGATGTTTGACAAGATGACCCGTGAGCGGCCGTACTCAGATGAAACGGCCAAGCAGATAGACCGAGAGGTGGCAGCGCTGATCAATGAAGCGAAGGTGCGAGCCATGACGGTTCTGAAAGCTAATCGTTCACATCTGGACAAGTTGGCGGCGGCATTGCTCAAGGATGAAACCTTGGAAGAAGAAACAGTGGCAGAGATACTCAAGGGTACTAAGTTGCCAAAGGAAGCAAAACTTCACGCATAATCGATTATGGGGCGAGTTCGGCAAGCAGTCACCAAAGTGAATCAGCGGCTGACCGTGAAATTGGCAGCCAGTCTATTGGCAGGATCTATGCTGCTGAGCAGCCTGCTGGGATTTTGGCGTGACCGTTTGCTGAACGCTGCCTATATGCCTAACAAAGAAGCAGGGCTGGCTGGTTATGTTGTTGGTCTTGACGCGTACACTGCGGCGTTCATGGTGCCGGACTTTATGTTTGCTATTTTGGTGTCGGGTGCGCTAAGTGTTACCTTCATCCCGGTGTTTAATGAGCGGTGGACCAAGGGAAATAAGCAGTCAGCTTGGCAGATTAGCTCTAGTATGATCAATTTCATGGCGTTGACTACCCTGGCTGCTAGTGTGCTCATCATCATCTTTGCTGATCCATTGATGCGCTATTTCATTGCGCCGGGAATGAGTGAATCAGGTCATGCGTTGGCAGTTAGCATGATGCGGGTGATCGCTGTCAACCCATTTATCTTTGCAATCGCTGCCGTCATCGCTAGCATTCAGCAAGCGGTGGGGCGTTTCACCTTTTATGCCCTCGCGCCAATGATTTATAATATTGGTATCATCATCGGTACCGTCTGGTTTACGAATGGTATCAATATCTTTGGTTGGCAGATTTTTGAGGGCGGCATCATGGGCGTGGCGCTGGGTGTGGTGCTCGGTTCGGTGATGCAGCTCATCGTTAGTGCTGTCGGCTTGGTTGGTTTGGGCTTTGACTATGAGTTTAAACTACACTGGCGCAACCGCGGTTTTCGCAAAGTGTTGAGTTTACTACCGGCGCGTTCGGTTGACCAGGGTATGGACTACGCCGTTAGCTTGGTGGAAGTGAATTTGGCTTCTCGACTGGGTGATGGTGTTATTCGTGCCTATCAACAGGCTTTAACGCTACACATGATGCCGATCAACCTCATTGGCGTAGCGGTTTCCAACGCGGCCTTTCCGCAGTTGACCGAGCATTTGGGCAATAATCGTCAAGATCTGTTTCAGAAGGACCTGCGTCAATTGCTGCGAGTGATTATTTGGATGGCTATGCCGGTTTCCGTTATAACGTTCTTCACCCGAGGATATGTTGTCCACTTTATCCGCAACACTGGAGACCCGATGATGGCGGGTATTTTGGGGTGTTTGGTCGTAGCGATTTTGTTCCGTACCATCTACCACATGGCGGCTCGGGCGTTCTATGCACAGCAGGACACAAAAACACCGCTGAATATTTCTTTTGCGGCTATCGGTTTGAATGTAGTCCTAGCGATTGTCCTGTCGATGGTGTTGAAAATGGGCGCCTATGGACTTGCCTGGGCACAGTCAACCGTGGCCGTCATCGAGGTGGTGATTTTATTTGTTGTGTTGGAAAAACGAATCCCGCACTTGTTTGATACTTCGTTTGTTGTGGCGATTTTGCGTATGATTATGGCCTCAACGGTGGCGGGTATCGTTTGTTATTTGATGCTTCAGGTGCTGCCATTTCGTGAAAGTGACAGTAGTTTCTTCTCAGCCTTCCCAAAGTTCATGATTATCGCTGGTGTGAGTTTCCTAGCCTATGGCTTGATGTCGCGGATGCTCAAATTGCCAGAAGTTGAGCCGATTATCAAGCAAGTGAATAAATTCTTGTTTGTACGCCTGGATGGGAAACGACGCTGATGGAAGCTATTCGTAATTTTTGCATCATCGCTCATATTGATCACGGCAAGTCGACGCTGGCTGACCGGATGATGGAGATGACCGGGACGGTGGAGAAGCGCGAGATGAAGTCGCAGTTGCTGGACAGTATGGATTTGGAGCGTGAAAAGGGGATCACCATCAAGCTCGCGCCAGTGCGGATGAAGTACCGCTACCGCCAGCCAGCGGCAACCGCTTCCTCTGAATCGAATGTCGCAGGCAATGCCAGCAACAGGGTTATCGATTCATCGGAAGGATTGCCGCTGGCTGGAGCTTACGATCTCAATCTCATTGATACGCCCGGTCATGTTGATTTTAGTTATGAAGTTAGCCGCTCATTGCAGGCCTGTGAGGGGGCGGTATTGGTGGTTGATGCCAGCCAAGGTATCCAGGCGCAGACGCTGGCGAATGTGTACTTGGCAATGGAGCAGGATTTGACGATCATCCCGGTGCTGAACAAGGTTGATTTGCCAGCCGCTGATGTGCCGCGCGTGTCCAAGCAGGTGATCAATTTGCTGGGCTGTGATGAGAGCGAGATTATTCATATTTCTGCCAAAACGGGGCAGAATGTTGATCAAGTTTTGGAAGCGATTGTTGAGCGAATTCCAGCGCCAACTTCGCCGCTGGCGGTTGAGCATCCTGATATTGCGCCGGCTGATATGCCGACGCGGGCGCTGATTTTTGATAGTTATTATGATGATTATCGCGGCGTGATTTTGTATGTCAGGGTGGTTGATGGGCAGATCAAAAAAGGTGAAGCGATTCACATGATGGCGACTGGCGCGAATGGCTTGGCGCTGGAGGTTGGTCATCTCAGTCCTGGCATGATCCCTGACCCATCGCTGGACACCGGCGAAATTGGCTACATCGTCACCAACCTCAAAACCACTCGTGAAGCACGGGTGGGTGATACGGTGACGCTGAAAAAGTTTCGAGAGCGAACACATGTCACGTAGCCAGCTAGCCCTCACCGATCAAGACTGGCATCACCTCCGGGTATTGTGGGAGTATCTTTGCGTTGAGAGTCGGCTGCCGGCGCGGGCGGATGCTATCGTGATCGGCGGTGCGGGAGCTATGATCGATAGTGCCGAGCGAGCGGCCGAGCTATATCATGCGGGAGTGAGTCAACGGATTGTGGTGTCAGGATTTGCTAATCCCTATCATGGGGCAACAGAAACCGAAGCAACGCTGCTGGGGCGACAGCTCCAATGTTTGGCGGTGCCGAACTCGGCAATCCTGTTTGAACACCAAGCTGCTAATACCGGCGAAAATATCACTCGTTCGGCTCAGTTGCTGGCGGGGGCGGCAATCCAGGCTAAGGATATCATTTTAATCCATAAACCGTATATGACGCGTCGATTTTTGGCAACTGCCGAGGCTCAGTGGCCGCACCCGCGGCCGCGACTGTATGTAACTAGTCAGCCGACAACAGTAGAAGCATATTATCAGTTATATGAGGCAACCTATGGCAGTGCGACTATGATGCTGACGTTAATGCTGGGTGATTATGAGCGGATAAAGACCTATCCCGATAAGGGATTTTCAACACCTCAGCCACCATCTCTCTCAGCGGACACGGCTTGGCAGGCACTCGTGGCGCGGGGATTTTTGCCGAAGGCGTAGCGAGCTAAGAATGAGTCGCCATTATTTATAAGATAAAATGAAAGACTACAGCATTATGTATGGAGCAATTGGGGCGACTGAATATTCTGGAAGGGAAACATTGCTACCCGGCTACATTGAAAAAATATATGATAAAGGAGTGAGGTAGTGGTGAAGCAAGGTAGTCGGCGTATTTTGTATGTTGGTAGTATTGTATGGCTGATGGGCTTTGGTTTACTTGCCGCAGCTAGTGTTAGTATCGCAATGTCACTGCCGATACCTTCAGCTGACGTTTCGGGTGTGATGGCGTGGGTGCAACAGCACCAGACTACTTTTCAGATAGCAGATGAGATGCTAGCATGTGGGGCGTCAATGTTGCTAGCTGTCGTTGTGGTATTGTACGGTAAGCTTAAGAAGCACCACCCTGTTGGCATAGGTGTAGTTCTTGCTCTAGGTATTGTTGTGGCAATTGGCGCATTTTACGCGATGATGGCGCTTGGCCGACTCGTTTATCCGGTGAATGGATTGCCGATTGACTCAGCAACAAGTGTATTATCGGCGAGTCAACTGTTTGCGGGACTACATTGGATGGCGCTGGCATTGTCTGCATGTGTTATTGCGGTAGCAATTATTACGAAATCTCGGCTGATTATCCTAACGAGCGCGTGTGTTGCATTGCTAAAGGTCGTCGGCACATACTATGCGGGCGAAGTCTCGGTGCCATTAATGGTGATATCGGAAGTGGCATTATTTGGTTGGTCTATTATGATGGTGGTGTGGTGTATCGCAAGGAATTTGAAGAGCAAGTAGTCCTACAATAATCAATACTATCTTCGTAAGGTACTAACGCTGCGGGCTGAGCGTATTGAGCGGTATACCAACCAGTAGAATCGTTTCACAAAATGCTATTTGATAGACATAATTAAATTAAGATGGTATAGTATCATTTGACAGTAAGAAAATATTACAATGAGCTATGAATAATTTACCGCCAATTACGTTTGCCAATGGAGACCGTGTCCCGGCCCACGTGCGAACTGCACCGTCTGGAGTGGAGAGGGTTATGTTTGGAGAAAATACGGAGAAGCCCATGGCACGGCTTAGCTATGTGAAGATTGGCGAAAAGGCGTGCTTCGCCGGTATGCTGTTTCGTGACGCTCCGCCTGAATATCGGGCTGGCACGTCCATGTTGGAATATTTCTTTGAAGAGGCAACTCCTGCGCTTGGTCTTGAGCCGGGAAAAACCTCAGTAATTCGTAAGCCTATCATTGCTTTGTTGCTTGCTAAGTATGGACTCCAACCGGACGTCACATCAGAGACTTGGTCGCATGCTGGATTATTGGTGCAGCGTGGTACCACTTCGAGGAACCATCCAGCGCTACACTTCATTGAGGGTAATGAGCCTGAATTTAATAGTGACCAGCACCGTCGATATTATGACATTGTGCCAAACAGAGAGCTGGCTTATATTTATCCATTAGCTTCACCTTCGAGGCGGGTTGATATACATACGTCGTATACCCCATGATGAATATAAACTGACGCGGTAAGTCGACGCCATCTCTGTAAAATGCTATAATATAACGAAATGACTGAAAAAATGACCGTCCAGCCCCTCCCCGGCTACAAAGAAGTCAAACCCTTCGTCTATGCGGGGTTTTTCCCGGTGAGCAACGAAGATTACAATGACCTGAAAGAGGCGATCGAAAAGCTGAGTCTCAGCGATTCGGCGCTGCAGTTTGAGCCGGAGAATTCACCGGTGTTGGGCTATGGTGTACGGATTGGCTTCCTTGGCTTACTTCACATGGATATCATTCGCGAGCGGCTGGAGCGCGAGTATAATCTGGACCTCATCGTCACCAATCCGAGCACTGATTATCAAGTCAGCCTGACCAACGGCGAGGAGCTGGATATCAAGTCAGCCGGCGAGCTGCCCGATCCAGCGCAGATAACGGAGGTTCGCGAGCCGTGGATTGATGGCGAAATTGTGGTGCCGCAGGACTACATCGGTGCAGTGATTCAGCTGATTGTCGCCAAGCGCGGTCGGCAGAAAAACCTCAGTTACATCGACGAGCGGGCGCTGATTTCTTTTACGGCACCGCTGGCAAATCTGCTGACGGATTTTTATGATCAATTGAAGTCGGTTACCAGCGGCTACGGTTCGTTTAACTATGAGCTGGCGGGCTATCAGCCGGAAGATTTGGTACGGGTGGATTTTTATGTGGCGGGCGAGATGGTTGATGCGCTAAGTGTCATGTGCCACCGCTCGGAGGCGCCAGGCTTGGGCCGGGAAATCGTCAAAAAACTCAAAGACGTGGTGCCGCGTCAGAGTTTTGAAGTGTCGTTGCAGGCGGCGATTGGCGGCAGGTTCATCGCCCGCGAAAACATCGGTGCCTACCGCAAGGACGTTACTGGCTACCTATATGGTGGCGACGTCAGTCGCAAAAAGAAACTCCTCGCCAAGCAAGCTCGTGGTAAAAAACGTATGAAACGCTTCGGCAAGGTTGACATTCCGTCAGAAGCGTTTACAGTGATGCTAAAGAGGGATTAATGATGAAGAAACCAATTATGTATATCGATATGGACGGCGTGCTGGTCGACTTTACGTCGGCTTTGACGAGGGTTTCGCCTGAGATGCTCGAGAAGTTTGCGGGTGAGTACGACAATATCCCGGGTGTTTTTGCGTTGATGGATCCGATGCCGGGGGCTCTTGAGGCGGTTGATGCTTTGAAAGAAAAATATGATCTATATATCCTGTCGTCATCACCATGGGAAAATCCGACGGCGCTGGCTGATAAATTGGCATGGGTAAAACAGTATTTTGGTGGTGACGGCCGAGAGAATATTTTCTTTCGCAAGGTTGTTTTTTCATCGGTCAAGCATCTGAGTCGTGGCGATATCTTGATCGATGATCGGACAGCAAATGGTGCGGGTGACTTTTCAGGGCGATTGATACGGTTTGGCTCAGATGAATTTCCTGATTGGCAAGCCATTTTGCGTGAACTATTATAAAGTCGTCAATACTTGGCAAATATGCTTGCTAACATAAGCGACATCGTGATATACTGGCAGTGATTATATTAGACATTGTCATAAAACAATAAAAAGGAGATTATTTATATGGGGTCGCTCTGGGGTAATAGAAAAAGAACGATAGCCCGCGCTGCTAAAGCGGGATGCTTGGTAGTAATCGCTGCGGTGGTTGCGGTGTTTAGTCAGTCAGCTAACGCAAAACAGGTAGTTACCTGGACAGAACAGACTGGCTCTGGTAGCCGTGCCTGGACCTCAATTGCCAGCTCTGCCGACGGTACCAAGCTCGTTGCAACTATGACTGGCGGCTCAGCTTATATTTCAGATGATGCAGGTAAAACCTGGACAGAGCAAGTTGATTCTGGCTCTCGTGCTTGGATTGCGATCACCAGCTCTGCTGACGGTACTAAACTGGCTGGCGTGTACCACTGGGGTGGTTATATTTTAACCTCAGAGGATAGAGGTCAAACCTGGAGAAGTAATGGTATAACCGGTGGTTCTTTTGATTGGACCTCAATCACCAGCTCTGCTGACGGTACTAAACTGGCTGCAACAGCTAAAAACGGCGCAGTATTTACTTCCAGTAACTCAGGCGCAACGTGGACCGCGCAACCTGGTTCAGGCAACCGTGCTTGGACATCAATCACCGGCTCTGCTGACGGCACCAAATTGACTGCAACGGTTAACGGTGGTGCAGTGTTTACGTCAAATGACTCAGGTGTAACGTGGACAGAACAGGCTGGTTCGGGCAACCGTGCTTGGACATCAATCACCGGCTCAAGCGATGGTACTAAGCTCGCCGCGACTGTCAATGGCGGTGCAGTATACACCTCAAGCGACTCAGGTGTGACCTGGCAAGAACAAGTCGCTTCTGGCAACCGCGCTTGGACTTCAATCACCAGCTCTGCCGACGGCACCAAATTGGCCGCAACTGTTACTGGCGGTGTGATATACGTTTCAAGTGACTCTGGTGTAACTTGGGAAGAGCAGACCACAGCCGCAACTGGCGCTTGGTCTTCCATCGCGATGTCTGGTGACGGTGCTCGCATTGCCGCAGCTATGAACAATGGCTTCATCAGTACCGCGACTGTTAAGGAAGCGCCAGTCACTCCACCAACTCCACCAACTCCACCAACACCAACCCCGACGCCAACCCCAACACCAACTCCTGCTCAGCCAACCAATCCTGGCGCGCCAGTTGCCCAGCCAACAAAGCCAACTGGCAAAGGTTACTTGGCTGACACTGGTGACAATGTTTGGCCGCTCGCTTCATTGGCAGCCGTAGGCGTTGGCGCAGGTATCCTTTGGATCGTAAAGCGTAGGAATAGCTAAGTAAATGGACGAATTGGAGCGGTTGATTGCTAATTATCAACCAACTGAGCCAACCGTCGAGCTGATCAAGAAAGCCAAGATTGCCCTACTGTCTGGCATCTCTGGCGCCGGTAAAGACACCATCAAAAAGCGATTATTGCAGTTTCCCGATTTTAGCAGCATCGTTTCGCACACAACTCGTGCGCCGCGTGTTAACAATAATCGCCCGGAAGTTGATGGTGTCGATTACCATTTCATCAACTCGACCACGGCTGTACAAATGCTAAGGAACCAGGAATTTATTGAGGCAAAATTTGTTCACGGCACAGTCTATGGCACCTCAGCGGCTGAGATTCAGGCGGCATATGAGCAAAACAAGACAGTCATTGCCGATATTGATGTGCAGGGCGCTGCGGAATATGAGATTCTAGCTCCGCAAAGTATTTCAATTTTCATCATACCTCCCGACTACGAAACCTGGCTGACCCGCTTGAAAAGTCGGTATACTACTGAGGAGGAATTTCAAGCTGAATGGCCGAAACGGCTGGCTAGTTCTATCAAAGAAATGACGCAAGCACTTTCTGTACCGTATTATCATGTTATTATTAATGATGACCTTGATAGAGCGGTCCGTGTTTGTCATGACATCATCGAACGTGGCGACTTGTTTAATCGGCAAGATGATGAAGCCCGTTTGGCCGCAAGGAGGCTTTTAGAAAATATTCGACAGTATAATAGTATCGTATGAGTTATCGTCACCAGGTTTCTGACCATATCCAAAAACGAGCTTCGGCCCTGCGTCGTTCGCCATGGTCATTGTCTGCGCTGATCGACCAAGCGTTTTTCTTGTTGGCCGGTTTGGCTTCATTTTGGTTCGGTTGGTTGGTTTGGCGTGAGGGCTGGTATTCTGGTGGCTGGTGGCTGGTGGCGTTTTTTGCGCTGTTTTGGGTTATCATGGCATACTTAGCCTTGCCTCGGCTACACCGTATTTTAAGTAGTTTGTATGTGCCAAACTATTTCATTGGTCGTACGCGAACTGCTGACGGTCTATTGGGTGACCCAGTCAACGTGGCACTCAGGGGCTCAGAAGCACAGTTGCATCAAGCAATGATTGATGCTGGCTGGACGATTGCTGATGAAATCACCGTTCGGTCAGCTTGGAAAATTATCTTTTTTACGCTGACTGGCAGGAGCTACGCCTCAGCTCCTGTATCATCGTTATTCCTGTTTGGTCGCCGTCAAGACTTTGCCTATCAGCAGGAGGTCGACGGTAGTCCTGGCAAACGTCATCATGTGCGGTTTTGGCGCTGCCCTCAGGGTTGGTTGTTGCCTGGCGGTCATCAGGTTGATTGGCTGGCAGCGGGGACATACGACAAAAGCGTCGGACTATCATTGTTTACTCTGCAAGTTACTCATAAAATTGATGAAAATACTGACATCGAGCGTGACTAT
This sequence comes from uncultured Candidatus Saccharibacteria bacterium, assembly GCA_963519285.1. GTDB lineage: Bacteria > Patescibacteriota > Saccharimonadia > Saccharimonadales > Saccharimonadaceae > Nanosynbacter. The sequence continues at coordinate 37,496 of CAUQMR010000003.1, forward strand.
ATTGTGAAGACCGTCACTGAGCACACACCACAGGTGGCAGTGACAAATTTGAAAGACTTTTCGACGGGTTATCACTCGCGCAATGGCGGGGGCGACAGTATTCAGACGGATGGTGACTTGCCGGTCTTGGAACTGGCGGCAGTTGTGGCAAATCAGCAGACAATTGCCGAAAGAGCAGGGGTTATTTTGGATGCAACCGCGCATGAATATGCCATCTCCGCGGAAGAACACGATACGGTGCTGCAGCAGCTGTGGAATCGCCGACCGCCGCAAATATCGTTTGCTATTTTGTTTACGGCCTTGGCTATAGCGATTGTCCTGATGGGCGCCTTGTTTGATTTTCTGTTGTTTGACGAATTGTTGCATCAGACAACCCAGGACTTTATCGTTGAGGGCTTGGACACTTCTGTGGCCGCCACAGGAGCGGAGTGGACGATTCGAGGAGTGCTGAGTTTGAGCGCGGGTTGGATCTTAGTAACAGCTGTGCTGTCACGAGGTACGTTCCGCGGCTCGAACAAAGACCGATTACTCTTGATGATATTGTCGAGCCTGTCAGTGTTGGCAACGTCATTCACCTTGACCATCGGTAAAATCACCTGGACAAGCGTTGGCACCCTGGCGTTCATCGGTATTAATATCACGATCATCCTGATGCTATCGTCTGACGCGGCCAGGCAGTTCACTCACACTCGCACGACTGCACGCCGTGCCAAGCAGAAGACAACTTAGCACTCTACTTGTATGAGTGCCAGATGTACGCTATAATGTATCCATGACTGAACGCCAGCAGGCTATCTTGGCCGCCATCATCGAACAGTACGCTGAAATTGCGGCGCCAGTTGGTAGTGTGACGCTTGCCAAATTGTTTGGTGTGTCCAGCGCTACCATCCGCAGCGAAATGGCCAAGCTCGAGGAGATGGGATTTATCGAGGCACCACACACCAGTGCCGGCCGTATCCCGACTGACAAAGGCTATCGGTTTTATGTCAATGGTATCACTGCCGCTCAAATGACTGAACTACCAAGTGGTATCGATCGCAGTGCGAGGGCGATCGAGGCACATGTTAATTCGCACGTTGATAAATCTGACAGGGCCATCCGCAGCGCGGTTGACAGCCTGGTTGAGCTGACGGGTAATTTTGGTTTTGCCTCGTTTGGTGATCATCTGTACATGAATGGTATGACGCAGCTATTTTCTCAGCCAGAGTTTATTGAAGGCAATCACGTTCAGGCTATCGCCAGACTGATTGACAATATTGAGCCCTGGCTAGTTGAAGCTGCGCCCAATGAACCGCTCAACGTGTTCATTGGTAGTGAGAACCCAATCGGTAAAGCCAGCGGCGCGACCCTGATCATCAGTAAGTTTCGTTCATCGTTTAGTGATCGCAGTTACATCGGAGTGATCGGTCCAACTCGGCAGAATTACCGTCGAACGATGGAGCTGGTGAGGCGAACGGGTGCGATGTTAGAGGAAGTGTAAGGATAGAGGAGGAATATGACGAAACACAAGAAGATTGATGATTTGCAACATACTATTGATGAGTTGACCCTGGACTTACAGCGGACGCGGGCGGATTTTGAGAACTATCGCAAGCGTGTCGAGGCGGAAAAACAGTCAGCGCACAGCATGGGTCAGGCTAAGTCGGTGATGAAATTATTACCAGTGATTGACACAATTGAGCGAGCGATTGCTAATGTACCGGAAGAACTAGCAGATAACGCCTGGGCAAAAGGCGTGGCTGGTTTGGGCAAACAGCTCGACAAGCAACTCAAAGAAATTGGTCTGGAGAAAATTGATGCCAAGCCAGGAACATCGTTTAACCCTGAACTGCATCAGGCAGTGCAATTTGATGAAGAAGCAGACGGCGATAAAGAAGTTGTCGCCGAGGAGTTACGTGCCGGCTATACACTGGATGGTACGGTGATTCGCGACGCAATGGTCAAAGTCACGCGGCAATAATTTACTGCATCTCACCCCCAGACATCAATAGTTTTATTTACAACAACACTTGCAATCAGAAAGTATTAGCGCTATAATCTTTGGCAAGAGTTTTTAACATAAACACAGGGAGAAAAAGGGGATGGCGAAACGATTATTCGTGGCATTAGTATCAGCTGGTGGTATCTTATTGTTAGCTTTGCTATACAATGGTAACACTAATGCTAGTCAATGGGGTGTCGTATGGAATGAGGAATTCAAAGGGACATCAGTACCAAGTAGTTGGGATGTATTTAAGCAAAATAAAGACAACTATGGAAACAATCACTTAGCTTACAATCCGAGCAACGTCAGGGTTGTTGACAATGATTACCTAGAGATCAAAACACAGCGCCACTGTGTTGCAAATCTTGATGAACCATTGAATGACTCTAATGCTAGCGAAACGCCATGTCCAAGTGGTAAGATGACACGATACCTTAGCGGTCGGGTGACAAATAAGACTAAGGTGGTGGATGGTACAAAACCTTTCCGCGCCGAGATCCGTGCCAAATTCAATTGGAATGGAAAAAACGGTACACGACCATCACTGTGGATGGTTAATGGTGTCTCATTAAAGAATTGTAATGATAATCCTAACGCCAATGACCCATACGGCGAGCTAGACATTATTGAATGGTACTCCTACACACCAGCATATACCTGGTCAAGTACTCATGCCACCTGTTACCATCATGGCGTTTCTGGCAATTGGAAAAATGGTTGGCGAACCAGGAGGATTATCCACAGCGATGAACACCGAGCAGGCTCCAAGCCAGGTACATTGGCCTATGAATGGCACACATGGGCGGTCGAGTATGATGGTGAGACGGTTAAGTATTTTGTGGATGACAAACCAATCACCGCGTATCATTATCACGCCAGTCCTACTGACAGCAAGGAGATTGAACGTACACCAGCTGCTCCTCTGACAAAATTAGCTGACGCATCATTGATTAAAAAGACGTTTGATGAGGGATGGCGCTTTATCATAAACGACTACGTGGAGGCAGATGCGGATCAGAAACCAATCTCTCCTTCAGATAGCTTCCCGAAGCAAACCATGTTGATCGACTACGTTCGTGTATTCCAAAAGGGTGCGGGTGTGCAACCCGCTGAAACGCCTGTACCAAAAACGGGTACCACATGGTCAAAGCGTGATACCGCAGGGTCTCGAAACTGGACCTCGATTGCTAGTTCGTCCGATGGTAATAAGCTGACTGCAGCAGCCTGGGGTGGTAAGGTTCTTACCTCCACTGACGCTGGCGCAACCTGGACTGAGCAGCCTGGCGCAGGAGACCGCAACTGGGTAGCAATTGCTAGCTCCGCTGACGGTAAGAAGTTAGCAGCTGTATATGATTGGGGTGGTTATGTCTTTACCTCCGCCGATGCTGGCGCAACCTGGACTGCTCGTGGAGTGCCTGGATCATACAACTGGACCGCAATTGCTAGCTCCGCTGACGGTAATAAACTCTTCGCTATTGCTAAGGATCACGCTATCTATGCTTCAAATAATGCTGGCGCAACCTGGACTGCCCTCACAGGGTCTGGGGCACGCAAATGGAATTCAATTGCTAGCTCCGCTGACGGTAATAAATTGGTTGCGGTAGTCGAGAACGGAACTATCTATACCTCCACTGACGCTGGTGCAACCTGGACCGAGCGAGCAAACTCTGGTGTCCGTAAGTGGTCAGCAGTTGCCAGCTCCGCTGATGGCAATAAATTAGTAGCAACGGCAACTGGTGGCAGGATTTACATCTCCACTGACGCTGGTGCAACCTGGACCGAGCGAGCGGCCGATGGACTTCACAACTGGACTGCGGTTACTATTTCTGACGATGGTCAAAAACTTTCAGCAACTGCTGGTGGCGGTGGATACATTTACAGCTCAAACGACGGTGGTGTAACCTGGGTAGCTCAGACATCTGCTGGTGTGCCAAACTGGGCAGCAATTGCCAGCTCTGCCGACGGCTCAAAAATCGCCGCAGTACCATACGGTGGTGCCGTCTATACGACTGCCAACAATGCACCGGTTGGCCCAAGTGAAGAGGAGCAGAAAGTTACCGCGGCTGAAGCAGCAGTAGCAAATGCTGAATCGACCAAGCGTCCATCTGATGTTGCTGCCGCTAAAACCAAAGTTGATGCAGTAGGTGACGCAGGCAAGAAGGCCGCCTTCCAGGCAAGGCTCGATGCGGTAACCAACGCTATTTCTGGTGCTCGCTCAACCCTCACTGCATTGATCGCTAAAGCTAAAGATCCAGCCACTGTTGCCGGCATGAGCAGTAGTACTATTGCCGCTCTTCAGGCACAGGTCACGGCAGCTGAAGCAGTTATAAATAACGCGAATGCCTCAGTGTCTGAGCTGGACAATGCACGCACAGCCTTACAGGGCAAGCTCGATGCACTGAAAATTGATAAAGCAAGCTTGCAAGCAGCCATCACTGCTGCAGAAGCGACGCCATCATACATCAAATCGGATCCGACAGTTGCTTCGGCTCTCGCTGCTGCTAAGGCCGTCTTGAACCAAGCAAATCCATCTGCGTCAGACCTTCAATCAGCGATTGCTAACCTCAACAGTGCAGTGGCTAGCGCCAAACAAAAAGAGCAAGATGCTCAAGACGCTGCTCAGGCTGCAGTTACCAAGGCAGAAGCTGACAAAACACAAAGTGCCGTTGATACTGCTAAGGTCTTAGTGGGTAAAGTACAAGATCCTGCCAAAAAAGCAGCACTGCAAGCAAAATTGAACGCTGTTGTTGTCAATCCAGCGCCAACGCCAACCACGCCAACCACTTCAGCGACTGTTGCGCAGCCAGGTGGTGGTACGGTGACTGTTGCTACAGCTGGCACCCAGTGCTACAACATTGCTTCAGCCGCAGTGGCAGCTGCTCCGAACAGCTATGACGGCCGTGTCTTGCGTGACATCGTTGGCTTTACCATCAACTGTAGTGGCCAGACTGCCAAGGTTGGCTACACAACGCGCGTGACGCTGACGTTGAGTAAACACTACGCTGATCATAATCAGTTGGCTCTGGCTAAGATAAGTAATGGCGCCATCAAAGAAGATATTACTAATCGCGTTATATTTGGCACGACTGCTGACGGTAAGCACACGACGGTGACGTATGATCTGACTGACGGTGGCTTTGGTGATGAAGATAAGGCTGCAAATGGTACCATCGTAGACCCAGTCGGTGTCTACGAGCGTCAACAGCAAACTAACCCTGGCGTTGGTGGTGGTACTGGTAATCCTACCGGGCCTACGAACCCTGGCGGTGCGACAACCAACGGTACTGGCAAGAATAATCAGGCGACCAACAAGGGTGGCTACTTGGCAGATACCGGTGCTAGTGTTATCGCTGTAACGGTGATAGCGGTAGCAGTTGGTGGTGCCGGAGTTTGGTTCATCCGCAAAAAGATATAAGAAGCTAGCAAATAATTATAATTAGCACTCTTGACACGCGAGTGCTAATTATTTATACTGAAATAGTTGGCACTCGACATAAAAGAGTGCTAAAATGGATATAAGCAAAAACCAGATGTGATCATAGCAGAAAGGGGAATCATATGGGTAAAATTATCGGAATTGACCTTGGTACAACCAACAGCGCCTTTGCGTATATGCTGGCAGGCAAGCCGGAAGTTATCGCTAACGCCGAAGGTAACCGTACCACGCCATCAGTGGTGGCAATTAATAAAAAGGGTGAGCGCTTGGTTGGACAAGTGGCTCAGCGTCAGCGTGTAACCAATCCAAAGAACACTATTTACGGCGTTAAGCGTTTGATCGGCCGTAAATTTACTGACAAGGAAGTCCAAAAAGACCTCGATATCATGCCATACCAGATTGTTAAAAAGGGTACCGGCGTAGCCGTGGCAATGGGCGACAAAGAATACACACCAGAAGAAGTTTCAGCTATGATCCTCAGCAAGATTAAAGCTGATGCTGAGGCATTCTTGGGTGAAAAAGTTACTGAAGCGGTCATCACGGTGCCGGCCTACTTCGACGATTCGCAGCGCCAAGCAACCAAAGATGCTGGTAAAATTGCCGGCCTGGAAGTTAAGCGCATCATCAATGAGCCAACGGCGGCAGCTTTGGCGTACGGTCTGGAAAAGGGTAAAAATGACGAAACCATCGTGGTGTTCGACCTCGGTGGCGGTACTTTCGACGTTTCTATCTTGGAACTTGGCGACGGCGTGTTTGAGGTGAAAGCGACCAATGGTGACACCCACCTCGGTGGTGAGGACTTTGATAATGTCATCGTCAACTATTTCTTGGATGACTTTAAGTCTAAAGAAGGCATCGACTTACGCAAAGACAATGCGGCCATGCAGCGTCTCAAGGACGAAGCCGAAAAGGCCAAGAAGGAATTGTCAACGGTTACTGAATACGAAGTTAATATTCCGTTTATCACCGCTGATGCTGATGGACCAAAGCACTTTGAGCTGAGCCTGACGCGGGCCAAGTTGGAAGATTTGGTAAAAGATTTGTTGGATCGCCTTGATGTGCCAGTTGAAAAAGCACTCAAAGACGCTAAATTATCCAAATCTGACGTCAATGAAATCGTTATGGTCGGTGGTATGACCCGCATGCCGGCAGTGGTTGAGCGGGTGAAGAAGTTGTTCGGTAAAGACCCAATGCAGGGCGTCAACCCAGACGAAGTGGTGGCAGTTGGTGCAGCCATCCAGGGCGGTGTGTTGGCTGGCGATGTCAAGGATGTGCTGCTACTGGACGTGACGCCATTGAGCCTTGGTATTGAAACAATGGGTGGGGTGTCGACCAAGCTGATCGAGCGTAACACCACTGTGCCAACCAGCAAGAGCGAAGTGTTCTCAACCGCTGCCGACAACCAGCCAAAAGTAGAGATTCATGTCTTGCAGGGTGAGCGCGAATTTGCTAAGGATAACAAGAGCCTGGGGCAGTTTGAACTCGATGGTATCGCGCCAGCACCACGCGGTGTGCCGCAGATTGAAGTGACGTTTAATATCGACGCTAACGGTATCCTCAATGTTACTGCCAAAGATAAAGGCACCGGTAAGGAACAATCAATTACCATCCAAAACTCTGGTAACATGAGTAAGGAAGATATCGAAAAAGCTCAGAAAGAGGCCGAGCTGCACGCTGACGAGGACAAGAAAAAGCGTGAGACTGTTGACGCTAAAAACCAGCTAGAAAACGCCATCTACCAGGCAAAGAAAATGCCGGATGAGTTCAAAGATAAGATTTCTGACGACGACAAAAAGGCGATTGATGAAGCGGTCAAGGAGGCAGAAAAGCATAAAGACGCTGATGACAAAGATGAGCTAGAAGCGGCAATCAAGGCTCTGCAGGACGCCATCATGCCGATTGGTGCCAAAATGTACCAGCAAGCTGCTGAGGACAACAAGGCTGATGAGCCTACGGGTGATAAAAAATCCGACAAAGACGAGCCAGTCGAAGGCGAGGTGGTCGACGAGAAATAATCTCGGCATCGACTCGTGACATAAACTACCCCTCTCGAGGGGTAGTTTTGTATTGTCTGGACTAGGCTTATGTTTGCGCCGCTGCCAGCGAATTGTTATATAAATAATTATGCACCAGTTTGATACATATTCTTCATGTTTTACAGTTGATGAGCAAGGGAGAGTTCATAAGGTAGGCAGACATATACTGGCATGCGCAGCTAGCCCCCAGGTCGAACTGATGCAACAATTGATGAACGAGCAACCAAAACATCTCCTGGCACCGCTGGCTATTCGGGCAGCGCAGGGAGAGCCGCTCCACGAAACGTATCCTCTCATGGGCGCAACATTGGCTGAACATAAGCGCGCCATACAACACCAGCTGGATGATGGCAAAATGACCGCTGGGGCAATTGTTGACATGATGATGCAAGTGGCGGAGGCTGCCGCCTATCTTCACGAACGAGGATTGGTGCACCACGACATTCGACCAACGAATATTTTTTATGATGAGACTGAGGGTCAGCCAGTACTAACGCTGTTTGACTATAATCAGGTCAAACTGCCGTATGTGCAGACTAAACCACACTCAAGTTGGAACAGGGAGCATGCGCCGGAAATTGCTAAGTTCGGCTCACTCATTGACTATCGCTTTGATGTGTATGCCATTGGTACGGTGTTTCATGAACTAACGCACGATTTGATTTGGGAGCCAGGTAATTCTTATCCCGAATATCGCATTAGACCTTCGCTAGCTCAGCAAAAGGATTTGTTGGGGACCATAGCAACTGCTACTGGACTATGTGAAGGCCGGTATAGTAACGCCCGTGAACTCCACGCAGCCCTGCGTGCAGTCGAGTTACACATTTGACAAAGCGCCGCTAAATTATGCTTTCATAACCTGCTGGAGTGTGTAGGCAGCAAGTTTTTTGGGAGCGCTCGTTGATGGAGCGGTTTCCATATCATCAGACTCTGGGAATAGGTCATCAACTCGCTCACCAATCTCACGCGACATTGCTTCCCAAAGCAGTTCAATATCAATGATTTCCCGTCGGTCTTGATATGGCTCATGGTACTCTGCGTGTACTGAATGGTAGGTAGGATCTAGCTTAACGGCAATCCTTTCTAGCTGATGCATTGGCGTTTTGCCAATCGCTGGGCGGCTTAATGGCGGCATGTTGTGATAATTACGAGGTTTAAGGACAATGGTGCCTTGATTGGCAGCATCAACCGTGGTGCCGAGCGTTTCAAGCCGTTCGGTTTGTCCGTTTTTAAAGCCAAATTTTGTGACCAGCCAGGCATCAGGGTCGTCGCGCCAGTTATCTTTCATGACCGAGAGGGCGCTGTACTGAGGTTCTCCGTCATGGTCCTCCCAACGAACAACACCAGCGATGATCGGCACTGAAAATATACGTTTTTCACCGTTAATTTCTAGCTCTGGCCAAGGGTGTCTACCAGCATTTCGTTGTTCACGGTCATAATCACCTATAGTTAGCCACTTGAACACGCCAAATTGTTCAGCTAGTTCTGGTTCTTCGGCCAGTTTTTTAGCCAGCGGCATTAAACTTTCGATTTGTTTTTCTTCTTCAAGCGAGTAAAACTTTTTCTCCAGCTCTTCAAAGCTCGATGGAGCTGTGCTAAGGTTGGTATTTTGCCGTTCTAAAACTGCTGTTGTTTGTACCATGGTATCCTCGCTTCGACTTGTATTTATGTTTTTACAAAGCCTATGCTTCTCTGTATATCACAGAATATAAAAAAAGTCAAAAGATTATGTAAATTGGCTATCTAACTAGCACTCTATTGACACGAGTGCTAACGAACCGTACAATAGAATACATGACCAAACGTGATTATTATGAAGTGCTAGGCGTGTCTAAAACCGCTTCTGAAGATGAAATCAAAAAGGCTTTTCGTAAAGCTGCAGTGAAATATCATCCTGACAAAGAAGGCGGCGATGAAGAGAAGTTCAAAGAGGTCAATGAAGCCTATGAAGTTCTGAAAGACAAGCAAAAGCGACAGCGATACGACCAATTTGGTCATGCCGGTGTCGGCGGAGCTTCGGGCGGTGGCTTTGGCGGCAATCCATTTGAAGGCTTTGGCGGTTTTGGTGCAGAAGGTGTCAACTTTGATTTTGGCGGTGGCTTTGGCGACATCTTTAGTCAGTTCTTTGGTGGTGGCGCTGGGCGGCAAGGTGGTCCACGGCGCGGTCGTGACATAGAGACAACGGTTGCTTTGACCTTTGAAGAAGCTATTTTTGGTGTCGAGAAAAAGATTAACCTAACCATGGATGATGAATGTGAACACTGTAAAGGCGAGGGTGTTGAGCCTGGATATAGTTTGAAGACGTGTGATGATTGTAAAGGGTCTGGCCAGCAGATGCGGGTGATGAATTCCATCTTTGGGCAAATTCAACAAGCTATCACTTGCCCAACCTGTAATGGTCGAGGTAAAATCCCTGAAAAGAAATGTTCAGTTTGCCACGGCAAGGGAACGACGCGTAAGAACCGCGAGATTACGGTCAAAATTCCAGCGGGTATTGATGATGGTGCAGCAATTCGTTTGCGCGGACATGGTGAAGCGGTCCAGGATGGTGAGCGGGGAGATTTGTATGTTCAGATAAGAGTCAAAGCTCACAAAAAGTTTACTCGTGAAGGTGACATCATTCTTTCAGAAGAACACGTTTCTATGGTTGATGCGGCGCTGGGTACGGAAATTGATGTTGAAACGGTGGACGGTGTAGTGCGCATGAAAGTTCCGGCTGGCACCCAAAGCGGTACTGATTTTAAGCTATCAGGACATGGCGTGCCACACCTGAGAAATGACGCTCGTGGTCCACACATCGTTGGTATCATCGTTGATACACCAACCAAATTGAGCAAAAAACAACGTGAACTTTTGGAACAATTTAACACCTCCAAAAAGCGCGGTTTGTTTTCCTGATTAGCCCGTGGTTTATATATAAAACATAAGTGTTATAATTGAGCTATGGAGCTTATGCAGACAGCTCGTAAGGGGCATCATTTCATTTCTCGATGTATCATGATTATGATCATTGTGATGATCGCTTACGGTGCCTATACTCTGCTGTGCGATGTCAATAAACCTCGCCCAGTCGTGGTCAGGGCTGGCCAGGCGACATTGCAGGCTGAAATTGCGGAAACGGCTGAGCAGCGGTATAAGGGTCTGAGTGATCGGTCTGGTCTGACGGAAAACCAAGCGATGCTGTTTAAATTTGAGGGTGATGACAAGTGGGAAATGGTGATGCGCAATATGAGTTTTCCGCTCGATATCATCTGGTTAGATAAAGACAAAAAAGTAGTACACATTGAGCATGAGGTGCAGCCTGATGCTGAGCCGTATGAAATATATAAACCCAAAGTGCCGGCACGCTACGTTTTGGAAGTGGCTGCTGGTGTAGCTAAAAAATCGAGCATCGTCAAAGGCGCCAAAGTAGAATTTACGACCGAGGCGACGCAATGAATGTAGCAGTGTTGCTCTTGGCGGTTCTGGTGGTGATTTTCGTGGTGGTGTTGGTGACAGGTAGGCGCATCGGTCCACTGGCCCTGGCGGCTGCTGCTGGGTATATTTTTGTGGAATTGTGGATGGAAGCTGTGCGCGTCATTTTGGGTGGCGTGGGTATCAATCTACCATGGCTGCCTGATGGTGTGGTAGCGGCGCTAATATTGCTGCTCGTACCCATGGGAATGTTGATGGTTGGCGGCCCAAAATATCACAAGAAACATGAAAAGCTGGTGGCGGCGGCTGTCGTGACTTTGTTGGTGGCGGCGCTATTGGTCGGTGTCTTGGCGAAATATCTTGCGGTTGATGGTGCGGCACAGACAGTAGTGCGGCAGCTGACTTCCTGGCGCCAATATATTATTACCGCTGGCTTGGGGGTGGGTTTGGCGGATTTATTTTTACTGCATACTGTCAAAACAAAGTCCAAGCCTGGTCCAAAGAAGCATTGATATACTGCGTGTTATGTGCTAGAATGAAAAAGTTCATTCTTGATGGGCCCATAGCTCAGTTGGTTAGAGCACCTGCCTTTTAAGCAGGGTGTCCCGGGTTCAAGCCCCGGTGGGCCCTCCAGATGACGAACACATTTGTTGATATTATTCGGGTGTGGCAGAAAACTTTGGACATGACGAAGTATCTAGACGACTTAAACGTACCGCCCCGATATACCAAAATAGTAGAAAAACACAGTGATGATTTGAAGAATTTTGTTGGGATGCGATGTGGTGTCCCAATTTTTTCTGGCAGCCAAGAAGTAACTAACCCGACTACCAAAGAGCCAGTTGGATATGCTCAATATATCCAGCTGGGACAAAACCCGGTGACGATATGGAGTGGCATGTCTCGTTACCGAGTGGGTGTCGGGAGTGTGCTAACAAAGATTGATGACCTCCTGGGGCAAGAATATAGGAGAAAATTATCCATTGATATGGGCTTAGCTGGAGTTAGAGGAGCGACACTGGCGGGTGCTGCTGGCGGGGCGCTAGAATGGTTTAACTTTGCTCCAACGGTTAGCTTATCTGGAGTGGCGGCAGGAATAGCAACCGGTGGCTTGAGCTTTGCATATAACCGCCAGCGTCGTAAAAAAGAGTTTGGAGCACAGATTAAAGGACTGAGTGAATGTTTCTCGAGTATGGGAAGGAGAGCCGTGAGGCCTAATTTGTTAGCACCGGACTCGTATGTTAGTGGTGATATGCAGACTGGTTTGGCGGATAGTCAGGGAGCGGGTAATATCTACTTTATTGGTAATATGCCGGTCGATCAACAGCAGCGAGCTGATCGTTTTTGGCACCGGGCTGATCAAATTTTAGAAGAATATGGATTTACAGAATGGCAGGACTATCAGTCTGCCGGCTTGCCGGCGCTAATTGAACGAATATTGGATGATTTTGACGGTAATGGTGACTTTAGTTATGACGAAAAAAGAAGTGCTGGTGATAGTATAAAATCTTTTACGTATTGGCGTGATACTGCAATTGAAGATATGAAAGACCTACAGGATAAAGCGGAGTCACAAAGACTACTGCAGCAGTATGATAGCAAAGGTTCTAAACGGCAGCCGGTAGACAGAAAGGGGACTTTGGTGGCATCAGGCTGGGCATTATTATCAAAGGTAATTGGTCATGAAGATGATGAATTACGGAGGAATGCATCTAGTATGCTACCAAGTGGCGACTCTCGAAGAACAGTTACTCAGCAGATCAGGAGTCTTGACCGTAAATATGAAGAGCATTTTCGTAAGTGTATTAAAAGACTGCGGGAAATTGTTATTGATTCACGAAAGAGGATTAACCAGTCTGAACTCACTAAAACATATGGAGGAGAGAGTAGGCTGCAAAAAGTCTTCTGGGGAGAATTGAGTGAAACTTTAGCCAGAAACGATATTGATCCATATGATGAGTCGGTGTCTCAGCCCGTGCGATTTATCTTGGACTTGCCTAAAATAGTTCCGGGGATCGGGAGAGATCAACTACCTTCAGCTGACAGACTGAATGAGTTACGTGAAATATTCCAAAGAATATGTTCCCGAGAATATCCTGACGTTAGAACATCTTCTTTTTAACATATGCGTTTCAAGAATATATGTCATACTAAAGACATATGACGATACGCAATCTAACCAGGGAACTGCATATTTCTTGGTTGGTGGCGGCGTGGTGTTTGGGGTTGACAGTTGGCGTCATTGCTATTCATCATTTGTCGCGGTCAACGGTGTTTGACTGGCGGACTTTGGTGCTTGGGTTAGGATTAATGGCTGTGGTGATGGTCTGGCGATGGCGGGCGTTGATGATTGTGGCGCTTATCGCTGGTGGATTAGTTGGCTTGTGGCGCGGTGAGCTGGGCCGAGCCGGTTTGGAGGTGTACGATTCGCTGATTGGCAAAACTGCCATTATTCAAGGTCGTGTTTTGGAGGATCCTGACATCGACAAGAAAGGACAAACGGTACTGCGGTTGAGCGATTTACGGATCAATGGCGAGAAATTGGCAGGACAACTGTGGGTGGTGACGGCTGACAAGCGCCCCATTAAACGCAGTGACATCGTTCAGGTTCAAGGAAAATTGACAGCCGGATTTGGGGCTTTTTCGGCGAGCATGTATCGAGCGAAAATTGGCAGCGTCGAGCGTCCAGTCCCGGGCGACGTGGCGGTTGGGGTGCGCGACTGGTTTGCTGAGCGAGTGCGCAAACATATTCCAGAGTCTGAGTCGGCGCTGGGTTTGGGATTTTTGTTGGGGCTACGGCGAGCCATGCCGACGGAACTGAGCGACAATTTAAAGGTTGCTGGTCTGACGCACATCGTGGTGGCTAGCGGTTACAATTTGACGATTTTGGTGCGACTGGCGCGGCGGTTATTTGCCAAACGGTCAAAATATCTAGCAATGCTCAGTGCGGCAACGATGATTCTTGGCTTTATGGCGGTGACGGGTTTGAGTCCGAGCATGTCGCGGGCTGGGCTGGTGGCGGGGCTCAGTTTGGCGGCCTGGTATTATGGGCGGACGATTCACCCGCTGGTGTTACTACCAGTCTCGGCGGCGATTACGCTGATGGTCAATCCGCAATTTGGTTGGGGCGATTTGGGCTGGCAACTGAGCTTTGCGTCGTTTACGGGCGTGATCATCCTGGCGCCGCTGCTGCACAACTATTTCTTTGGTGGCAAAGACCCTGGCACGTTTCGGCAAATTTTGATCGAGACGTTGTCGGCGCAGCTTGCGACACTACCGCTGTTGATGATGAGCTTCGGCGTGGTTAGTAATGTAGCGCTGATCGCTAATATGCTAATTTTGCCGTTCGTGCCGCTGGCGATGCTATTGACCTTTGCGTCGGGTGTGCTGGCCGTAGTGCCGATGATTGGCGCGGCCATTGCGCTGCCGACGACCTGGCTGCTGGGCTATATGATTCAGGCGGCCAACTGGCTGGCGAGCTTGGAGTGGGCGCAGATGGAAGTGAATATCACTTGGTGGCAATGCGGTGTGATGTATGTGATGATGATCGGTGCTATATGGTGGATGAAAAAGCAGACGAAATTGAACTTTGGCAAGGTAAATATAGTCGAGTAGTGTGGTATAATTATCACATGAAGATCATTAAACGACAAGCAAGTGATATACCAAAAGAATCAGCACACGGAGGGAGCGGGGCACGAAAGGTGTATGCAGACACGAGCCATGCAACGAGCCGATATTTTGAGGCAATCACCCATGGCTATCTGCCCGGTGGTGCAACGTTTGATTGGCACGATCATCCTGGTGTGGAAGAGACAATGATTGTCATGAAGGGCAGTGGCGTGGTTTCAGATGAAGACGGTACATATGACTATAATCCTGGCGATGTCTTTATTTTTCCTCCCGACACACAGCATACAATACACAATCCGACTAATGATGAGCATGAAATGATTTTCGTGCGAGTTAAAGCATAGTCTTTTATGATAGCTTGCCCAGTAGTTTGTGCGCGGTAAATTGTCTCACGTCTGTATTTGATATATAATACTAACAGATTGAACATAGATAAACGGTAGGAGAACGTATGTCAGGACATAGTAAATGGGCAACGACGCACCGGCAGAAAGCGATTGTTGATGCGAAGCGTGGTGCGATTTTCACGAAGTTGGGTAACCAAATTGCAATTGCGGCGCGTGGCGGCACTGATCCAACATTGAATTCAAGTTTGGCAATGGCCATTGAAAAGGCCAAGGCTGCCAACATGCCGAGTGCTAATATCCAGCGAGCAATCGATCGCGTGGCTGACAAAAGCGCAGCAGCGCTGGAAGAAATTACTTACGAAGGTTACGGCCCAGGCGGTGTCGGCATCATCATCGAAACGGCGACCGACAATCGTAATCGCACATTGCCAGAAGTGAAAACCGCGCTGGTCAAAAACGGCGGGCGCATCGCTGACGCTGGCAGTGTGGCATTTCAATTCACCCGCAAGGGCGTAATCACTGTGGAAGGTACGGGTGAGGAATTGCTCCTGCAAGTGTTAGATGCTGGCGCTGAGGACGCGGTCGAGGAAGACGGCGAGATTATTGTCTACACCGAACTGAAAGATCTGGCGAACGTTAGAAATGCCTTGGCCGAGCAGGGTCTGAAGGTAAAAGATGCCGAGCTGCGCTACATCGCCAATACACCAGTTGAGATCGCTGATACGGAAACCGCACAGAAATTGATGAAGGTGGTTGATGCGCTGGACGACCTAGACGATGTGGTGAATGTACACACTAACGCCAATATCACAGCAGAATAACATTAGCATCAGAAAAATCGCTTCGCTCTCGGGGCGGTTTTTATTTTGGCAAAAAGTACGTTACACTAAAAGTAGTTAACCATAAGCAAGGGGCGAGCATGAAATATTTGCGATACACACTACTTATGATACTAATCGCGGCGCTGATGATGCCGTCGCCGTCAGTTTTGGCGGCTGATAATCTGGGAGTTGAGCCAGCGTCTAGTGGTGAAACATCGCAGACGGCTGAGGTGCCAGCAAACGACGCACTACCATCTAGTCCCAACCCGGCTATTACTGCGCCTTCGTCTCAGTCAGAGTCAAACCCAGTTGGCGAGCAACCGACTGCAAAACCGGTAGCACAAACTAATCCGCCAGCTGCCGAGCCGGCACATCCAACCTCTCAGCCAGCACCAACAACTGACGAAGCACTCGAAAAAGTAGCACCGCTATTGATTTCGAAAGTTAGCCCCGACAAGAAATATATTGAGCTGTATAATCCAACAGACAGTAATGTGAAGCTAGCAGGTTGGAAAATTGAACACTATAAGGCTGATGTGAAAACTGGCGGAAAAGAGTTTAAAGATGGGGTAGTTTTAGCTAATGATTTTCTGGTGATTTCAAATGATCCAGCGCTGACAAAAGCGGTGAATTTTGATAAGGTACCGAATATGATTCAGGGTGAAGGGTCGGTGGTGTTGTCGCGGGCTGACGGGTCAACTGCTGATGTTGTTGGTTGGGGCGAGGTAAAGAAGTTTTTGGGCGCGCCCGTAACTGGCGGTGTCAAAACTATCTGGCGCTGTTTTGCTGGCGGCCTCATCGTTGATTCGAAAAACAATCTGGCTGATTTTTCGTTGAACAAAACAGATAATGGTCAGGAAGTTGCGCCATACGCGCGCCCACAGTGTAAAGCTCCTGAGTCATCAAAACCACTCAATAAATGTGAAGGCTTGAAGCTGAATGAGATTGCCTCTCATGTTGATGAGCCGTTCATCGAACTGGTAAATGTGAGCGATACGACCATCACGACAGCTGGCTGTAAGTTGGCCACTAGCAGTAATAATTCACAAGAAGTGCTTGGTGATATTGAGCTGAAGCCTGGTGAATTATGGGCGGTCAAGGTAAAACGTACAAAATTAAAATTGCCAAAAATGAAAGGTAAGGTGCGTATCCTGGACGAGGCTGGCGCGGAAATTGACACCACTGAATATGACACAATGCCAAAGGGTGCTTCCTGGAGTTTGCTTGACGGTGAATGGGTGCAAACGTTTGCGGTGACTGAGGGTGTTGCCAATTTGTTTAAGGAATATGCGGACTGCCAGAATGGATATGAGCGTAACGCACTGGGTAAATGCGTGAAGATTCCAGCGCCGTCTACCGTGTCTGATGTGCTGGCGCCGTGTCCAGCTGGTCAATATCGGCATCCTGAAACTCGTCGCTGTCGGAAAATCGAAGCAGCAAAGACTGTAACGCCGTGCAAAGAGGGGTATTATCGTAGCGAGGAAACTGGTCGGTGCCGCTCAATCGCCTCGGTCGCTGCCAAAACGTTGAAGCCATGCCCTGATGGTCAATTTCGCAACCCAGCAACTGGCCGTTGTAAGAAAATTGCCGCTGCCGATGACATTCTAAAAGACTGCCCGGAAGGCTTTGAGCGCAATCCAGCCACCCGGCGTTGTCGGAAGATAAAAACTGCCAGCATACCAGTTGTTGGTTCAGCGACAGCGGGCGTTCAACAGGTTGCCGGTGCGACTTGGGGCTGGTGGGTGTTTGGCGGCGTTAGTTTATTGGCGGTAGGGTACGGCGCGTGGCAGTGGCGCTGGGAACTTTCGCAATTGATACGACGATTACGGCGATGAGTTAGTGACCGAGCGGTCAAATCATTGCTATAATACATACCATGAGAATTATTGGTATCGATCCAGGCACAGGTATTTTGGGCTTTGGTGTGATTGATTTTTCGGGCGGTAAGTTTAAGCTGGTGACAGCGGGTGTCGTCAGAACGCCGGCACACACGCCA
This sequence comes from uncultured Candidatus Saccharibacteria bacterium, assembly GCA_963519285.1. GTDB lineage: Bacteria > Patescibacteriota > Saccharimonadia > Saccharimonadales > Saccharimonadaceae > Nanosynbacter. Next base: position 55,163 of record CAUQMR010000003.1, read on the forward strand.
ATTGATGAGCGGCTGGAAGAAATTTTTGACAGTTTGACTGAGATCATTACTGAGACTAAGCCTGATGTCATGTCGATTGAGAAATTGTTTTTTGCGCGTAACGTGACAACGGCGATTTCCGTGGCAGAAGCGCGTGGTGTAGCGATGCTCACGGGGCGAAAAGCGGGCTTGCCAATCGCTGAGTATACGCCGCTGCAAATCAAACAGACGTTGACGGGCTATGGCAAGGCTGATAAAAAGCAAGTGCAGGAAATGGTTCGCTTGAATTTGGGACTCAAGGACGTGCCGAAGCCAGACGACTGTGCTGATGCTCTGGCGGCGGCAATTACCCATGCAGCGATGAATCGGGTATAATTGAATTATGATTGCACATGTTTTTGGAAAAGTTGCTGAGAAGTTTAATGGTTCGTTGGTGATTGACGTTCACGGCGTTGGCTATGAAGTGAGCGTGGCGGCTGGTGATTTTGACGCGGTGATGCTGGATCAAGACGCTAAGTTTTATACCTATCATCATGTGCGTGAGCAAGCGGAAGAATTGTTTGGCTTTTCAAGTCTGGCAGCGAAGAAATTGTTTGAAATGCTGATCACCGTTCAGGGTGTCGGGCCGAAGGCGGCGCTAGCCATTCTCAGCCTTGGCGATGCGGAGCACGTACGCAACGCTATTGCTAACGCCGATAGCGCCTTCGTGCAAAAAGCTGCTGGTGTCGGCAAAAAAACTGCTGAGCGCGTGGTGGTTGATTTGAGCGATAAAGTTGGCCTACCGACGCAGTACGGCCGAGCGGCCGCGCCAGTCCAAACTGAACTGAACACCTCTGACGAAGCACTGGAAGCGTTGATGGCACTGGGCTATACCTTGGCTGATGCTACAAAGGCACTGGAAAATGTTGATGCTAATTTGCCGACGGCGCAGCGGGTAACCGAGGCGTTGAAGAAGTAATAAAGTTTGAAATATACCCGTTCAGGCTAGCTCGCTTATAGGGTTCACGACGCTGTACTATTGACTAAATAGTACAAATAATATATAATATAGGGCTGTGAATAGAACTACTGCTGAAAAAATTCTTGACGAAAAGTTATGGGAACAACGAAACCGTGCTAACCAAGAAGACCCAACATTGGTCGATCCTGAATTGACAGTATCAGCAAAGGTGCTGGACCAATACACCTCACAGGAAAATCTCACGGCACTATTTCATAACAAAGAACAAGCAGCCTCTCTTGCTAAGCTATCAGCCGAGCTGTTGACTACCTACCCGAATTATCCATATCATCAGCCTGCACATGGCGTGGACGTGATGCGCTCAATACGTGTGCTGACGGAGGTGATCCCGGCGGACAGAATGAATTCAGATCAAAAGGATCTGTTGTTGGTGGCGGCAGCAGCGCACGATGCTGGGTTTGAGGCTGGCCCACCGCCAGATGGTTATGCTACCAAAGAGCATTATGCGGTCTCATTTCTTGACGAGTACTATGAGCCCGGTTCAGCTGAGTATGAGTTCATGAAAAGTGCAATCATTGGCACCATCCCTGGTCCAAAAGAACAAATCTGTCGTGATAGTATTCAAGCAAAATTATTACATCACGCTGACCTTGGTTATGTCTGGCGATCAGGCGGTCGGGATTTTTTGAATTATACCATGCGATTTCGGGTTGAAGAATGTCGAGAGCTGTCGTGGCAGGAGCAATTCAAGGAATTGGAGGATTTATTTTTGCCGAACTATCAAGAATATCTGAAGAATGACATGGGAGAGTGTGGTGTTGCAGAAGAAGTGATTGAGCAGATGGTGCACCAGATTGACGAGAATAGACAGTTCATCACTAACCCAGAACTGGATGAACCGAGCCAAGAAATATTTCAGGATTGGCCAATGGCTCAGGAGAAGCAGGTATCATCTCCGTACCATATTGGTAAAACTGTTCTTACGAGTTCAGGTGTGTCTTTGTAAATGTGAATAAATAGTGCATGGCTGGTATAATCCATACCAGGAGGTATCATGAATACATGCACGACACAGAAGGAATGTGAAATCTGTCCGCTGCTGGTTGGTCAGACGGCGGCTGACGATAATGTCATATTGCAAACCGAACGTTGGGTGGCGGTGCTTGACAAGAATCAGTGCTATTTGGGTAAGTCATTTATCACTCTGCGCCAGCACAAGGAAACGTTGTCGGATCTGGACGAGGCAGATTGGATGGAGCTACATCAGGTGATTCGTCAACTTGAATGGGCAGTCAAAGAAGCATTTGGTGCCGATGTGTGTAACTGGGAATGCCTCATGAATAATGCAGTTAAGGCTGGTCAGCCGACACATGTACATTGGCATTTACATCCGCGGTATCTCGGCGGTGCCACCTTTGCTGGCGAGGAGTTTCCTGATCCGAAATGGCCGCGGCATTTAGAGAGTGCGGTGCATATAGTGAGTGACGAGACGTTTCGTGAAATTATGCAGGCGCTGCGCAGTCGGCTTACAAGAGCTTAGTTCGCTCCAGCTTGGATGATATAATGAATATATGGCAATTGAGAGAATAGTCGATACCAGTTCGCACAGTGATGACGCCGAGGAACAGCGGATTGAAGTCAGTCTGCGTCCGCAGAGCTTTAGTGAGTATGTTGGTCAGGAGCGACTGAAGCGTAATTTGCGCTTGGCGATTGACGCGGCAAAGAAACGCGGCGAGCCGCTGGATCATGTGCTGCTCTACGGCCCGCCAGGGCTGGGTAAGACGACCATGGCGACGGTGATCGCCAATGAGATGGGGACAAATTTGCGTATCACTAGCGGCCCGGCCATTGAAAAGGCGGGTGATTTGGCATCAATTTTGACCAATTTGGCGGACGGCGATATTTTGTTCATTGATGAGATTCATCGGCTCGGTCGGGCGGTGGAAGAAATTTTATATTCGGCCATGGAAGATTTCAAGCTGGATATCGTCATCGGTAAAGGCCCGGCAGCTCGGTCAATCCGGCTGGATCTGCCGCGGTTTACGGTGATTGGCGCGACGACGCGGACGGGTAGTCTGGCAGCGCCGCTGCGCGATCGATTTGGACATATTTACCGCTTGGAGTTTTATGAGCCAGAGGATATTGCGAAAATTGTGACGCGGAGCGCGGCCATCCTAGAGTCGTCGATTCGGCATGAAGCAGCAAACTTATTATCGACGCGAGCCCGCCTGACGCCGCGCATCGCCAATCGCCTGCTCAAGCGCGTGCGCGACTATGCCGACGTCAACGGCGACGGCATAATTGATGTGAAAACGACAACGAGCGCTTTGGAAATGCTAGAAGTAGACGAGTTGGGATTGGACCCAGCCGACCGTAATTTACTACAATCAATTCTGGAAAATTATGGCGATAATCCCGTGGGTCTAACCACTATTGCTGCGCTAACAGGTGACGAACCGACGACGATTGAGGATTTTTATGAGCCGTATTTACTACAAATTGGCTTCATCGAGCGTACGCCGCGCGGTCGGCGCATCACTTTGCGTGCTCAGGCGCATTTGGGATATCAACCTAAAAAATGATAAACTATACATATGGACACGAAGGACCAACAGTCGAATAATCCGCAGCCAGCCGCATATGATGTTGAGGGTAGGCCGCTGTATTATCATCCACCTCAAGATGGGCAACCTGAAGAGCCAGAGCCAACAACTGCGCAGCGTCCGTCTCATGTGACTGTGCTTCCAGAGTCGATGGAGGGGCAGAATTTTGATCCACGCATTCGTAGTCAGTACGCCAATGAACCAGACGTTGTTCATACCGTACGTAATCTTGAGCCACAACCAATGGTGATTAGTGAAGAATTGAAACGCAAACATGAAGAGTCAGTGGCGCAGTACCCACAGCTTAACTTGAGCGAAGGTGAATATGTCATTTTGGACATCAAGCGCCATCCTATTGGCATTGTTGCACCAATTGCCATCACGGTTGTTATCATTATGGTGATATTTGGCTTTGCCTTTCTGTATCCGTCGCTAATCACTGGTGGAAGTTTATTGCCAGTACCATCTCCAACAGCTATGTTCGGCATCGCGACCTTGTTCGCTATATTGGCGGCGTTGGGTGGAGCGGTAGCACTTTGGGTTTATTTACAAAACCAATTTTACATGACCAATGAAAGCGTGATTCAGGAAATCCAGGAAAGTTTGTTTTCTCGCCATGAGCAAACAGTGAGCCTTGGTAGTATTGAAGATGCTAGTTTTCGTCAATCGGGCATTATACAGATGATCTTTAACTATGGAACTATCCGGCTGAGTACCGAGGGTGAAGAAACCACCTACATCTTCCATTTTGTAGCAAACCCAAAACACCAGATAGGAATTGTCAATAACGCCATCGAAGCCTTTAAAAATGGCCGCCCGGTTGATGACTAATAGTTGGTAACTGAGCTATTTGTTGCGACTTTCTTTGACGAAGTCACTTTCGTTAACCAGCTTTGCCCTCAAGGTGAAGTGCTTACATTTTCCTTCTTGGCAGTTTTGGGTTTCGTACCGATACGCGCTGTTAGCATCGCCAATCTTTTTGCCCTTTGGATCAGTGAGTAGAGATTTGTCCATGGTTGGTAGTGTGTCGTCAGCCAAAGTCTCTGGATAGTAGCCGTGCTGTTTGTAGAAGCTTTCTTCCAGGCTGTAGTACATGGCGTTGATGGCTGTTTTTTTGTGGCTGTCATCACTGGCATTTTTTACTTTTCCGACCTGCATCACCGCAACACCCAAGCCAACGGTCAGCATGATGATGACAAATAATAACTCAATAACAGTAAATCCAGAACATTTTTTCATATACTGCTATTATAGCAAAATTTGGCCTTAAGCCCTAGAGAATGTATAATAAAAGTATCAATTAAGGAGGGGAATATCATGGCTAAGACTGATGAAAAAAAGGCAGTAAAAACTGAAAAGTCGGTAGCGGCAGAGAAAAAGGTTGATGATGGAAAATTGAAAGCCTTGGGCCTAGCGATGGATCAAATCACCAAGCAGTTTGGTGACGGGTCAATCATGAAGCTCGGCGAGGCGCACAAGGTAGATGTTGAGGTGATTCCATCAGGTTCGCTGAGTTTGGACTTGGCACTGGGTGGCGGCTATCCAAAGGGGCGTATCATTGAGATTTATGGCCCAGAAAGTTCGGGTAAGACAACGTTGACACTGCATGCCATTGCCGAAATTCAAAAGCAGGGCGGTACGGCAGCGTTCATCGACGCTGAGCATGCGCTTGACCCGAGCTACGCCAAGCGGTTGGGCGTGGATACCGAAAACCTGCTGGTGTCGCAGCCAGACAACGGTGAGCAGGCGCTGGAAATTACCGAAACCTTGGTGCGCTCAAACGCGGTGGATCTCATCGTGGTGGATTCGGTGGCAGCATTGACACCGCAGGCAGAGATTGACGGTGACATGGGCGATTCGCACATGGGTTTGCAGGCGCGGCTGATGAGCCAAGCACTGCGTAAATTGACTGGTATCATCAACAAGTCGAAAGCGACAGTGATTTTCATCAACCAGATTCGCATGAAGATTGGCGTGATGTTTGGCAATCCGGAGACGACGACGGGTGGTAACGCGTTGAAGTTTTACGCCTCGCAGCGGGTGGATATTCGCCGGATCGGGCAGATCAAGGTTGGCGACGATATCCTCGGTAACCGCACCAAGATCAAGGTGGTGAAAAATAAGATCGCGCCGCCATTCCGCATCGCTGAATTTGACATTATGTATAACGAAGGCATTTCTAAAACTGGCGACATTCTGGATTTGGCGGCTACGCACGGCATTGTTGAAAAATCTGGCGCCTTTTACAAATATAACGGCGAGACTATCGGTCAGGGCCGCGATAAAACCAAATTGTATCTGAAAGAAAACCCTGAGGTTCTGGCAGAAATTGATCAGAAGGTTCGCGACAAGGTCAAAGAAGCAGACAGCTGATGCGCGCAGCAGAAACCGCATATCCAGTCGAAAAACATATGGCGTCAGTTAGCCTCGTCTTTGATGATGAGCAGAATGCATATCTTCGAGAATTGTCAGAAGCAATGAACCTTGACTTTGGCGAGTTTATCCCACACGTGACATTGATTAACGTGACTGAGCAGGATATGCCACGCCTCAAAGCAGCCGCTGCGGCACTGCCGGCCCTCGATAAGTTGGTGCTTGATGGAGTTAATTTCCTGCCAGATAAAGCGGGCAACTGTGTTTGGGTGGAGCTGCGCACGCAGAAAACTGCCTGGATGGTTGAGGCGCGCCAGCAATTACTCGCGGCACTGGATGGTATTCATCCGGGGCTGGATGTCGATGGCTTCCGCCCGCACATCACGCTTGGTTGCGTCGAGGCCGGTACGCTAGACGACGTTAATATGAGCGCTATTCCAGGGCAACTACCGGTCATCACCGAACCGCGTGCTGCTGCTTGCTACAACGGCGTGCATGGCAAGGTAGTCGAGGTAGTCGAGTAGCCTCTGCCAGTAGCGAGCTCACTGTTTTCGCGTTATAATATTTTTATGAAAATCACTGACATCTCTCTTCAGGCTCGCGATAACAACCGCGTTAATGTGAGTGTTGATGGCGTATACAGCTTCAGTTTGGATATCGCTCAGGTGACTGACTTAAACCTTAAGGTCGGCCGTGAATTGAGTGATGGGGAGTTGGAAGAGCTGCAAGAAGAGAGCCAATTTGGCAAGCTGTATATGCGAGCACTTGAATATTGCTTGCGGCGACCACATTCAGTTAAGGAAGTCAGGGATTATCTATGGCGAAAAACCCAGCCAGCGCTTCGTAAGAGGCAAACTGGTATGAATAATCCTGTGGTCTATTCAGAGCGGGTGGCGTCGCGAGTGCTGCGTAAGCTCCAGCAGAAAGCGTATGTTGATGATGAAGCGTTCGCGCGGTGGTGGGTGGAAAATCGTCAGCTTAGTAAAGGCGTAAGTCGACGTAAGCTAACGGCTGAGCTGCGTTCAAAGGGTGTTCACGCAGACATTATTGCGCAAACGCTTGAAAAAACTGACCGAACAGATGAGCAGGAGCTGAGGAAAGTTATCGCCAAAAAGCACCGTCGATATGCGGGTGATAGACAAAAGTTCGTGCAGTATCTGGTGCGTCAAGGCTTTTCCTATGACGACGTGGTGTCTACTTTGAATGATGTTGAGGAAGTAAATAGCTGAGGCTTTACGACGCCTGCTTTTTGCGGAAAGGATTTTCGTATGCCTGTAAAAC
>CAUQMR010000004.1:0-50009 GCA_963519285.1 uncultured Candidatus Saccharibacteria bacterium
TACATATCGGCAAATTTCGTTTCATCGAGGTCATGCACAAGTAGCCGCTTCATCATTTCATAAATCTTTTCAAGCTCATGCGCTTCTACGTATTCGCTTTTGAGGTAGATCTCTACATTATCACGAATACGCCGAGCCTTACCTCCCATAATCTGCGCAAGACGACGGCCACTTTTGATACTCTCTGGTGGCAAATCCAGAAATGCTTGTAGTTCACGCAACAAGCGCTCGCCATTTTCAGGCTGAAGATATAGTTCGCCTTGCTTTACATACCCAAGGCTAATCGTTTCATATTTCTCGCCATTTTTATAAAACCGAAATTCGAGATAATCTGTCAAAACAAGATTGGTATAGCCAGCATATCGCTCCATTTGGTTAGTCTTCTCGGTTTTATCAAGACTTACCGTAATGTCTTTTGCTTCAGCATAGCCACGAATAATTGAGTTATTTGATTGTTTCAAGAAAACAAAGTCTGGAGCACCGTGTTCTGAATGCTTTGGATCATTCACAGCGATCACATCATCAAAAGTCTCCATAAGGCGCTGTAAAGCGGGTCGATAAGCATGCTCTATAGCGTGGCCACTGTGGAATTGACGCTTTATTTCAGCAAGATAATCATGTATTTGCTGCATACTGTTACCCTAAAAGTTTGTCCACACTTACCCGCCTCTGCTCCGTCGTATCCCGCTCACGCACCGTCACAGTGCCGTCCTCCAGTGTTTGGAAGTCGATGACCACGCAGTGCGGCGTGCCGATTTCGTCTTGGCGGCGGTAGCGTTTGCCGATGTTGCCATTGTCGTCCCACATCACTCGGCCGGGGTTGGCTTTGGCGAGCTGGGCGTAGACTTCGCGGGCTTTCTCCACCAATTCTGGCTTGTTCTTGAGCAGTGGCGAAACGGCAAATTTGACTGGTGCCAAATGCTCTGGCAGCGCCAAATACACCCGCTTTTCGCCGTTTTGCTCATCCTCGCGGTACGCACCCGACAATACCGCCATCAGCGCTCGCTCGACACCAAACGACGGCTCGATGACGTGCGGAACAAATTTTGTGTTCGTTCCCTTGACGGTGTATTCCATGCTCTTACCACTGGCGCGCTGGATGTTCATCAGGTCAAAATCAGTGCGATAGGCGATGCCCATCAACTCCTCGCGACCAATTGGATAATCGTACTCAATGTCGATCGTCTTTTTGCTATAGTGCGCCCGATCCTCCGCCGGCACGTCTAGCTCGTGAATGTACTCTGGCCTCAAGCCCAGTTCTGCCAAAAACGCATGCGTCGCCGCCAGCAATTCATCAAACGCTTCCTGCCAATGCTCAGGGTCGACGAAATATTCAATCTCCATCTGCTCAAACTCGCGAGAGCGGAAGACGAAGTCGCGCGGCGCAATTTCATTACGAAACGCCTTGCCCTGTTGAGCAATACCAAACGGCAGATTAGGATAAAAACTATCAACAACGTTCTTAAAATTAGTGAAGATACCTTGGGCGGTTTCTGGGCGAAGATAACTTATAGAAGTTGGATTATATTGCAACGCATATATCGTCTTACCTTTTGGTACTATAGCCCCCTCTACGTCCTTACCTATTTCAATTGAATCTCCACCAGAAGGTCCAACAAAAGTTTTGAACATCATATTAAACGTTCGCGATTTGCTCAGCGGATTGCCATCTGGACTTTTGATACCGCGCTCAGCAATCACCGCATCCATCTGTTCCATGGTCATGCCATCGGCGTCAATACCGTTGTCTTTGAGGATATGGTCGGTGCGGTAGCGTCGGCGATTGACCGTGTCTTCACATAGCGGATCGACAAAGGTATCAACATGCCCACTCGCCTTCCAGACTTTCTGATTCATCAAAATCGCCGCATCAACACCGTACATGTCGTCACGCTCGTCAACAAACCGGCGCCACCATAGGTTCATGATATTACGCTTCAGCTGCACACCCAGCGGGCCGTAATCCCACGTACCAGAAAGACCACCATATACATCCGACCCCTGATAAATAAAGCCGCGGCGCTTACACAGGCTGATAATATCTTCCATTTTTGCTTGACTCATCAAAAACCTTTCTCCATGTTGGCAACATGGCGATTCACAATTATTACCTACAGTATACCATTTTATGGACAATATTACACCGCTGCGTGCTGCCGCGCGACCGGCCAGCAACCATTAATTACCTCAGTTATCCCGCCAATTTGCGCCACAGTCGCCAGCGGCTTCGCTTGAATGAGCCGAAGCAGCTTGATGGCGTCCGCCGACAAGTCGCCCTGCTCCGCTGGCCGCAAGCCCTTTTCCGTACTGTCGTACATATATGTCTTGTCAGGCGACAAGGCATGCGCCGCCACGTCAGTGCGTAGGTTCAGCTCATCGCCCAATAGTCCAGCGTATTGCAAGTAAAACCAGGTTTCAATCAGTTTTTGCTCAACCTTCACGTTATTCAATTGAGCCAAAACCTGCTGGGCCACCGAAAACCAGGCTGGCTCGTCGACCTGCTCGCTCGCTCGATTGACCAATTTCAGCATTTCATAACCAAATTGCATCCGCTCATAACTGTCCAAAATGTGCCGATAAAATTGCTGCAGCTGCGCACTGGTCAAAATCCCTAACTCACCGCGCCCGCGTCGCACCACCACGTCGCACAGCGCAAATAGTTCAATACCGCCTGCCAGTTTACTTTTTTCGCGCCGCACACCTTTGGCGATCACGTTGCGCCGCCCCGCCGAGGTCAACAGATGTAAGATTCGATCCGCCTCGCCGTAGTCAGTCCTCCTCAGGACGATAGCTTGCAGGCGCTCACTTTGACTCACTGTAGCACCTCCGTCAACGCCTGTCGCACGTGCGTCGGCGTCATAGTTGCTTTGTCAAGCACCGCCCGCACACCAAATGGCTTCATATCATCGCTCGTGATGCCAACATTACTACACACGATGATCGGCAAATTAGCCAAGTCCTCATGGCTTTTCAATTCATTCAGCAGCGCCATGCCCGTTTCACTCGCCAAGAGCATATCCAACACTAACGCATCTGGGTGCCAATCATCAATCATTTCCAGTGCCTGCCCCGGAGCAATAACAACCCGCGAATCAGCGCCAGCCTCTGAGATATAATGCTGCATCAGCTTCGCCCACACTGGATCGTCCTCAACAATCAGCACTTTTTTCATAGCAAACTCATCTGTTGGCTTATGGGTAATTCTACATAAAATGTCAGTCCATCACGATGCCTGATTAAGCCAATAGTTCCACCCATGGCTTTTGCAAATTGCGACGCCACATACACGCCCAAACCACTACTGTCAGGGCGTGTTCGAACTGATTTTCGCTGTTCCATCTCACTAACAAGTCGCGCATAATCAGCACGGCTCATCATCGGGCCATGATCACGAATCAGAATCCTCAATGTCGAGCCAATTTGGCGAATTGTCACCCGTATGGGCATATCTTTTTCGCTGTATTTGAGCGAATTGTTCAAAAAGTTAGCTAAAATCCGTGACAATAACGCCCTGTTTGCCACCACCAAATGCTTCGCCGACTGTTTTTTCGGCCAGTCGATTGATTGACCGTACAAACGCAACATCGGGTGTAATTCCATGGCCATTTGCTGACACAACGCCAGTGGGTTGATGGGCTCCAGAGGAAATAACGTTGGCGACAAGTGAGCCGTTTGCGCCAAGTCCTGTACCAACGCCAACGACTGATCACTGATACTCGACAGTTGCTGAGCAATGCGACGCGTTTCAGCTGCATCTAGCAGCCCCTCTTCCAGTAGTAGACTCAGTTGCCTGATGAGTGCCAGCGGAGATTTCAACTCATGGGCAGCCACTGCTACACTTGGCAGCTGCCCAAATTCAGCATTATTCCATCTTACCTCCGCCATACCTATTTATAGTATAGCAATTGGCGTGTTACTGAACAAACTTAACCGTGTCGAGAACTGCCTGAAAATCTGGCTTGAAGACGTCAGCATCAGTAGAGAAACGAATCGTTTTGTCTCGCACTCGCATCAAGACCACTGAACCGCGCAATTCTTTAGAGAAAGCGCCGTCCAAGCGAGTAGCTGCGTTACCGTTAAATTCAACGCTGCTTGAGGTCAATTCACCCTTCTTCAACTGGTTAGCGTATTGGCTCAGCACCTTATCAAAGTCGCTGTTTAGTACTTCCAAGCGAACAGCAAAGCGGCTGGTGTTTGAGCGTGCTGGCGGCACAGTGCCCGGATGTAGGTACGCTTTGTAGTCACCGCGGTCAGTACCGTCTTGATCGACATATGCACTCCAGGTCTTTGGATACATAAATGAAACTCGACCAAATTCATTTGGCCCAACAAACTCAACACGTGGATTCTTAGCTTCTTCAGAAAATCGTTTCTGGTCAAGCTCTGCCTGCTCATTTTTGCCTTTGGCAACCGCACTGGCAACCTTTGCGTCAACGCCAGTCTTCTCTCGTGTGTACTCCACGAACATCCAAGCCGCCACAGCTCCAGCGATTAACGTTAACACCAAAAAACCAATCGTACCGACCATCCAGCCGTTGATTGACCCCTGTTCAAATTGTCTTCTTTTCATATCTTGCATTATAGCTTATGCTTTGTCTCCTGTAAAGTCAGGGCGTATTTCATACAGAAAATACGGACCAGCTTCTTTCAGTAGTCGGTCGTTCTTCGTGGTATCTAGCCGATAGCCATAACTGACCAATCGTAACGATCTGCCCTGGTGGGTCGCCTGTTGCCGAGCCAATTGATAAATTTTCTTCAAATGCAGCCCTGCACCAAACGCGTATATCACCGTGATGTGTTTGGCAGGCTGCGTCGTCCACGCATTCGTCCATTTGATGCGCACGTTCTTGGCATGTTTTCTTAGCCGCCAACGAGACGCCAGCACTAAAAATGGGTTAATCTCATAGCCAACGGCCTGAGCGCCAGTTTTCGCCACCTCTTGTAGCACGGCGCCATCACCCGACCCTACATCCAGTACGATGTCGTCTTTAGTCAGCTTCAATTCATCCCTCAACAGTTTCTGAATATCAGTGTGGCGCGTCGGCACATACGGTGCACCGATGAACGCCGTCAGTCCAAATATCAAAAATAGTATCAGCGCACAAACAATCACCACTTCCATGATGGACTACTCACCCAGCACTTCAATTTCGTTTTTTATATTCAGCAGCTGCTCTTCTGCCTGCTCTGCCAGTTTTTTGACAGCCAGAAACCGCTCACGCGCCTCTTCTAGCTGAAACTCATCACTGTGAAACCACGCCATTTCTTTGTCCAGCTGTTCCAATAGCTCATTAATTGTTGGCTCGTTCTGCATATGCTTCAATCCTCGCTTTCATCAAAGCTTTGTTAGTTTGTATTTCAATCACTTCCCCGACTGCACAATTACCCCTGATCATGGCATAGCCTCTTGATAGCGCTAATTCTGGGTCGTATTCGCTGATCAATTTGATACGCGACTGCACATTCCCCAGCAACTCGTCAACCCGCTGACGCCAGTCGTCTAGAGCGGTATTGCGCGCCGTTTGCACCAGTTCTAGTTCCGTGTCAATCGCTCGTACTGTTTGTAGTGCCACACCACGAAGCTGGTGCTTGATCGACCGGATCATCTCTTGCTTATCTGGCAGCAGCAACTGCGCTGCATTGCTTGGCGTTGACGCTCGTACATCAGCCGCAAGATCACACAATGTCGTGTCAATCTCATGACCGATCCCCGTTAGTACCGGCACTCGACTGGACGCCAGTTTTCGCACTAGCAATTCGTCATTGAACACACTCAGGTCATCAGCGCTACCTCCCCCACGAATCACCACTATCACCTCTGGTAGCTCCGCCAAGCTCTCAATTTTCTCAAACGCCCTGATGATCTGATCTGCCGCCGTTTCGCCCTGCACCATCACGTTCACCACGCCAAATCGGACTCCGCCCCAGCGCTCATTAGCAATTTTCATAAAATCAGCATACCCCGCTGAATTGGTACTGGAAATAACCGCCACATGCTGCGGCCGGGACGGTAACGGTCGTTTGCGAGAATCATCAAACAGCCCCTCATCTGACAGTTTTTTGCGCAGCAGTTCAAAGCTTTTGCGTAAATTCCCTTCACCCACCGGCTGCACTGATTGTACGGTTAAACTAAACTTGCCCCAGTCGGTCACCTTTGGCACTGCCCGTACCACCACCCGCATCCCATCATGAATTGGCATTCTCAGTTGCCAAACCGTCATGAAACAATTGACCGTACCCTCATCATCTTTCAGATCAAAGAAAACGTATTTTTGGTGATTGACCTTAAAAGAGCTGACCTCGCCTTCAATTTGTACTGAACCAAAGGCCAGCTCCAGTGACTGGTTGACGACCGCCAAAAATTCACTGACGCTAAATTTAGGAGTCACGGCGAGGCTTACCATATTTGATTAGCGCGTGCTGATAGAAAATATACCCGAGAACAATTGTTCCCATGAGCAAGATGACACGCGTCAGTATGATACCTGCAATGGCAATGTTTGGTGGCGTACCAGTCATACTCAAAAACAGAATCATAATCGTTTCGTACACACCTGCACCGCCTGGCGTAAAAATGATAATTCCGGCAAAGCCTGCCGCAATATAACCAATCAACAGAACCGCTGGATTGACCGAAGCACCCAATGACCAAAAAGCCAGCATAAACATCAAAATATCAAACGATGCGTACACAATTCCCCACAAAAACGGTTTGACGATCAATCGTTTATCTTGCATTAATTCCGAAAAATCGTCGTGCATATCAGAGAAAAAAGCGTCCATCTGCTCTACCTGAACCAACTGGCGCTGCATACCAAATGTCACACATTTGGTGATGGCGTTAAGGCCTCGCGCAATTCGGCGCGCCGCCTTGTGCATCCTGTGACGAGAAGAAAACATGTAAATGATGGCAAAGGTCAGGCTCAGCACAACCACCACGACCAGGAAACTTGATGCCACAATATACCGGTTGATGTGACCGTCCACTGCCAAAAATACAACCGCCACGATCATCATGGCCAACATCGACAAAAACCCTGTCACATATCTCAGTAGTTGCGCAAACGTCGAACGCGCCGAGCTCACGCCTAGCTTACTCATCCTCCATGTCGTGTAGGAAATACCGCTCACCCCGCCCGACGGAAAGATATGATTTACCAAATTCAGTTCCAGCGCAATTCGCACTTGCTCCAGCCGCGACACATGCTTGATGAGCTTCCTGTCACGCAGATAGGAAAAAATCATTTCGCCACCAGCATAATACACAATGATCTGCGCCGGCAGTAATAGTGCCAACAATCCAACATTAGCCGTTCCCAGCAACTCCCACGCCCGTAGTAGCTCATGGCGCGACAAGTAGATGATTGCCGCCAAAACTAACAATGTAATTAGACTGACGATCATGCGCGGCGATTTCAGCGTTTTCAACACCTTCGAAATTTTCCCAGAAAACATACCTCTCCATTATATCATGAGCCTGATATACTATAGATATGTTCGTAGCAATATTAGGGCGCCTGCCGAAGTTATCAATCGCAGAATTAGAAGCCATGTTCGGAAAATCACACGTTCGTGCCGTCAGTCGCGACATTTCTACTATTGATACTGATAACCTGTCAATTGACGCCCTTGGCGGATCACTCAAATGTGGCAAAGTCATCCACACTCTCCCAGCCGACAACCGCCCGACCCTGGAGCAAGCTTCTCATTGGATTACACATACTTATGTCAATCAACTACTGGCAGTCGGTGGAAAAATCACCCTCGGCATCAGTTCCTATGGACTATCAACCTCGCCTCACCAGCTGCAGAAAATTGGTCTGTTGCTCAAAACTTCCATGAAAAAGCACAATGTCAGTCTGCGGCTCATCCCAAACACCACCACGGAACTATCGACCGCCACCTCACATAACAATAAGCTTGGGCTCAGCCCTAAAAAACGCGAATTATTCATCATCAAGACCGATGACGGCGCCATCATAATTGCTGAAAGTAATGGCGCGCAAAACATCACCGCTTATGCCCGCCGTGACCGCAACCGGCCACGCCGTGACGCATTCGTCGGCATGTTGCCGCCAAAATTAGCACAAATCATGGTGAATGTAGCCGTCGGCAACGCCACAAAAGCAACCATTCTTGACCCTTTTTGCGGCACAGGCACCGTTCTCCAGGAAGCTTTGCTCAAAGGGTATGACGTCTGCGGTAGCGACCTCAGTCAAAAAATGATTGATTATACGACAGAGAACCTAGCTTGGCTACAAAGCAAATACCATATCACCGGCACGGTACGTAGCCTCGAACAAGCTGACGCCATGACTCATCAGTGGACAGAGGGTCAACAGCTTGATGCCGTGGTCTGCGAAACCTACCTTGGACAGCCCTTCTCTGCGCCACCAAGTTCCAAAAAGCTCCACGAAGTAACTGGCAATTGCAATCACATCATCACTAATTTTTTACGCAATATTCACAGTCAACTGACGCCCGGTACCACACTGTGTATCGCCGTACCCGCTTGGCGCGACGCCAGCCGTAACCTGACTCACCTACCGCTCATCAAAGACCTAGAAACACTCGGTTACACCCTGCAACAGCCGCCCCTCATTTATTCCCGATCCGACCAAGTCGTGGTGCGTGAAATATTGCTACTAAAAACCGCCTAGCTTCTTGACATTACACTAGTAGTGGTCTATACTAGTAAGGATTGTTTACAGAAACTATAAGGAGTTTAGCAAATGTCAAAGGTTAAAGCTGGTAGCTCAAGCAAGAACATCCACAACAATGCTGGTCAGCGTTTGGGTGTGAAACGCTTTGGCGGCCAAAAAGTCAATGCTGGTGCAGTATTGGTGCGTCAAACTGGTGCTACCAAGATCGCTGGTGACGGCACGTACATGAGCCGTAACTACACTATTCACGCAGCTAAAGACGGCGTGGTTAGCTTTAAGAAAGTCAAAAAGCAGAAATTTACCGGTAAAACCGAACGCCGCACACAAGTTCGCGTAGACTAAGCCTAAAAATCTCAGCCTACTACAGGCTACCATCATAAAAATAGTCGCTTCCATGGCGACTATTTTATATACTAACTATGGTTATTCTGTCATCCCCAAGTGGTGCTTCACCCGCGCAACCACATCACCGATGACAACTTGAGACTTCACCAGGTATTCGTCAACCCCCAAACCTTCAGCCCGTTCTTTATCTTTTGGCTGACTCAGCGCTGTCAACATGATAATGCGTACATTAGCCGTTTCTGGCGTATTGCGCAAAATATCCAACACATCAAAACCACTGATTTTTGGCATCATGGCGTCCAATAAAATCAAATCTGGCTTATATTCAACGGTTGCGGACAGTGCATCTTCGCCATTATGCACTTCCTTGATATCAAAGCCTTCTAACTCCAGCCTGGCGCGATACACGGCTGCCAGTGCCATGTCGTCCTCTACTAATAATATTTTCCTCTTTGCGTTCATACTATCTTTATTCTAACGCCCGCATCAGAAAAACACAAGCGTTTACCACGACAGCTTCTTGGCAGCGTCCATCTGTGGATCTTTGCCAAAATTCATGTCATTAGCGGTCAATCCCACCTTCTCGTCCGGCTCAATACCTGTCTTATCAATGGTACGACCCTTCGGTGTATACCAGCGCGCTTCGGTAACTTTGAGCTGCGCACCATCGCGCAATTTTATGAGCTGCTGCACACTACCCTTGCCGTAACTCTTTTCTCCCACTAATTTTGCCTTGCCATATTCTTGCAACGCGCCCGCTACTATTTCACTGGCACTGGCACTCGACCTATCGATCAACACCACTGTTTTGATGTCTTGCAGTAGTGGCTTGCCTGTTGATTTGACTGTTTTAACAACCTTGTCGCCACGCCGCTCCGTCATGATGTCTTGGTTATCCAGCCACAGCCCAGCCAGCGCCTGAGCCGCCGTTACCGTTCCACCAGGGTTGCTGCGAAGATCCAAAATAACCTTCTGGACATTGTTTTGCTTGAAAGCTTCGGCCGCTGCGCGCGCCAACGTACCTGTTTCTTCACCAAATCGGTACACTTTCAAGATGCCAACACCGTCAACAATGTCATGTTCTACAGCCGGTGCAGTGATTTGCTTACGCGTCATCGACATTTCTAGTCGCTGATAATTACGAAGTACTTGCAGCTTCACTGTAGTGTTCACTTCCCCGCGTATTTTTTCCACCACCTGTTCGGTAGTAGCATCCGCCACCGAGTTGCCATTCACCGCTATAATGATATCACCAGCTTTCACTTGAGCTTCCTCTGCTGGACTATTTCGTAGCACCCTGACTACTGTCGGCCGATTATTTCTCAAACCAATCTCCGCGCCGATGCCACCACCAATATTACCATTCAGACTCTTCTCAAATTCTTTGGCTTCCTCAGCGTCCATGAATGTCGTGTACGGATCACCAGTAGCCGCCACCAGACCGCGACTCGCGCCATTGATCAACTTATCAGTATCTAGATTTCCATCGTACTGTGCTTTCAGTTGTCGATACGTCTCTTGAATCCGCTCCGTATCAAGCCGCTCGGCGCTATATCGCACACCAAGCTTTGGTGCAATCGCCGCAAATATCTGATCCGACCGCGCACCCGCGATAAAACTAACCACTGCTATAACTACCGCCCACGCAAACAGCTGAGCGTTTCGTGTTTTCTCCTTGCTCATAGAACCATTATAGCATGAGCGGTATCAAATCTTAGAAGTAGATGTAGACAAGTCCAGACGATGAGCGCTTATAATTGCGGTACAGACCATCCCAGCCCAAGTTATAGTCACTAACCGTAATAGTGCCGTCGCCATTTACCGACTCAACATACATCACGTGACCATATGCACCACCCATTATCACCGCTGCTGCCCCTGCTCGTGGGGTGCTGCCGTTCGAAATACCATGACGAGCTGTGGTTGATGGCCACTGGTTAGCGTTACCAGCCCCGCCGAAATGCGGCACATAACGACCAGTGCTGTGAACCTTCCAAGCAACGTAGCTCACACACTGACGGGTATACAACCCCCATGGGTCGACATAGGCATCCAACGGAGCATTTGCCCAAGCACCTGGGTAGCCACCACCACCAGGCGTACCAGATGGCACGCTACCTCGTGGCAAACTACGCAAGTTTTCTGCAGCCTGCTGTTCACGTAATTTCGCAATTTCACCATTACGCTGTGACGCCAAAGATGAGTAAGCTGCCTGGTCATTCTTTGTATCATTCACTAATTTCGCCTGTTCAGCCTGCTTAGCCGCCATTTGAGCCTTTTGAGTTTCCTGGTCCTTCAGTGTACGCTCAACGGCCGCCTTATTGTCCTGCAACTTCTTTTGCAGACGCTTGATTTCCTTGATTTTGTCATTCAGTGAGCCCTGCAAACTACTGCGCTGTTCTTGCTTGTCGATAAAATCACCGATGTTCTCTGAGCTAGCCAGCATTTCCAGTGGAGAAATCTGATCGTCAACATACATATCAGACAAGATCTGACCCATTGTCTTACGATTCCTGTTGATAGCCGCTTCGTTATTTTTGATCTCTTCCTTCAGTAAATCGATCTTATTTTGGCTTTCAATGATTTGAGATTGCAACGCGTTCACCTGCGCGGTCAAACGGTTCAATTCCTCTTCCAGAGTCGCCGCCATCTCACCCAAGCGAGCCGCCTGCGAATTGTAGTTATTGGCTTCTTGTTGTTTAGCTCTAATTTCTGCCTCATAATCTCGCGCAAAAACCGTGCCAGCGGTCTGAAAAATCCCTGCTCCGGCAACGACGGCAGCCATCACCACCAAGGCTACTTTGGTGGCTTGTTTGTGCGAAACTGGTGTGGTGGACCGTTGCTTCATACTATATATCATAATAGCATAAGCACTATCCACATGTCAACCAAGTTTTATGTGACTTAAATCTTGAGGTATTTATGGGTCGCAACCCATGACGAAATCGTACCAATCAGCCCACCAATGACGATCATAGCCAGTAGCACCAGCCCAACATACGGTGTCAGATCCTGAAGTAACGTATCAATTGGCAACCATTTACGCATCGGCTCCTTGGCAAACACCAACAGTCCATAGCCCCCCGCCGTAGCGATCACCGCAGCGATAAATCCATACATAATCGCCTCAACCACAAACGGTCCACGAATAAAACTGCGCTCAGCACCGATGAGCTTCATCATCTGGATCTCGCTCTTACGGTTGAAGATGGCCATGCGGATAGTGTTAAACACCACTAGTGAGGAAATCAGCACAAACACCACCGTTGCAATTGACCCACCGATGCTCGCCACACGCACCCAACCACCGATTGTTTCAATGGCCTGGCGGCGATCACCAGTGAATGACGGTTGTCGACGCTGGTCTTTGTTGGCAAGATAGGTTTCATCAGAACCAACGAAATGCTTCAATGAAGAATAATTGTTCAGATCTTTCACTGAAACCTGCAATGTCGCCGGTAGCTCATTGCTTGCTTCACGAATAGCTTCCAGCGCTTCTACATTGTCCTTGTAACGCTGAGCCTGTTCGTGGCGTGCTTGTTCCGCAGAAATGTATGTCACCCCTGTTACGTTGTCCAATTTTTTAATCTTATCTGTCAATTCGTTAACAGTTTTTTCAGAAACAGACCCTTTAAGGTAAATCGAGATATTTGCCTTTTGAGTGATGGTCTCCGTTGTATTTACCAAGATACGCTGTGCCGCCACAGTCACAAAGATAATCAGCAAAGTCACGCTCATAACCGCCGTCGCTGCGACTGTCAACCAAGCATTACGGCTAAAATTATTGACACCATAGCGCAGCATACGAACAAAAGCTAACGTTCGCCGCTGCTTCATTTTGTTGCGCTGCATCGCTTTTACGTTTGCGTTTGTCTTTTTCTTGGCCATTATTGCTTATATGTTCCTCTCGCCTGGTCAGACGTAATTTTACCGTGATCGATGGTAATCACCCGTCGCTTCAACTTATTCACAATATCAACATTATGCGTCGTCAGCAGCACCGTTGTACCATATTTATTAATCTTCTCCAGTAGCCGCACAATATCCCAGCTGTGCTTAGGGTCAAGGTTACCCGTCGGCTCATCAGCGATCAAAATCTTTGGCTGGCGTACCACTGCTCTGGCGATCGCCACTCGCTGGCGCTCACCACCAGACAACTGATGTGGGAAGTTCTTTTCTTTGCCTTTGAGTCCGACTAGTTCAATGACTTTTGGCACGGTCGACTTGATCTCACGGTTGGTCATCCCGGCAATCTCCAGCGCAAAGGCCACATTCTCAAATACCGTCCGATTCGGCAGCAGCTTGAAATCCTGAAAGACAACACCAATTTTTCGACGCAATAACGGAATGTGCTTGTCTTTGAGCGTGTCATAATCAATGCCGCCAACAACAATCTTGCCACTTGAAGGCTTTTCTTCACGCGTTAATAATTTCAATAATGTTGATTTACCAGCACCACTTGTACCGACCAAAATGACAAACTCCCCGGCCTTCACATGCACGCTGACGCGATTGATGGCAGGCTTGCCTGTTTTGGTGTAACTCTTTGTAACCCTATCCAACAGAATCATACTATATTAGTGTAACACTTTTTATCAAAAAGCGCGAATATAATGCTTCTGTTTTCGCCTAGTCTTTGAGGCTCAAGTCAAATGTCGAAAAATCCAGGTTTTCCAAAGTGTTCGTTGACTGCTTTGCAATACGACGATTCTTCTTTGCTTTGGTTTCCTTGTCTGCGCCAGAAAAAATCTCATTGCGCTCTCGGTAGAGCGTACTCAACTCACTCAGCAAATCTTGAATATGAGAATCAATTTCCTGAACCTTTTGAAAATCCAACACCTTCATATTCAAATGATAGCACTTGATTGCTAAAAAGTCAAGGATATTTGGTAGCTAAATATTATTCGTCTTTCGACGCATTTTGACTAAGAAATGCCGTCATAAAATCATCAATTTTACCGTCTAGCACACCCTGCGTATCCCGGTCTTCATGTTTGGTCCGAGTATCTTTAACCAGGGTGTACGGATGCAACACATAATTTCGTATTTGACTGCCCCAGTTAGCCGATTCACCAGCCCTAAGGTCCGACAAGCTGTCCGCGTGCTGCTCCAATTGCATTGCCAGCAATTTCGAGCGCAAAATTTTCAACGCAGTTTCTTTGTTTTGAATCTGACTACGCTCATTTTGAATCGCCACCACTATCCCCGTTGGTACGTGCGTAACACGAACCGCCGAATCAGTCGTATTCACGCCCTGTCCGCCTTTACCGCCACTGCGGTAAACATCTATTTTCAGTTCACTCGGGTCAATATCCACTTCGTCTGGCGTATCAATTTTTGGCAGCACCTCAACCAGTGCAAAGCTAGTCTGACGCAAATTATCAGCATTAAACGGACTGAGCCGCACCAAACGGTGTACACCATTTTCTGAGCGCAATTTACCATACGCAAACGGTCCCGATATTTCCAGCACAACGGTTTTCAAACCACCATCATCATTCGCAGACCGCTCCAAAACATCAGTTTTCATGCCAGATCGTTCCGCCCACCGCAAATACATCCGCTCCAACATCTGCGCAAAATCTTGGGCATCCAAGCCACCAACACCCGCCGAAATACGAACCACCGCCTCGCGGCCATCATATTTCCCGCTAAACAATAGATCTGTCTTGCGGGCCGAGAATTCCGTCTCCAGAGCATCTATTTGCTTGGTAAACTCGTCCAATAAGTCATCATCCCCCAATTCCATCAGCTCTAGCAAATCATCCAACTGAACACCCAACACCTGCCACGGTTGCACCGTTTGACGCAACGCAGCTACCTTTTTGGCGACCGACTGAGCGTGGTCAGGATTATTCCAAATTTCGGGCTGGTTCAATTGCTCTTCTAGTACCGCCAATTCTTCAGCAAGCGCATCAAACTGTAACGCTTGTTTAGCCTGCATGACTTCACTGCGAAGAGATTGGACCCGTTTTTTCAATGGCTGCATAGAACCCATTATACCACCAGATCCGTGTCTTATAACTCCGCGACAGCCTCAACAAAGGCTTCGCCACGGGCTGTGTAGTTTGCGTACTGGTCAAAGCTGGCGGCAGCTGGACTCAAAATTACAACATCTCCTGGCTGGGCAATATCGAGGGCATGCCACACAACTTCGGTCATCGGTATCACGCCCTTTTGCACTATTGTCGCATCTGGCAAACCAGCTTTTTGCAACGCTTTTGCAATATCATCAGCATTGCCACCACTGACAATAACACCTCTTAGTGACTGTGAGCGTGCTAATTCCTCGGCCAACTCTGTGTAATCACCGCCTTTGTCTGCTCCACCAAGGAGCATCACCTTTGGCTGCTGAAATGACCGCAATGCAGCCACCGCACTGCCTGGCGTCGTCGAGATGCTATCATCATAAAACTTCACTCCTCGTTTTTCTGCCACGAACTTGAGCCGATGCGGCAAGCCCGTAAACCCAGCCAACCCCTGACAAATTGTCTCATCTGACAGCTCCGGCACCACCGTCTTAGCCACCAATACTGCCGCACTGGCATTCTCTTGATTGTGTGCGCCCGGCAACTTGAGTGCGTGTTGCATATCCGGCGACAAATCAATCGGATATGACAACTGACGCGCTGGTGACTTGGCAGCGATCTGCTGGCTGAACTGATTATTCTTGTTGTAAATGAGGACATCTTCAGCTGTTTGGAACATGGCAATGTGCGACTTTGCATCAAGATAGTCAGCAAAATCGTCATGCCTGTCCAGATGATCTGGCTCAATCATCAAGACGACTGCAACGTGCGGAGATTTTTCCAAATCCCATAGCTGAAAACTACTCAACTCATACACCACAATATCATCCGGCTGAATCTGCGGCAGCACGTCCAACGACGGCACGCCAATATTCCCGACAAGATGAACTGTTTTACCGGCAGCACGCAATATACTAGTGATCAAACTGCAGGTCGTTCCCTTGCCTTTTGTCCCCGTCACGCCGATGATGGGCGCTGGGCACTGTGCGAAAAACTCATTGGTCGCTGACCATATTTTGCCACTGGTCTTGATGCGACTTGGCGGTAGTCCAGCCGTTCTCACCACCATGTCAACGTCATAAAACTGATTTGAGAACACTCCTGCACCAGTGTGAACATCAGCGCCTGCTGGCACATCAGATAACTCCCGTTCATCCACTATCGTCAATTGTGCGTCTGGAAACTTACGCTGAAAATACGCGTAACTCGACTTACCTTCTACATCATATCCTGCAATGACAATGTTCATCTTAGAACAATGCTCCCAGCTTTTCTTGGATGCATTCCAGCAGTTCTTTTTCTCCACAGCTCACTCCAGCCAATACCCAGGTGTTAGCTTGGAAAAACTCACGCGCCACTTGCACAATTTTTTCATCAGTCACTGCCAAAATCGCTGCCGGCACGCCAGTATAATCCTTCACAAAATCATCTGAGAAATAGCGACCGGTATAGAAATTACTGATCTGAGAAACGGTCTGCGCACCCATTTGATAACGCCCCAAAGAATAGGACTTGGCGCTTTCGATATCTTCAGCAGAAATCTTGCCGTTTAGCACACGCTTTAGTTCACTGACGATGATATCAAACAGCTCTTCAGCCGTCTCCAAGTTGACCTGACCAGTGAAATCCCATGCTGAATCATAAAATCCAACAGACGTGTCGCTAAAAATACTATACGCCAACCCCCGCTTGCGAGCTGCCCCAAAAATGCGAGAGTTGAATGTACCAGTCAAAATGTGGTTCAAACAGCCCATGGCATCAGCCTCAGAATTACTAATTTCACGAGGTACAATCATCGACCAACCAAATGTCAGGTTGGAAGCTTCTTTACGCCTAATCAACAGAGGTCCGGCGCTGTGTAGATTGTCCTGCGGAATTTCAAAGCGTTCGCCTTCTTCCAATTGCCAGGCTTCTAACGCCTCCTTGATGCGTGACTTGCGCCCCGTCATTTTACCAGCGATCACAAAGCGCATATTCTTCAGAGTATGCGTTCGACGGTGGTGTTCTTTGATATCTTTCAACGTCACGTTAGCGATTGTCTTGAGACGCTGATTGTACGTCAAAATATCTTCACCCAACGCCTGCTGCACCCGCGGCCACATCACACGGTTGTGATTGTTCAGATAGCCTGTCAGCTCAGAGCGCACATTACCCTTCTCAGCCTCCAATTCTTCGGCATTAAAACGCGGTACCGTGATAGCCAGCCTCTGCAATTCCAACACCCTGTCCCATTCAAAATCAGCACAAAATGCTTCATAGCCCATGGAATATTCTGTTGTATAGGCGTTATAATACGCGCCGTTTTTGACGAATTCTTGGTCATACAGTGCCTGTGAACGGAATTTTTCATTAGCACCAAATGACATATGCTCCATAATGTGCGCCGTCTCGTAGATATCTTTGTCGCGTACATAACGGCTACCCGCCCGAAAATGAAACTGGAAGCTCATTACTGTAGCATCTGGTACATCTATCAACAACCCCCGAGCACCGTTCTTTAGTCGTACTTCTTCAACTGTGTGCTTCATGGATTATTTCCGATTCTTTTTGCGGTTTTGGCGCTGGGCCTTTTTCTTCTTGCGCGCTGCATTTTTGGCGCGATTTGATTCAGAAGTAGTTTTGGCCTTTTTGACTGAGAAATCATCGTCACGATTCTTTTCGCCAGATGTTATCTCGTTAACGCCCTTCTCGACAGCAGTTTCAGCGAGTCGAGTCAGCTCAGTGTCGTATTCATCGTCTTGCGATTGTTGCACTGTTGCATCAGCCTTACGCACGCGGAAGATAGTACTCAAGACTTCGTCGCGCAAATTGTTCTGCAGACTCGTGAACAATTTTTGTGACTCCGACCGATACTCAACCAGTGGATCACGCTGACCAACACTGCGCCAGTGGATTCCTTCACGCAAATGCTGCATGTTTTCCAAGTGTTGCATCCACAAGGTATCGAGCACTGCCATGTAGACTTCCCGCTCGACGCCACGCAAGTTTTCGTCACCAATTTCTTCCTCTTTCGCTGCGTATGCTTCACGCGCCAGTTTCATCACCTTTTGGATACGAGTTTTATCTTTCTTCTCTGAGCCAGCCTTTGTAAGCGCATCCTCATCAACTGGGATAACTGCAGCAAATTCTTTCACAAAATTAGGATTATTCTTGAGCGGCAGCTGTGTTGAATCGTTCACTTTTTCTTTGAGCAAGCGTTCAATCTCCGGCTTAATGTTGTCGCCTTCCAAAATCTTGCGGCGCATGACATACACCACGCGGCGGTGACGGTTGATGACATTGTCGTACTGAACAACATTTTTGCGCGTATCAAAGTTGTAGCCTTCGACACGCTTCTGCGCTGCTTCCAACGTCTTGGACACGGCGCGGTTTTGAATTGGCGTTTCTTCGTCGACGCCCAGCCGATCCATCAGCGCTGCGATGCGCTCGCCTTGGAAAATTCGCATCAAATCATCTTCGGTCGACACATAGAACTGCGTCTCGCCTGGGTCACCCTGACGACCACCACGACCGCGCAGCTGATTGTCGATGCGTCGTGATTCGTGGCGCTCTGAGCCGATCACCACCAGACCGCCCAATTCCTTGACGCCCTTGCCGAGCTTGATGTCGGTACCACGTCCAGCAATGTTTGTCGCCAGTGTAATCGCGCCCTTTTCACCAGCCTTCTCGATGATAGCCGCCTCGCGCTCATTGTTCTTGGCGTTCAAAATCTCAAACTTGATGCCTTCTTTTTCCAGATATTTGGCAATTTGCTCGTTCTTGGCAATCGAGCCAGAGCCGACCAGCACTGGCCGGCCTTGCTTGTGATACTCTTTGATGGCTTCAGCTACCGCCTTCAGCTTGCCCTTCTCGGTCTTGAAAATTAGGTCTTCTTTGTCGTCGCGAATCACTGGCTTGTTCGGCGGAATCTGGATAACATCCAGTGAATAAATTTGTTGAAACTCTTCCGCCTCGGTGAACGCCGTACCAGTCATACCGGAAAGTTTATTGTACAAACGGAAATAGTTCTGGAACGAAATGGTCGCCAACGTCATGCTTTCTTCCAGCACCGGCACGCCTTCTTTGGCCTCAATTGCCTGATGCAAACCTTCGTTGTAACGGCGCCCCTGCATCAAACGACCGGTGTGCTCATCGACGATGATCACCTCGCCGTCATTGGTCACCACATAGTCTTTGTCGCGCTTGAACAATGTTTGTGCTCGCAGAGCCTGATCCATATGGTACACACTGCGCACGTGGTCTGGCGTGTACAAATTTTTTATACCCAGCAGTTTTTGGACTTTTTCCACGCCCTCGTCAGTCAAGGCCACACTGCGGCGCTTTTCATCCAAAACATAGTCCTCCGGCACTAATTTACTGGCAACTTTAGCGAAGGTGTAGTAATTGTCCGGGTTTTCCGCTGCTGGTGCCGAGATAATCAGCGGCGTCCGCGCTTCGTCGATCAAAATCGAGTCCACCTCGTCAACGATGGCAAAGTTCAGTTCGCGCTGCCTGAGCAAATCCATGTCGTTGACCATGTTGTCGCGCAGATAGTCAAAGCCAAACTCGTTGTTCGTCCCATACGTGATATCGGCCGCGTAGGCCTCTTTACGCGTGACCGGACGGAGCTTGCGCATGCGCGGATCGTCGTGGTGCTCGTTGTCATAGTCTTTGTCGTACACAAATGACGCCTCATTGATGATCACGCCAGTGCTCAATCCCAAAAAGTCATACACCTGTCCCATCCAGCCAGCGTCACGCTGCGCCAGATAATCGTTGACGGTCACCACGTGAACACCCTTGCCTTCCAGCGCGTTGAGATAGGTCGGCAGTGTCGCCACCAAGGTTTTACCTTCACCAGTCTTCATCTCAGCCACGTTGCCCTCGTGGAGTGCCATACCACCGATCAACTGAACGTCGTATGGACGCTCACCGATGACGCGCTTGGCCGCCTCACGAACCACTGCAAAGGCGTCTGGCAAAATCGTATCCAGCGTTACATTCTTTTTCGTCAGCCGTTTTTTCAGCGCTTCTGTCTGCGCCTGCAATTCCGTATCTGACAGTTTTTCATACTTTTCAGACAAACCGTTAATTACTGCAACGCGCTTTTCCAGCCGCTTCAAAATCTTCTTCTGCGGATCACCAAAAACTTTACTCAGCGCTTTTTGTTGTGTCATTGCCATAACCTTAAAACTCCCTCGCTTTCGGACATTTTCAAAACTCTTTCTATTGTAACCTTTTTTGGCCTAAAATTAAAGAGAAAACACCATATATATGGTGTTTTCTGATTTTAGCGATACTAACCAATTCATCCGCGACGAAAACTGCGCTTGAACCGTGCCAACACACCACGACTACGGCCAACGTGCGCCAACGTGTCGTCCTTGTAGCGACGCAATTGACCGTTCAATTTGGTCTCGACGATATCCACAGCCGCCAACACGTTCATTGTTGAGTCTTTAGCGGTGATGACCTTGTCCGGGACATTGATGATAACTTCAACCTCATATTTGTTGCCGCCAGGATGATCAATTTGCTTAATCTTCACGTCTGCCGTTACGCTTTTACGAGCGTGGCGTGGCAAAAACCGATCCAATGGGCCAATTTTTTTCTCAATATACCGTTTGGTCGTGTCATTCAGTTCGTACTTTACACCAGTGATTGTCAGATTGGTAATCATATCCCTCCTTCGTTATACCTACATTATACCATGTATGTTGCTAAATTCGCTCACGCCCGCCCATATATGGTCGCAGCACTTCTGGCACTGTCAAACTGCCATCTTCGTTCTGGAAATTCTCCAAAATCACCACCAATGACCGCGCCAATGAGACTGCCGTACCGTTCAAGGTGTGAACTGTCTCAATGTTGCCATCCGCTCGCCGCACCCGAATATTCAAACCGCGCGCTTGATAATCCGTACAATTTGAGCAACTCGTCAGCTCGCGGTAAGTCTCATCGACTGGCGACCAGTACTCGATGTCGTATTTTTTGGCAGCTGGCGCACCCAAATCACCCGCCGCGATATTTACCACGTGGTACGAAATACCAATTTGCTGCCACAGTGCTTCCTCGATGCTGAGGATTTTTTCATGAATTTCCTTGGACTGCTCCGGTAGACAGAACGCATACATTTCCAATTTGTTAAATTGGTGCACTCGGAACAATCCACGCGTATGCTTGCCGTACGTTCCCGCTTCCTTGCGGTAACATGGACTATATCCTGCGTATAACAGCGGCAAATCTTTCTCATCCAAAATTTCATCAGCGTGATAGCCGGTCAGCGGCATTTCCGCCGTCCCGATCAGCGTTAAATCCTCGCCCTCAACCACATATTCGTTACTGCCCTCGCCCTTTGGCGCAAAGCCCGCACCTTCCGCTGTGCGCAAATTCACCATGTGCGGCACCGTCATGAACGTAAAGCCCTGCTTTGTTACATAATCCAGCGCAAACTGCGTCACAGCATTTTCCAGCAGCGCCAGGTCGCCCTTGAGATAGTAAAACTTCGCGCCAGCTACTTTTGCACCACGCTCAAAATCAACCCAACCGCGACTGACAGCATAGTCCAAATGATCCTTGGCGCCCGTTTTATGCTCACCGTAGGCCTTTATCTCAACCGAGTCTTCCTCACCGCCAAGCGGCACATCATCAAAGGTGATGTTTGGCACGTTTTTCAGAATTGTGGCTACTTTTCCCTCGGTTGATTTTAAGTAGTTTTCACGTTCTGCCAACTCAATTTTTAGCTGTTTTCCCTGGTCAATCAGCTCCTGATCTGGGCGACCACCTTTCATTTTGGCTGAAATTGCATTTCGCTGTTCACGCAGTGCTTCAACTTGCTTTTGCAGGTTGCGGCGCTCGTCATCCAGCTGCAACAATGTCGCAATATCGACGGCGTATCCCTTATCATGTGCTGATTTTTGCACCAAATCAGCATGTTCTCGAATAAATTTGATGTCTAACATGCCCTCATTATATACCAATTTTGGCTTAAACGTGAGAGATTATGCCCGCGCCCAGTAGCACCATCAACAGCAATCCTAACACAAATCGGTAGACGATGAATGAGCGAAAATTATTGTTTTGGACGAATTTAAGTAGCCATGCGACTGCCACGTACCCCACACCAAACGAAACCACCGTCGCAATGATGGTTGACATCCAGCCAACACCGCCAGAAATATGCTTATATTTAGTGACAACCTCCAGCAGCCCTGCTGCCACCAATGCCGGAATCCCTAGGAAAAAGCTCAATTTTGTCACCGTCACTCGGTCAAAACCGCGCAACAACCCCACTGATATCGTGGCACCAGATCGACTCACGCCGGGGACTAACGACAGACATTGACCTAAACCAATGACGAGCGTGTCTTTCCATGTCGTATCCTTTTCAACACGTTTGGCAGTGGCGTAGTTATCAGCCAGCCACATCACGCCACTCCAGATGATCAACGCACCCGCCACAAACCACAGGCTGCGCAGCACTGTTTCTATCTCATCCTTAAACACCAGTCCCACTACCGCAATCGGCACTGAACCGATGATGATCGCCCAACCATACTTGTAGTCAAATTTCCGTCGCGCTCGTTTCCACCACAAACCACGCCACCACGCGATCAACACTCGCTGAATATCCTGCCAAAAATAAATAATCGCCGCCGCTATAGCCCCAATCTGAATAATCGCCGTAAAAGCAATCAGACCCTCATCGTCCAGGGGCATACCCATCAATTTCTCAGCAATGGTCAAGTGACCTGTGCTAGAAATAGGCAGGAATTCGGTAATCCCCTCGATAATTCCTAGCACAATTGCCTGCCACCAACTCATATTCATAGAGTTTATTATATCAAACCGTTGATTCTCTACAAAAATGCGCCATTGGTCCGTGATGAACCCGGATATGGAACACTGTCACCAGAACCTTGATCTCCTGGCTTCAACTGCAAAGATCCGTGTACCGTGACCCTTGTAATGCCACCGCAGTGAACGCCCCAGAAGAATGATTCATTCAAACAAGATAACTGCGAATCATGTTCAATATTGATTTTAAGCGTGTCACCTTCCACAACAGCTTGTACTTTCGGCGCCTTACCATCTTTACGTGAGAAATATTTTACTTCAACTTTGGTTTCTTGAGATGATATGGCTTGCCTGTCAACCAGACCATTACTGGTTACATCAGCATATTTAACGCCTTCAAGATTCTTTGGTAGCTCCACGGTCATTGTTTTTGTCAAACGCTCTTCATCCCGTGCCAGCTCTCGCAATGTTTGCGTGCCAAAGATCGCCGAGCTTGAGATACAAAACGCTCCGATGACCGTACTAATCACCACCGCAATCAATGCCGTTCGCGTAAATTTCCACTTGATTGCGCTAGCCGTCAACACGCCAAACAGCGTCACCGCAGCAGCACCGCCAATAAGTGCAGAAATCAGCAAGCCTAAAGCCCATGGCTGCGCAGCAAAACCGTCCATCCAACTAATGACACTTACACCAGCAAAGAGACCCACTGGTACAGCAACTAATAATCCAAAGGTGATCATGATTAACATAAGTGAAACAAATACCTGCGAGACTCTGATGAACGTATTTTTCACCTGGGTCTTTTTATTATCGGTGAAAGAAAAATTTTTCAGACTATCCAGCGTCACCTCTTCTCCCCGCATCTGTAACTTTTCAGCCGCCGTCTGCGCTTCTGGCATACTAATCCACAGTACAATGTAAATCAGTAGCGAGGTACCAAAGGTGATAAATGGCGAGAAAATGAACAACAATCGTACCCACAAAGGATTAATCCCCCAGTAGGCAGCGATTCCAGCACACACGCCACCCAAAATTGCGTTATCTGGATCGCGCATCAATCGCTTGGTCGGCTTATTCGCATTGGTCTCAGCTGTATCGACCGTCTCTGGCGCTTCACCGTCAGCAAAGTCCTGCGGCTCACCCATTTGTTTCTGCACCGCCAAAACATCATCGTGGCTAATGACACCGTCCTTCGACACGCCGCGCTCCGCCAAAAGCTCCACCATTCGCGCCTCAATTTCGCGCATAGCCTCTGGCTCCGCGTGCATATTTTTCTGAATTGAATCAAGGTATTGTTCCAACGATTTTTTGGCATCAACCTCCACGCTAAACGGCGTTTTTGCCAAATGGATTCTGGTTATTTCTTTCATCGCTTTGCTCCTTTCTCAAGATTTTTTAGCGAAGTGTTCAACATTTTTATACGATTTTTTAATTCATCTACCAGCTCTGCGCCAGTATCAGTAAGCGAATAATATTTGCGCGGCGGTCCCTGCTCACTTTCCTGCCATTCATGCTTGAGATAGCCATATTTTTGTAAACGGCTCAGCAGCGGATAAATCGTGCCCTCTACTACCATCAAGTCCGAATCACTCAATTGCTTGACGATATCGCCAGTGTACTGTGGTTGCTTAGCACACACTAGCAGTACGCAGTACACCAGAAAACCTTTGCGGAGCTGAATCGCCAGGCTTTCCGCGTAAGCACTAACGTCCATGCTTTTTCTCCTCTGGCACGGTCGACTTTTCAACCCGACCGTCTTTGATGATAATTTGATGATCACATTTTTTCGCCAAATCAGCGTCATGCGTCACTATGATCAATGTTACACCTTTTTGCTTATTATAATCAAACAGCAATTCTTCCACTTTCGCACCTGTTTCACTGTCCAAGTTACCCGTCGGTTCGTCGGCAAAGATGATTTGCGGATCACCGACAATCGCCCGAGCAATCGCCAAGCGCTGTTTCTGCCCGCCCGACAAGTCCTTAGCGCGGTTTTTTCGCTTATCATACAAATCCACCGCCTTAAGCGCCGCGTTGATTTTGTGCGCTCGCTTTTTCCGTGGCAGCCGCGCAATTTCCAGCGGCAAACTGACATTATCAATCACACTCTCATTGCCCTGGACAAAGAAACTCTGGAAGATAAAGCCGATTTTCTTGGCACGAAACTCATCAACACGCTTTGACTTCAGTTGTAAAATATCTTGCCCGTCAATGATAACTTGACCTTTCTGCGGCTTATCCAACCCTGATATAGCATGCATCAGCGTCGATTTTCCTGAACCAGATTTACCTAAGATTGCTACACTAGCTCCCGTTGGGATGGTCAGGCTGACATTTTTCAGCGCCGTAAATTGGTTTTTCTTTTTACCATAAACTTTTGTCACATTTTTTAGTTCATTCATGACCTTTCTCCTATTCCGTCCTTAACGCTTCAATTGGATCTAATTTTGTTGCCTTGCGGCTCGGCAGCCAGCCAGAAATTACTGCCATCACTACTAGTCCAAACACCAACAGCCCAATTTGCAGCGGATTGATGACCAGTAAGTTCGTCCCTGCACTTAAACCCAAGGTGCTAGTAATCACTGGGTTTAGTAACGTCACCAAACTTGCCAACCCAACGCCAATCAAGCCGCCGAGCAAACCAACCCATGCTGCCTCATACCGGAACAACTTACCAATATCACGACCACGCATCCCCAGCGCTTTCATCAAGCCAATTTGGCTCGTTCGCTCCAGTACCGAAATGTACATAGTATTCACAATTCCAAACACACTAGCCAGTAATGCCAAGCCACCAAATCCTGCCAGCGCCACCTGCGCTACATTGACCATCGTTAGTAGCGCCTTCCGAATATCCTGAATTGAGTACGCGTTATAGTCTTTGCCGATCACATCTTTAGCAGTATCAACATTTTTCTCATCATCCACCATAGCAATCGCCGTTGAATACTGATGCGGTTGGCTCTTGTCGTGGCTAAATTCATAGATAGCCTTAGCATCAGCTGTTGAAATTCTCAGCATTGGCTCATAAAACAAAACAGTGTCTGACTTTTTGTCCACCGCCGCAATCTTGAACGACACCTCTTTGGCAACGTCTCCACCCTGCGCCGCACTGCGCACACCCAAGGTTATCGTCTGACCAATTGCCGACTGCGCATCCTTAAAGCCCAACTGCTTCACATAATCATCCGGGATGATAATCTCACCCGGCTTTGGCATGAAATCTTCCAGTGACCCCGCCGCCAATTCTGCCCGAGTTCTGTCCATTTTAACAGCCACCGTTAACGCAAATTTTTTATTATTCGCCGAGCTTTTAGCATAGGCGACACCATCAGTTGAATACGCCGGTGTTACCGTTTTTACATGCGGCGTTTGGCGGATTTTTTCTAAGTCCTTGTCATTGAGCACATATTTGCTTCGTATGGCTGATTCCTTATTTTTCCCAGCATCTTGCTCTGAATTGCCATATTCTGGCAATTGATCCTTCTTTTCAGTTTCAATTTTTTTAGCAACCATGATCACTTTTTTATCGCCAGCCGCGTCAACTATGCTGTTAGTATACAGCCGACCACCCTCACCAGCCATCAGCGCCAGACCAATCGTAAACGCCCCGACCGAAATCGCCAATGACGTCAAAATCGTCCGACCTTTTGACTGGCGAAGATTCCGTCCCGCCCGCTTGATGATATCGATTCTTCTCATACCTTGCTCCTTGTAGTTTCTTTGTACATAGTACTATGTTATACAAGGTACTATAAAATGTCAAGTACTTTTGAATAAATAACCGCTCAAGTGACAATCTACCTCTTAGGCTTCTTCGATTTTTTATGCGACTTTTTGCTTTTCTCTTCAGCTCTGGTCTTAGCAGTGGTGTGTTTTTTAGCTTCCTTATTTATCAATTTAGCCATGTGTATTGCAGCGTCATAAAATGCCGGGTCACCCCACACCTTCGTCTTCCCGTTGCTGTCGTTGTCAACCACTGCAGAAATAACTACCTGGTGCTGCCGTACTTCAAGTATATCCCATGCCTCTTCTTGATCGGTAAAATCAATCTCCTGAGCTCCATCTACGAGGTCAAATTGTCCATCATATTGTCGACAATCCGCCACAACCCCCTGGCGCAGCCCCCCTTCATCAGCCTGAACCCATACACTCATCAATACAACAGTGCCTTTATCTGGCAGTTTATCCATGTCAAGCGGTTTCATTGATTGCCGACCGTCAACAGCCAATCTGCCAACACCACCCGCCTGCGTTTTATCAATATACAGCACTTCTTGC
Organism: uncultured Candidatus Saccharibacteria bacterium; assembly: GCA_963519285.1. Taxonomy (GTDB): domain Bacteria; phylum Patescibacteriota; class Saccharimonadia; order Saccharimonadales; family Saccharimonadaceae; genus Nanosynbacter. Next base: position 27,098 of record CAUQMR010000004.1, read on the forward strand.
AATTCTGTATATGGATCGAGGTCAGGTATATACGGCGCCTCAACTGGCAATGTCTCGACCGTTATTTGCCGCAGGCGTTCAGGAACGCCATCAGCCTCATACTTCTTATTAGGCATATTATTCTCCCTGCCCACCACTACATTATCAACTACATTTAGTATACCACGCTAGAAAGCTCACCCAACCTATTCCTCGTCGTATTCGTCCTCAATTTCCTGGTCCAAAATCTCTTCAATCACGTCCTCCAGCGTGATGATACCCAGCTCCTTCTCATCATCCATCACCACAAACAAGTGATTGCGAGTTTGGATAAATCGGCTGAGTACCGTATCCAACCGTGACCGTGCGTCAATGTTATGAATCTTGTCTCGATACAATTGACTAATCGGCAGCGGCAGCTCGCGCCCCACCACATCTTTGACATATAAAATCCCTACCAGCCGCTCATCATCACGCACCGGGATCCGCGAATGGCCAGCATGTTTGATCTGTGCCAGCAGTGTCGCATCCAGCTCATCATCCAACTCCACCGTAAACACCTCATTCATCGGCGTCACCAAATCACCAGCCGTCTTCTTACTAAACTGCAGCGCTCCTGCCGCGATTCGACTTTCGTCATAATCGACTGGGCTGTCCGACCGCTCAGCATGCTCGTGAATAATCTGCTCTAGTTCTTGGTGTGAGTACAACTGCGGCGCTTCCTTGCCTACCCAGCGATTGAGCAGCTTGGACATCGGCCGGGCCAGTGGCCAAAATAGCACATAAATCACATCCAGCAACCAGAAGAAATAGCGCGTAATCTGATAGCCACGCTGCGTAAAAATCGCCTGCGGCAAAATTTCACCAAACATAGTAATGAGCAGCGTGGCAATCAGCCCACCAACCACGCCGTTCGTCATATTACCCAGCAAAATTGACATCGCCGTATTCACGCCGACATTGCCCAGCAAAATACAAAAGATTAGATAATAACCGTCTTTGCGATAGCGATACACCCGTGCAGCGATTGCGTCGCCCTGCCGAGCTTTACGTTTCAAATCATCTGGCCGCGCCATCATCAACCCGATGTTCAAACCTGAAAATGACCCTGACAACACCAACAGAACGGCCGCCACTACCAACAATAAAATGTCATGCATAATTTACCAGCCGCCGCCTCCGCCGCCGCCTCCACCGCCGCCAGCGAAACCACCGCCAGTGGAACCGCCAGAGGTCGATGAATAATCACTGGCGCTACTGGCCACACTTGACAGACTATTCATTCCAGCTGCAAACGCCGCGGCATTGAACGCGCCCTGACCACTGTACCAATCTGGCTGCTCACCAACCTGCTCATAGTACTGACCCAGCTGCGCACTCCACTTCTTTTCCTGTCCAAACAGCACCGCATACGGCAATACCCGCTCATACAATTTCACCAATTGTTTCTCATCGGTCGCATCAACCTTCACTTTTTCTGCACCCTCAGGACTTTGTAACATCTGTAGGCGCTCAGCTTCAGCCACGCCAATGTACATTTTCAATCCGGCTAAATATCGCCTGAGCGCCAAGCCCTCGTCAGTCAGTGACCAGCCAAATGACAAGGCAAATACTATCCCCGCCACGAGCAGCAGCATCGGCGACAATAACAACACACCGACAACACAAACCCACAGTGCCCACCTCTGTATAATTCGCTTATTCGCGAGTGTTTGCTCACACAAGGCATATTTACCACGAGCCAAATTCTTCAAGTTTGTATCATCATCGCGCGTTCTCGCAGCATACGACAAATTGTTCTGCAACTTTTTCAGATTTAGCCGCTGACCTGGCTTTGGCATTGACGAACCAAACATATCCCGAATAACCTCAGATTCCTCGGTCCTTAGCTCTTTCAAATCTTTCACAATTTCAATTTCGTACTGCGCCGACCGCAAAAACGACGCCTTTTTCACTTCGTACAATTTGATGTAGTGCCGCACCGCCAAATCCAACAGCTGCGCCACCTTGGCTGACCCTTTAATCGCCATGACCTCGTAATTTTTCAAAATATACGCTGAGGTCATCACACTCGCCTGGTTTGGCGGCAAATACTCTGGCGGAATTGGTTTGAGTTCACGGTACCTACCAAATAACCGCCGGTAACGCCAGACCAACAACAGCATCAATATAACCGCCAAACTACTTGCTATCGTCTGCACCGTTGCCCAAATTTTTATCAACTTTTCGCTCAACGTCTCTTGATACCCGGTAAACGTGCCGCTAGTAAAGCCAACCGCCATCGTTATGCCTTCACGGCGATTTAGGCGGCTCACATTTGTAACAATTTCACTCTTATCACCGCTGATATTGCACCGTTTAGTTGAACCATGCGCACCAGTATAACAAAACGCTTCACCCGCTCGCGCCGCCTGAAGTGACTCATCAAGTTTCACGGACACGCGTACATTTTCCATCGGCACACGCCACTCATTGCCGATGACGTCCCAGTAGAACTCATCGCGGCCTGTATTGTCATAGTGCTTGGTTACATCACGCTGGGTAAACTTGATGACGTAGGTTTTCTCACCCTGAACGTAAACATCTTTCTTGCCAATCCTTAGCTCATCACCATTCCACGTATGCTCCAGCGAGGCGCCCTGTTCATCAGTTACCGACTGCAACGAAAAGTTCGTCGGATGACTGTCATACTTCTTCACAAATATCGGCGCGATTCCACGGTTTCGATTCGGCGGAAAATGAGCAGTAATTCGCCACGTCGCCGCCGAAGTTGAATGATTCTCGCCGTCGCGGCCCAATAAATACTCCGCATCAAATTTAGTGATGGTAAAATTGTCCGTCTGCGCCGCAAACGCCGACTGACCAGATCCAATCAACAGAGATCCAGCGATTAGTATCCCCAATATAAGTCGCTTCATACTCTAATTATAACAAACCCGGTCCAGGCGACAATTACAGCTTCACTTGCGGATAAATTGCCCGCGTTGTCTCGTCAATCTCATGACGCAGTTGTGGAAATGGCACACCCTCGCGGGCAGTTACGCCTTCAAAAATCCAAAATACCCGCTCAGAATATCCCCAGCCACAAGCCGGCGGCATACCGTATTCCAACATTTCAACAAAGTCGATATCCAACATCATTGCCTCATCATCACCCGCGTCGCGCATCTGTTGCTGCTCAACAAACCGATTCAGCTGGTCAATAGGGTCATTCAACTCAGAAAAGCCATTACCCAATTCTGACCCAGCAATCACCGGCTGGAAACGCTCCACCGTCTGTGGATTGTCAGGATTGGTTTTGGATAGCGGACTGATGAACTTCGGTGTATTCACTAGCCACACCGGCCCCGCTACATCTTTACGAATATTCTTCCATAATTTATCAATACCGCGTGGTATGGAATCGGTCTTTTCTACCTCTAGGCCATGTTCTTTCAGCTTAGCAGCGACTTCCTCAATCGTCGTATTATACACATCAATTCCATAGTGCTTGCGAATCACCTCAGCGTAATCCCAAACTTCCCACTCGCCGCTCATATCAACATTAAATTTGCCCAGTTGAAATTGTAGCGTGCCAAATGTCTCCTGCAGTACATTTTTATACATCGCCTCCATAAAACGCATACCCTGCTTCCAATCCCAATACGCGGCGTACCACTCCATGGCGATGTGCTCTGGCAAATGCTCGTCGGAATAATTCTCATTGCGAAAGCGCGGCCCGAGATCATACACCTTCTCGAACCCAGCACCGATCAACCGCTTCAGCGGCAGTTCGTGAGAAATACGCAAGTAAAACTGCTGATTATCCAGTGCGTCCATATGCGTCACAAATGGGTTAGCATCAGCGCCACCAGTCGTATGCTCCAACACCGGTACATTTACCTCAGTAAACCCATGGCTGTTTAGATAATCACGCGTCGCCTGCCAGAACTTACTGCGACGAACAAATCGCTGACGCACCTCTGGATTGACATTCATGTCAACGTAGCGGCGACGGAAACGCTCTTCTTTATTCTCGAGCTTTTCGGGCATTGGCCGTAGTGACTTGGTCAGTAGCCTTAACTCACGCACGCCAACCGACTTCTCGCCAGTCTGCGTTGTCGTCATCACTCCGCGTGCCTCGACAAAATCACCCGTATCCAGAAGCTTCAGCTGCTTCATACCCAACACACCGCGGCCAGCGTCCAATTCTGCTACATCATCGCGCTGCAAATATAGCTGCACTTCACCAGACTGGTCGCGTAGTTTGATAAACGCTAGCTTACCAAAACTGCGGATTGAAGCGATGCGACCTGCAACCACCACTTCCTGGCCTACCAGTTCATCATACCGCGCCAAAACCTCAGCACACATATGTGTCCGCTCTGACTTTGCCGGGTATGGATCAACGCCTAGTTCTCGCAGCGTTTCTAATTTTCGTAATCGTTCATTTCGATAATCTTGTAATGTAGCCATAATTATCTACATTATAACAGAGAGGATATCGTATAGACAATCTCACCTTTAGGCGTAGAAATCGTCACTTCATCACCAACCTTCTTGCCCATCAATGCCTGTCCAATTGGCGACTCGTCAGAGATTTTACCCTCCATCGGGTCTGCCTCAACAGGACCGACCACTGTGTAGGTAACCGTTCTATCACTATTCTTCAGCTCAACCGCACTGCCCAGACCAACAACAGTTGTGTCAGCAGCCTTGATGATTGAAGCATGCTGCAAAATGTCTTCAATCTCAATAACACGCGTTTCCAATAGTCCCTGCTCTTCACGAGCGGCATCATATTCAGCATTCTCGCTGAGGTCGCCAAAGCTTCGTGCTTCTGCAATCTTTTCTGCAATTTCTCCTCGGCGGCTTTTGAGCTCCTCTAGCTCTTTTTCTAGTTCTTTCCGGCCTGAATCAGTGATCTGATATTTCTTATTCATATACTCTCCTTCTACTATATATAGTGGTTGAAAATCAAAAAAACGCTATATCTAGCGTATCGATATAATCATCGTGTAAGTACTATGATTGTATCAATACTACCAAGCACTGTCAACTAATCAACGAAAAATGCTACCAACTCGTCATAGCTTTTAGTGACAGTCTCGCCACTCTGACGGCTGGTTAGCTCAAACTCACCGCTGTCAACTCCTCGGTCGCTGATGGTCACGCGCCACGGCATGCCCATCAGCTCAGCGTCAGCAAACTTCACGCCTGGACGCTCAGCCCTGTCGTCATACAGCACCTCTACACCAGCCTTCATCAAGGTGCTATATAGCTGATTTGCCAGTTCACTACCGCGCTCGCCGATTGCCACTAGCTGCAGTTTGAACGGTGCGATGTTCTCAGTCCATACCAAGCCTTTCTCATCAGCGAACTTTTCAACAATCACGCCCATGACACGCGTGATGCCGATACCATAGCTTCCCATGTATGCATAGTGTTGCTGGCCATCTTCACCAGTGAAGACCAATTTCATCTCCTCTGATTTTTGCGTGCCAAAATTGAAAATATTACCAACTTCAGCCGTTTTCACCTTCTCCAGCTCACTGCGGTCAACGCCCAACTCCGCGATAGCCTCATCAATCACTTCCTCATTTACCGCAATGTTCTTGCCACGGTGCAAGTAGACATAGTCCTCGCCCGCCTCACAAATCGTCTGAAATTCATGACTGAACTTAGTAAACGCCCCACCGCTCGCAAAGGTTACATACGTATCCTGTCCAATTCCCAACCGATCATAACACCGCTTATATGCCGCGATGACTGCCTCATAATATACATCCAAATCCTCTCGGGTAGCGTGCACCGAATACATATCTTTCATGACAAATTCGCGTCCGCGCATGATACCACTTTTAGCACGCAGCTCGTTACGCAGCTTGTTTTGGAACTGGTAAACACTGATCGGTAAGTCCTTGTAGCTCTTGAGATAATTCCGCAACAACTCGATGATAGGCTCTTCGTGCGTCCAGCCAAAGCCCACCTCAGTACCATCTTGCAGATGAGACTTAAACCAAACATCAACCAATTCATCGTCCCACCGCCCTGTCTCTGTCCACAGTTCCTTGCGCTGCAAGCTGCTCATAATAAGCTCTTGGCTATCAATCGCATTCATCTCTTCCCGCACAATGCGCTTAATATTCTCCAGCACACGCAGCCCTAATGGCGTGTACGAATACACACCAGCCATCGTTTTGTGTACATAACCAGCCTGAATCAACAACTGCGCATTCTTCGCCATCTCGTCACTTGGCGCAGTTTTGCTGGTTTTGGTAAATAATTGGCTCATTCTCATACGTCAAACTCCTTTACGTAAATAATATCCCAACAGCACTATGAATAGCAATTGGATTGATAAACAATAGATAAAACGCCAGACTATTTTTGATGGCATGCAGTACTACGCTCGCCCAAACTGCCCCAGTGTATTCCCGTAACAAACACGAGAAGATACTGAGTACAAAGGTGTCTAGTACAACATTCCACTGCAAGTTTTCACTGCCAATTGCCAAATGCGCCAAACCGAACGTGAGACTGGTGATGATGACCGAGGCTTTCACTGAAGTTGTCTTGCGCAATTTCGTGTATAGGTACCCGCGAAATAGCAGCTCCTCTGCCAAGGGCGCCAATACCACCAGTGTGAAAAAGATCATGGCATACTGAGCCTGTGAATACAATGTTGTCGCATCAAAAGGCAGCTGCTGTGCTTGCTTAAAATCGACACCCAAAAACGTCATCGCCAACGCCGCCACCATGTTGGAGCAAATCAAATACGCAACAAAAGTCGGTACGGGTATAACCAGGTCCAGCCATGCTGGTTTGCCAGTGACACCAAGGTCTTTGATGCTCGACTTACGCCTAAATAGCCAATACGGCACCATGGTGACCATAGCTACCGTGATTATCCACACAACCACCGAAACACCAGTTTTCAGCAAGACCGACGGTACACTCTTGAGCGGCACACCCACCTGCACCAACAACCACACCACCAACGAAACCAGTAGGTTTGACACCATGAACGATGCGTACGCCCAAACAGGCAAAATCAAGCACCACAGCCAGTTCTTTTTGAGCTGTACTAATTTTTTGCTCTTATGCTCATGAGAATAATTTTGCGATATCATTCCACGTTACCACTATTGTTAATGCCATTAAAATCAAAAAGCCAGTCGCTTGAATCGTTTCTTCGCGATCTTTGGTCAACGGCTTCTTCAATAATCTAAAAATCGTCATAGTAAACCAACGCCCGCCATCAAGTGCTGGGATTGGCAAAATATTCATCACTGCCAGCGTCAAAGAGATGATTGCCGCCAACAGTAGCACCTGCGTCAATCCAGAATTAACAACTGATGGAAATAGTACACCCAAGATACCAACTGGACCTGCCACGTTATTACCCACCTTTGCCAAATCAGCCTTAGCTGCCTGCTTCTGTTCTGGTGAACCAATAAATTGCCCAAAGAAGCCGCCAATTCCCTGTACTATCATAGAGCCAACGCCCTTCAGCGTTTCATGAGTTAGCTGCACCGTTGTTGCAACGCCCACTAATGGCGCCGACCATGTCGCATGAATAGTCTCCGACTGATGTGGCACAACCCCTAGATAGCCACCATTTTTTGCCTGATCACGACTGAGTAGCGTTGTTCGAAAATGTAGTGTCTGACTGTTTCGCTTCACTTCAATATTTACGGTCTGCCCAGAAGACTGCTGTGTTACCTCAGACAACTGCGCTGAAGTATCGATCGGTTTTTCATTAATCGCTACAATTTCATCATCAATCTGTAGCCCAACTTGTGCCGCTGGCGAGCCCTCGGTGAGACGAACAATCTTGACTGGTGTCTTAACTGATGTATTATCAAACGGCAGCATCACTTGGTTTGGTAATATTTTAGGCAACCCGAACACAGCCAACACCGCGAACAACACCACAGCCGCTAGCCAGTTGACCAATACGCCCGCTAGCAATATCTTCGTTTTTACCCAATACCCCGCAGCTCCATAGGCTCCTTTACCGCGAGCTGAATCATATTCACCGTTGAGCCTCACAAAGCCACCCAGTGGCAACCAGTTTAAACTAAATACTACATTTTTGCCCAAAAAACTCTGTTTTGGCTGCCATTTTTTTGCTCGCGGCGGAAAGCCAATACCATACTCCTCCACCTTCACACCATTGCGTTTTGCTACAATAGCATGACCAAGCTCGTGGATAGCCACCAAAAAGACCAAAACCAACAGCCCAATTACAACACCCAGCACAACCATATATTACCCCCCAAACCTTCGATTTCTCTTAGCGTATTCATCTAATATATTTTTAACGTCTTCCGCTCGCATGTCCGGCCAATGCTTTTTTAGAAACAAAAACTCGCTTAAGGCCGATCGCCACAGCATAAAGTTGCTCAGGCGTTGCTCACCACTAGTCCGAACGATCAAATCACACGGCGGTATCTCTGGTGAGTATAAATTTTGTTCAATCAAATCAGCTGTCACCTGGTCCTCTGTAACTCCTGAAGCGATGATCTGCTTGACAGCATTGACGATTTCCTGCTGACCACCATAGTTAAAGCACAACGCCAACGTACCTTTAGTATAGTTCGAGGTAGCAGACTCAATCTCTTCTATTGCCTGGATGACCTTCTCTGGCAGCTGGTCGCGTGAACCAAGCACCACGACACGAACTTGACGGTCATGGAGATATTTCGCATCGGTTTTAACGCATTTGACCAATAGTTTCATCAGCTTGTCGACTTCCGTTTGCGAACGACGCCAGTTCTCAGAACTAAACGCATATACCGAAACATATTTCACACCAGCATCAATATTAGCCGTCAGGACTTCTTTCATGGCAGTATAGCCCGCCAGATGTCCTTCATAGGCTGGCAAGCCATGACGCTCAGCCCACCGACGATTGCCGTCCATGATATATCCAATATGCTGGGGTACGCTACTCTCACTCACTATTTTATTCGCTCCATACTATATTGTACCACTTGCTGTAGCAGATCGGCGAAATCGCCCGCCCACAAACTTGAGACTCGGGCAGCTTCGCATGCCTCACGCCCTGCTTGCTCCATCAAAGCTTGAGCCGTCTCTACCGCACCTGTCTGCGTCATAACTTCCTTCACAGCACTTAGGTCATCTGCTGTCGCCTGCTCATTACCAATGATTTCCAACAATGTTTTCTTCTGATCCTCAGTACATCGCTCCAAAGTTTCTTGTACTAAAAATGTATTCTTTCCTTCATGAATATCATCAAGGTTGCTTTTTCCTGACTCTTCCGGGCTGCCAAAGATACCCAGCCAATCATCACGAAGCTGAAACGCCAGGCCCGCTGGCAATCCAAACGCCTCAACTTGTCGTTGGGCGGTCTCATCAGTGTCGCCCGCCAAGGCCAGTGCACATAACAGCGGATTTACAAACGTATAAATACTACTCTTTTTATAATACTTTTTGATAATCTGCTCAGACGTCGCTGGACGAGTAACTGTACCCGCTACGTCAGCCATCTGTCCAAACCCCGTGATGCCGATGTTACGGTGCATTATTTGCTGAACAATTTTTGTATTCACATCCATACGAGACAGAGCCCAACTGGCGATATGCTGCACCAGTAGCCCGACATTAACAGCCATCATATCTGCCTCAAATTCATTAGCCCCAATGTGTGAAAATTGCCTTTTGTACTGCTCATGAACTGTTGGCAACCCCCGCCGGGTCGCAGACCGATCCATAACATCGTCTAGTATGAGCAAATAATCATGGATTAGTTCAATCACTGCTGCTAAAGATAAACCAGCCTCGGCATATTTTTGACCTGTCCTCACGTCGTACAGACAAGCAGCCAAAGCACCCCTCAGCCGCTTTCCTGACCTCAAAGCATATTCACGTATTGTTGACAGTGCCCAAACTGCCTGTTCATCATCAGCCTCAGGCTGAACTTCATCAGCAAAATCACATAGCACTTTCTCGATATGCTGGTCTATATACGGTGCATATTGTTTCAAATCTTCAAGAGTCATTCAGACACCTATCTCGAATCGCCCACCTGAGTAGCCAACCAGACTAAATAGTCAGCACGTCCTGTTCTTTAGCCTTAAAGAGCTCTTCGATTCGCTTTTGAGTATCGCCCATCAATGAATCAATTTCTTTTTCAACTCGCTTAAAGTCATCTTCGCCCAGTTCCTTAGTATCTTTCATGCGCTTAGCGTCCTTCAATGCATCCTGACGAATAGTTCGCATGGCGATTCGTGCCTCTTCTGATTTCTCGCTCACCTGCTTCACTAACTGTTTGCGGCGCTCTTCAGTGAGAGCCGGAACTGGCACGCGAACCACCCGACCGTCGTCTGATGGATTAAAGCCTAGGCTTTGATTGTCACGAATAGCTGCGGCGATAGCCGTAATATTGCTTGGATCAAATGGCGTCACTAGCAGCATCTGGGCTTCTGGAGCAGTTACATTAGCTACTTGATTGAGCGGCATTTTAGTGCCATACACCTCGACCATCACTCCCTCAAGCATCCCAGCGTGCGCACGACCAGTGCGTACTTTTTTCAGCTCATCCTGAAAATGCTCTAAAGCTTGTACCATTTTATCTTCATATGGTTTAGTGTCAAACATATCTGCCTCCAATTATTTCCTATCTATTATAGCAATTTTACCCGTATGGCGCTACCCAGCCCATGATACAATATGAATAATGATTTCAAGGTTAAAATTGTATAATTTCCGCTCGTATGAGTTGTTCGAGACGCAACTGGGAGATACCGGAACGGTTATCGTTGGGCCAAATGGCACCGGCAAAACCAACCTATTAGAAGCGATATACATAGCGCTGCGCGGCACAAGCTTTCGTGGATCGCTGCTTGATTGCATGCGCCACCAAACAGTACACAGCATCATTCACCTGGAGACCAACAGCCAACCGCGCCGCGTCCAGTTGTTACGTTCAGCTGATAACGCAATTACAAAAGAATTTACCATTGCCGACAGTACTTCCAAAACACTCCCCCGAAAACACCGCCTACCTGTGGTGCTGTTTGAGCCGAATGACCTGCGACTCATCTCGTCTTCTCCGCAGCGACGTCGTGATTTCCTAGATGGTCTATTGTCACGCCTGGACGCAACCTATGACGCCCAACTGCGCATTTTTAACCGAACACTCCTACAGCGCAATGAACTGCTCAAGCATCATCCCGAGAACGCTGCCGAGTGGCGAGACCACTTATTCGCATGGGATATAAAATTTGTTCAGGCAGCAAACGCCCTGGCAACTGCCCGCGCACATTTTTTATATACCTACGAAAAACGCCTTGAATTACTCTATGCTTCCCTGGCAGGAAAACAGACACCATTCACTGTTGAATACCTACCGTCAGTCAGCCTCGATAATTACGAGCAGTCTCTACTGGACAGGCTACAGCGTTCTCGTGAATATGAATTAGCAACAGGCTACACCTCCGCCGGACCACAGCGAGAAGATTTTTTGATATCCTTGCATTCACGGCCAGCCGTCAAAGTTGCTTCTCGCGGCGAAATGCGCACCATCATGCTAGCTTTTAAACTCCTAGAGCTGGAGCTACAAACTGAACGAACCAAACATCGCCCACTCATTTTGATGGATGATGTGTTTTCTGAACTGGACGCAACTCGCGAAAAACTACTTCAAGAGACCATCCAACACCACCAATTTGTCGTCACTACCACTGATGCCCGTCATCAGAAAGACGGCTGCTTGATCATCTCCACACAATAAATCGCCCTCACGAGGAAGGCAATTTTATCACTAGCATGTACTATTGTGCCTGAATTGCCTCAGAATTTTCGACCAACTCACCCAATACGATTGTCACGTTGTCTTCAACGATCTCGTCATATTCTGGCACTCGTTCACGAATCCAAGCCTCAAGTTGCTCAGCTGGTACATCACCATCCTGTAACGCCACAAGTTCAGCCACTTGCGCATCGTCCAATGAATCAACAATTTCCTCACTAATCCGCTCATTCACCGTTTCTTCCACGTGCTGAATCAGTGCCTGTGCCTGGTCGTCAGGTAGATTAATTCCTACCGAGCTCAACTGTGCTTTCGTTATCATAGTTGTTGGGATGATTATTTGTGTATTTTCGTCATTATTCATAGCTATCATAATACCCTTTTTATCTTTTCTAATCAATTATATCTATTGTCTTTAGCTCACTGGAACCAACCGACTTGCGGTAGCCTTAGTCAACCTACCAGCTGCCTTTGCTACCTTTACGCCGAACTGTTTAATCTTGTTCGGGTCGGTATTTGCCAGTCGTGCAACCCTATCTTTCGCTGATTCCCAGGTATCGCCCAGTGCCTCCTTACGAGCGGCCATACGAGCAGCTCTACGCGCTTCAGCTCGACCACGTCGCTCCTCGATACGCTCTCGAGCAGCCTCAATATTGCTTTGCGCACTTTCAGAGCTCTTCTCCAGCTGACTCATCGCTGCCTGCAGCCGAGTAACTTCGCCTGTTGCGCGCTTCAATCGAGCATTCGCTGCAATTTTCAGCCCCTCTTTTTCTTCGGCATCAAGCTGTAGCCGCTCATCTCCAGGGTTAGCATCTGCTTCTAACCGAGCAGCTTCTGCCGCTTGTTCTGCCCGCTCGGCTTCTTTGCTCATTTGTTCCACTTTAGCATTAGCGTCATTCAGCTCCCTCTCGGTCATCATAGACTCTAAGGTTGCTCCAGTGTCTGCTTGTTGCTCTTGCCGGATGAATACCTTGTCGTCCCCGGTATCCAGCTTGTCCGCCATATTCTCTTTAGTTTGAGCTTCCCGTTGTTGCTGGCGAGCCTCCTGACGACTGACACGAGCCGCCTGGCGATTATCGAGCTCAGCTACTCGTTGTTCGCGAGCCTGCTGACGAGCTTCTCGCCGCTCCTGACGATTTTTTATTCTAGCAGCCTTGCGTTCACGTGCTACTTTTACATTTTGCAGTATTACATCACTACCCTTTTCAAACAGTTCTGCAGCCTTTCCTCGTGCAGCGCCCCAGGCATTACCAATTGCCTCTTTTGTTTCAGCGCCTTTTTGAACAATAGCTTCTCTTGCTTCACTACCCTTTTGAACAACAAACTCTTGCGCTTCAGTACCTTTTTGAGCTACAGTCTCTCGTACCATCTCAGCACCAGTGGCAATTTGACCAGGTAACTCAGCACCCCGACTAATGCCGATATAAAAACGGTCTTTAAGACCTTGCATCATCTTGCTCAAGCCTTCTTGAGCCCGGGTCTTCAAGGCGTTAAATCTCTCTTGGCCGTCAGTGATGCGCTCATCGCGCGTCATCATGCCATTTTCAGCGCCACCTTTTGTTGCGCTTTCCGGAACAAGTAGTCCATTTCCCAGTTCATTCCAGTCATTAGGCTCTTTATTAATGCTCGGGAATGCAGCAGCTGCACTCTCTGGAACAGCCAGCCCACTTGATAGGTTAGCCCAGCCATCAGGAACTGTATTATTAAGGTCTGGGAACGCCGGAGCTGCATTCATGTTTTTATTCATAGTTTTCCTTTTTGTGTATATTGATGTAATATGCTCTCATACTAGCATAGATTTGCTATTTTGTCAATACGCTTATGCAAGATATATCTACAAATAAAAATCGACTGCATATTTGCAGCCGATTTTCATCATGATGGCAAATGTTATTCGCTGACGCCCAGCTCGATTCGCTTGAACTGGCGAACCACAATGTTCTCACCCAATTTAGCAATCGCTTCCTTGATGTGCTGCTCAACCGTCTTGGAATCGTCCAAGATGTACGCTTGGCTCATCAATACTTGCTCAGCAAAGTGTTTATTCAACTGACCAGTCACGATCTTCTCGCGCATCTCTTCAGGCTTGCTTGCTAGTGTCTCGCTCGCCATCAACTCAGCCTTCACCCGCTCCATCTCTTCAGCTGGAATATCTTCTGTAGAAGCATACTTTGGGTTCATCGCGGCAATCTGCATAGCAATTTCGTGCGCCAAGGTTTTGAAGTCGTCCAAGCGCGCCACAAAGTCAGTCTCACAGTTAACCTCGACAATCACGCCGATTCGACCAGAGTGAACATAGCTCTCAATCAAGCCTTCACGTGCTTCACGGTCGCCTTTTTTCTCAGCCTTAGTCAAGCCTTTTTTGCGCATTTCCTCCAGCGCCTTGTCAAAATCACCGTCAGCTTCAACCAATGCCTTCTTTGCGTCGGTCAAACCTACGCCAGTCAATTCGCGCAGTTTTTTAATGTCGTCAACAGAAACGCCCATCCTATTTCTCCTCTTTTTTCACTGGTTTTTCTTCAGTTTTTACACTACCCGCACCTTCGACAACAGCTTCGGTGAAGTAGTCTAGTAGCAATTGGATACCTTTGATAGCGTCGTCGTTACCAGGGATGACGTAGTCGATGCCAGTTGGATTGACATTGGTATCAACAATAGCAAATACTGGCACACCCAATGTCTGAGCCTCACGCACTGCATTTGCATCAGTCAAGGCGTCAACCACAACCACTGCGCCTGGCTTGCCCATCAAATCTTTGATACCGCCATATTTAACGTTCAAGCTATCGATTTCCTCTTGGAAACGCTGCACTTCCAACTTGTTGTAGCGCTTTTCCAGGTCACCTGATGCCATGCGCTTTTCCAAATTCTTCAGCTTTTTGATCTGCTGAGTAATCGTCGCGCCGTTGGTCAACATACCACCGATCCAGCGTTCAACTACATATGGCTGGTTGATCTTTTCAGCAGCCCGACGCACCACGTCTTTGGCCTGCTTTTTCGTGCCAACAAACAGTACTTTGCGGCCTGACGCTGCGATTTTTGTCAATTCTGGCAACGCCTTATCCAGCGCTTCAACCGTCTTGACCAAGTCAATGATGTGACTATCCTGACGCTTACTGTGAATATACGGCGCCATCTTTGGGTGCCAGCGGCTGGTTTTGTGTCCAAAGTGAACACCTGACTCCAGCAAAGCCTTAATGTCTACTGCTACAGACATTTCTTTCTCCTTTTGCCTCATCCGCTCACGATGTGGAGTGTGAAACGAATTGTGTCATTAAAATTAGTTACCCGTTAATTATACCACTATTCGACTCTTGAGACAACTCCTTTTGACATTCTAGGGTAAATTGTGTACAATTGAACGGTTATGAAAAGCAGTATTCACCCACAGAACTATCGCCCTGTCGTATTTAGCGACGATCAAGCGGGCTTCGCGTTCTTGACTCAGTCAACAGCGCAGACAACAGATACCATCAAATGGAAAGACGGTAATACTTACCCTCTCGTGAAAGTCCACATCTCGTCGGCTTCACACCCATTCTTTACTGGTGAAGAAAAGATTATCGACACCGAAGGTCGTGTTGACCGCTTTAAGGCACGCCAGGCAGCAGCTGAAGCTCGCAAAGCAGCCTTGGCAAATAAAGCCAAAAAAGCCGCAGCCAACAAAGCCGCAAAAACTGATGCTCCAAAATCAGACAAGAAGACTAAAAAGTCTAGCAAATAATACAGTCTAGTATCTTTAAAAACCGCCTCATCACTGAGGCGGTTCTTGTTAGGTTAATCAGTTTTCGAATTACTCAGACATAGCCGACAGTGCTGCTTCAGCATCAAACAACTGCCCTTCGGCTTCTTGATAACCAAACAGGCGCTCCAGAAGGTCTGTCGTCTCTTCGTGAAACGGCATCACGATTCGATTACCGACCGCATCTATTAATATGATACAGTCTTTTTTCACCCCCTGCTCATCTCCAGGAAATTGTACGGCTGCTCGAGAATACAGACCAATCTCTGCTGCCCTATGTTCAATATCAGCCACTTTCTTCAGTTCGTCGCCCCTTGATACAACTAATCCCGCGGGGGAGCCCTGCCTCTGCTCTATCTCCTCCAAAGATCCAGTTGCCAGCACCATAGACAAACCGGTCAGCTTCAGTGATTCTTGGTCATTTTCTGACACTTTGAGTATATTCGGTGTCGTCATGCCCTGATGCTGAGCAATGTGGTTATAATATGCTGAGCGCATAAAAGAAAAATCTCCAAAAATTGCATCCTCAAGATGAGACTGCAGCACTGAGTCCTGAGTATCATTCTCTCCCGAGTCATCCAAAGCCAAGACAGCCGACCTTCCATCAATTCTTCCCCGAGCTATAAATCCTTTCACCTTGACTGATTCATCAGGTCCGAGCGACATCCCTTCGGGCAATCTGTACGTTTTGGTAACAGATGGCAACGGCAACGTATCTGGTGTTTGTTTAATAGTATCAATTGAATGTTCCATAGTTCATATTATACCACATAAAGTTACTATTTGTCAATCAAGGTAACTGCCAGTCAATCGCCCCGCGGCCATTCCGTACCAGAAAATCATTGGCACGCGAAAATGGCTTACTACCAAAGAATCCCCGATTGGCAGAAAACGGTGACGGATGAGCACTACAAATCTTCAAATGTCGACTGTCTGTGATCGCCTGACCAACCTTTTGGGCATGCGCTCCCCACAGTATAAATACTAGCGGCTGCTCATAGTCATTCAGCATCGTTAGCAGGTTCTTAGAAAACTCCATCCAGCCGTAATTTGCGTGGCTACCAGCCTGACCTCGTCTGACGCTCCAGCTAGTGTTCATCAACAGTACACCCTGCTTGCCCCATGGTTCCAAAAAACCACTAGTCGGCATATCTACCCCGGTATCATCAACCAACTCCTTAAAAATATTCTGCAAACTTGGTGGCAATTTGACCCCTGGCTTAACCGAAAAACTCATACCATGCGCCTGACCCGGTCCATGATATGGATCTTGTCCAATGATCACTACCTTTACCTTATCCAGCGGACAAGCGGCAAAACAAGAAAACATATCTTGCCTCGCTGGGTACACCTCATATTTTTCCCGCTCAGCGTCCACCCGATTCATCAAAACTCGAAAATACGGCTGCTGGGCCTCAGCTTCAACAAACTCACGCCACGTTGAAAATGTCATGTATCTATTTAATCACGTTTGAGCCATGCAACCTAGCGTGTTGTAAACGTTGACGAAAGGTCGTCTGATAGTCGTCTCGGTGATATGGTCGCGCAACTTGCACGCCTGGTGGCATCGCATCCTCTGCTCCAAGCAGAGAACTGATATCAAACGCCAACGAGTAATCTGACGAGTGCGACCCTGCGATATACGTGCTAAAAAGCTCGGATGAACTATTTGCCGAGTAGTAGGAGCGAACTGGCACATACTGTCCCCCATTCATACGAAAGCCTACTTTCAGCCTTTCCTCATTGGCAATCGCTAGTTGGACTTCTATATGGTCCCTCAAGTCCGGATGTCGCCTCAAGAAACACTGTTGCTGTTCCGCGATTTCTATACCACTACTTGTCCAGTCGTCTAGCATGATGATATCGACGTTTTCTTTAGGCAAGTTCACCAATTCCCCCTCATCGATAAGCAGCCTATTGGCGTACTGGCTCAACTCATCATCAGAAAACTCCCCCATGATCAATTCCATGAAATATTCGTCACTTTTTATTTTTCCTTGTGGGGCGGCATAGTCAGCACGTTCTATATTATTAATTTCGCCCAGCATAACAAACAATGCTTTATCAGGGTGCGCGTCCAGCCGATACTTCCAATACGTCGCGATTCCACATGCCGCCTCCATAAGCTCTGGCTCACCAACATAGTTGAGATGATTCCGGATTTTAGACAATCGTGAGGTACGCGCCAAATCATCACTTCGCGCACACAACCCAGAAAACAATGCTGAAATTGTCTGCTGTTCCGTCTGCACTGAAAAGTCTTCTCGGGTCAAGGCATCAACCTCACGCGAAAGCAACGCCCGACTACCAATCACGCTGTAGACATTGGTTTCTCTGTCACGCTCCCTGTCGCTCATCAGCTCCGCCAACGTGGGCGCCCGCTTCACACAGTGGTCTATTTCCATCCGATGCGATATCTCTTCTCCAGACACCGTTTCAAACGGCTCACATGGATGAACGGCAACGGAACCCTGCTCATACAGATTGTACATCACCTGGTTTTGGTCATATTTAGGCTCACTGTTCGGGCTGACTTGCCTGACTCTACGCAGTCGCGCGGGGATCATGTTTTTAAACTTAACCATGTTGCGCATATTATACACACAAATGCTACTATTGTCAATATACGCCATGGGGTTTCTGTGCTATAATACAACTCATATGGCACAAATTGCATTACACTTAGACGACCTAGTCGCCGAGAGGCAAGTCTTGGCAGATTTTTTAGCGCAGCCTACCGCATATAGCGATCCGGAATTTACCATCAAAAACAAACGGTTTTCGGAGCTGGAAACGTTGATAGCAAAGGCCGAGGAGCGCCAGCAGCTAACAAAAAACTTAGAGGAAGCACGAAAATTGGCTACTGGCGGCGATGAGATTGCGGAACTAGCAAAAGCCGAAATCACTGAAACTGAAGCGCGCCTGACAGAACTAGAAGAAGAACTATTCATCTTGTTAACCCCAAAGGATCCAAACGACGAGAAAAACATCATCATAGAAATCCGTGCTGGTGCTGGCGGCGACGAAGCATCATTGTTCGCGGCGGAATTGTACCGCATGTATCTCCGTTGGTGCGAAGCAAATGGCTACAAAACTGAGCTCGTCAGCGAATCCGCCAATGACTCAGGTGGTTACAAAGAAGTCATATTCATGGTCAAGGGCGACGCGCCATACGCCAAATTGAAATTTGAAGGCGGCGTCCACCGCGTCCAGCGCGTCCCAGTCACCGAAAGCCAAGGTCGCGTCCACACCTCCACCGTCACCGTAGCGGTGTTACCAGAGGCCGAAGAGGCTGACGTCGAGATAGATACAAATGACCTCCGCGTTGACGTATTCCGCTCGGGCGGACATGGTGGTCAAAGCGTCAACACCACCGACTCGGCGGTGCGCATCACTCACCTACCAACTGGTATCGTCGTGACCAACCAAGACGAAAAATCACAGATCAAGAACCGCGAAAAAGCCATGAGTGTGCTGCGTTCGCGCTTACTACAGATGAAAATTGATGAGGAAAATGCCAAGTTGAGTGCTGAGCGACGCTCACTCGTCGGCACTGGTGACCGCTCCGAAAAGATCCGTACTTACAACTTCCCGCAAGATCGCATCACCGATCACCGCATTCACTACAGCCGCAGCAATATCCCCGCGGCAATGAACGGGGATATTGACGATTTGATTGAGCAACTACAGCGGTATGAGCGAGAGCTAAAAGCAAAGAATGCTGAAGCTTAACAAAAAACTCTATTCCGTGATATCGCGCTTGATATCATCGTATCGTTTACTATATTCCCCCATGTTGACACGATGCATGGAATCAGGCAGTACAGCAACCATTGCACCGCCACCTTTAGTAGCTACCTCTGCACGATCCATGAAATCATCGACTATTTCGCTAATCTTAAACTTTCTAAGTCCTCTTTTACTGATCACCCCTTGTTCGACTAATCGTTTATACTCAACATACTCTCGCTCAACCCCTTTGACAGCAAGCAGTTCAACCTCCTCTGGATCTGTCGTTGCATAATACGACAGACCAAGTTGGCCAGCGGCTTGCTCCCTGGCGCGCACTTCATCATCATTTTTTGCTATATATACCGAGGTCCAAGGATGAGACGCAAATGATGACGCCAATTCATCAACAGGTATAGTATCAATACGCCTCGTGAACACATGTGGTAACCATTTACCATGTTCCGCAGCCTTACGAGCGCGCTTTTCTCCTGGATCATGATAGTACCCTTTCAGGTGTGCTCCCAGTAACGCCGCAGCCACGGTATTATTTGCAACCACCGCAGAGAGCACACTATTTTTCATCTCTTCAGAGTTAAAATACATACCGCACGCATAAGCAAGAGCGCCCAAAGCATGAATTATAATGGCCTGCTTACGTAATCGTTCTTTAGATATTGAACTTCCCAGTGTGTATAACAAATTTTTCTTCTGGAAGTCAATTTCCCCATCTATCGCATCCTTGACGTGGCACAGCTCATGCCGTAGCGTAGCCTCAGAGTCAGAGTCGTAATCAATCCCGATAACAACATCAAGTCCTCCCTCGCCATCATCACTTACATACCCTAATTCATCACTCCCCAGATACGAAGAATTTTCTGCGCCAGTGATGATTAGTGACAAATCGCCCCAACACTGCTCCGGTATTTCAGCATACTCAAGATATTTTTTTATTCGTTCTTCAGAAAGGTCAACAACTTCACCGGGCACTAGCTCAGCACCTAACTTACGATCAAGCTGAATCTTTGGAAAATCATGATCAACGGTCACAATACCCTCACAAGAAGGAAAATCTACTTCCAGTTTGTCCACGCGCTTATTCATACATGCCAACTCTTCCCGTGCCGTCTAGTAGCCACGTTGATTATGAAATTTCTCTTCAATGGTGTATAATTTAGCATATAATGCAAGAAAAGTCAACCATAACATCCTGGTTAGCAACCGCCACCAATACATTAAAGCAAGCCGATATCGCATCAGCCCGATTAGACGCGGAGCTCATTTTAGCTAATACTTTGCGCAAAAACCGAACATACCTTCACGCGCACCCGGACGAAGAGATTGATCCGCGGCGTGTTGATATCGCCGAAGCACGACTTAGCCTGCGTCTCGACCGAGTACCGCTGGCGTATATTTTGGGCGAAAAAGAGTTTTATGGACGGAATTTTAGTGTATCACCCAGTGTACTAGTACCGCGTCCCGAATCAGAAGAAATGATCAATCTACTCCTGAGATTGGCACCACAAGACGACCAACCAAGGACGCTCATCGACATAGGAACTGGCTCTGGATGCTTGGGGATCACTGCGGCGCTCGAGTTGCCAGACAACTGGCATGTTGTTTTGTCAGATATTAGCCCTAAAGCACTCCTAGTGGCAGAAAAGAATGCCAAGAAATTGGGTGCTAAAATCTTTACGCAAAAACAATCCTTACTACTCGGCCAATTTGAAAAGCTCGACTGCATCTTAGCGAATTTGCCATATGTAGACAAGGACTGGAAAAACACCTCCCCAGAGCTGCGCCACGAGCCGCCAGAAGCCCTGTATGCCAGCGAAGGAGGACTTAAGCTAATCCGAGAGCTCATTCAGCAAGCACCCAAGCATATGACCGACCAAGGACTGCTATTCATCGAGGCAGACGAGGAACAACACCAGACGATCGTAGCCTTTGGTAATCAAAATGGCTTTTTACACTTGGAAACCAGCGGATTGATCGTGGTGCTACGACTTGTAGGCACCGAGCGTTAGCCTCAGCTTCTGCTCTCTGTTGTCTCTGATAACCGTCAGCTCGATAGTTTCGCCTGGCAGATATTCACCGATCAAGCTTGTCAAACCACCATGTTCGCCAATAGTTTTATCATTAACCTTGGTGATGATGTCGCCAGATTTGATCCCGGCCTTATCAGCTGGACCACCCTGCTGCACCAGTTGCCCAGAAACACCACCGACAAAAGCGCCATTTTTGACCGACAGTTTATTTGCGGCCCGCGTTTCTGGCGTCACCTCTAGGTAACGTATGCCGATGTATGATTTATTGATCTCGCCCTTTTCCAGGACGCTGCGAATCAATCCTTTGGCTGCGCCTATTGGGATGGCGAAGCCAATACTCTGGGCATCCTCGACGATGGCGGTATTAATGCCGATGACTTGACCAGCCATATTTAACAGCGGACCACCCGAGTTGCCCGGGTTAATAGCGGCATCGGTCTGTAGCAGATCCGTTAATGATTCAGGCTTCTGGTCTTGATCGTCGTCGCTATCTGACGAAGCCTGCAATGGACGGCCCTTACCTGAGATAATACCGCTCGTGACAGTGTTCTGGAATTTACCAAGCGAATTACCGATGGCAATGACTTTCTGACCAACACGGACAGTGCTTGAGTCACCAATAGTCGCTGGCGACAGATTATCGACGCCGTTAATCTTCAAAAACGCAATGTCATTTAGTGGATCAACCCCCACTAGTTTGACGTTGGTGTGGCGGTCGCCCGAGCCAGTGATGATTTGGAAGGACCGCCCACCATTTACTACGTGCTTATTCGTCAAAATATAGCCGTCTTTACTGATGATCACGCCAGTTCCAGCGTTCTCTTGTGATCTGAAGCCATTACTTTTTACAGTGATAATCGATACGACGCTAGGGGATACCTGATTGACGATTTTTGAGACATTCGATTCTTCGGCGGTAACAGTCAGATTACCGTCAACCGTTGGGCCATGCGTACTGGCGAGCTTTGGACGCAGCACCATCATGAGCAGTACGCTACCGATCATAATCATCAACAAAAATAGCGCTGCTATGGCAACCCAGATAGCCATCATCCGTCGCCGTGATAGCGTAATCACCTGCGCGTTGTTATTTGGTTGATCTAGTCCCACCTCCGTCATCTATCAAATCCTCGTTACTGTGTTGAAAAATAGTAATATAACGCCTATCACTGCTACAGAAAACAAAACTGGCGGCATGATCTCGCTCCGTACGACCGCGCCGTTTTTCTTCCATGATCGATAGACCCGCTCGCCCAAGAAAGATATCAACAGCAAAATAATAGTCACCTGCGGAAGTTTGATCATGGTGAGTCCTGGTATAGCATAGGCAAAGGTCCAATAGTACGCTAGCCAGCCAATCTCCGCAAACATAATTCCCCAGATAGAGCTCAGCAGAACTATTTGATCTTCTTTGTAGCTAACCAAAAAATGCCGAGCGGCGCTATAGCCAATGATCATTGAGCCAGCAACAACTGCAATATCTGGCAACAAATAGCCAATGGAGAATAACGCTACCGTACCAAATAAAATGGCGATGGCCGACTGCAACATCATTTGCCAACGCTTTGACATCGGTTTGATAACAACCAGCCAAATGATATAAAAGGCAGTGAAAGCAATTTGCACGGCGATATTCCCCACAGACAGGTACAGCAA
>CAUQMR010000005.1:0-45477 GCA_963519285.1 uncultured Candidatus Saccharibacteria bacterium
CCGGCTTCTCGACGTGTTGTTCTTGACGTGGAACAGTTGCTGATTTTACGACTATCTGATCGTCGGTCACTTTGACGATTTGTGAACGGTGAACGAGTATTTCAGTATCACCAAAACTGCGTAGCAGTGGACGTTTGACACTGAGTTGTTGGATGAGGAAACTGCCAGCCATCACGGTGTAGCCAATGACCTTACCGACTTTACGACCGTCTTTTTCTACGACATGTTTGCCCATCAAAACGAATTTGTATTCGTAAATTTTTTGTAGTTCTATGACGTCTGAGACGCCGACGAGCTCATCGGCCGAGTCGATGATCATGCCGAGTGGGCCGATCTCTCGCACATCGTCCAGTCTAAGCAGCGTTGGGCGCTGGTCGAGAAGTGGCCCTTCCAGTTCATAGGCAACGATTGATAAGTTACGCGGATCGATTATTTCGCGAGCAGTCCTGCCCAACTCCGCACCTGTCTGGAGGCTCATCACCGGAGTGTTTATAAATCTGCTGGCTGAAATTAACATACAATATCTATTATACTACCTTACTCGACAAATGGGTTAATTCTTCCGCTGCCCGGCAGAGAGAATGGCTTTGCTGCTTGTGATGAGCTGTTATATTCTTTGATGCGATCGATAGTATTGGTGTCAAACTTGGTAGTCTCTACAACTTTTGCATTAACATCGTCACCGGAGCTGGTGACGCTGCTGATCAGGAATATGGCTACTGAAACTGCAATCACGATGGTCATGGTGTACAACGTGATGTGATAGCGGTGCAGAAACCGTGCCAGGATTACGCCTAATTGTCCGACAGATGGTGAGTTATTCATCGTAAGTAAAGCTCCAATTTTAATGCTTGTGATTCAACATGTTGAGGACTATCTCCTTTAGCGAGGGATATGTTTGCTACTTGCATGCGGGTTAGGTTTTGCTCTAGTAGGTGCAAGAACTGCAAGAAACGCACGTAGTCGAGGTCTTTGCTCATTTGGATAGAGACTGACGTACTCTTAGCGCCAGACGGGCTTGGTGTAGCTGGTGTTTTGGTGGCTGTTGATGAGCTGCTTTTGCCATTTGAAGCTGCGCTATCATCTTGAAAGGTAAATGATGAAATACCAACACCGGCCTGTCGTGCATAGGCGGTTATATCGTTGATGATCTGGTTTTGATACTTGTAGCTGGTAGATTCAGCAACAATTTTCTCTGCCTTTTTGACACTGTCTTGATATTTTTCCAGTTTGCTCGAGAGTGATCTAACGTCTTGTAATTTTTTGTCAGCAGCTTTCGCATCAGCTTGCACGCTGGCGACTTGTTGAGCTGAATCTTTCATGAAATTGTACGCCATGTAGAACCCAGCGGTCATGACAAGCAATATCAAGACGAGGGCTAATGACAATAAAATGCGAGCTAATGTTGCGTTTAGTTGAAGTTTTTGTATATTCATGATTTTATCACCTCCGGGCGAATAACAACGCTGATGACGATTGACATTGGATAGCCGTCCTTTGCTTCATTGGCAGTTACTGACACTAGATGGACGTTTTGGAAGACGTCTTTCTTGTTCTCTAGGGCGGTTTTTAGCTCCAGAGCGTCACTGTAACTTTTGCCTTTTGTAGTAAGGCTGATTGGTTTACCAAAGGTGGTTGCGTCCAGATCCAAAGATTGTAGGACGATGTTTCTTGGTAGTGCCTGGGCTATTTTGACTGCGATTTTTGAGTACGGCACTTCTTTGTCTAAGATGGATTTGGCGACTTTGAGGTTGTCTGAAAATTGCTTGGCTTGTTGCTGGACTTCTTTGTACTGTGATAATTGTCGGTTACTTTCAGCAATGGTTTGTTCAGCATCTGACTTGGATTTCATCAAGATAAAGTAGGATATGCCGATATAGATGAACAGCAACGCTGCTAGTGCCAACGAGATGACGCAGTAGCGTGCGAGCAACCTATTGGTTTGTCCAGCGATAATTTGACGTTTTTCGTCTTGAGGTAATAAGTTTATCATTTCCAAATCTCCTTTGGATCAACCAGTGCTAAACCTGCAACTGTCATCAGGTGAGTTCGCAGCTGCTTTGTTGGTGGCTGCAATGAGCTAAAGTTCAATGCCTGCCAAGGGCTCGCCGTACGGCTTGGCATCATCAGCTCGTTAGTAAAATAATCACCCAATCCTGGAATATTACTGCCGCTACCGACGATGAGTAATTGTTCCATCTTTGGCTCGTTCGGGAAGTGTTCAGAGTAGTAGCGGATGATTTTTTGGGTTTCTTTGACGACTGTTTCCAAGCTTGGCTTAAGCGCACTGGTGATTTGCGCTTGCTTTGGTCCAGAATTTAGACCGCTCAGAACTTTCAGCTGATGGGCTGCTTCCAGCGGTGTATTGAGCTTTTTGGCAATGTTGAGAGTGAAGGTGTTGCCACCGATATTGACACCAGAAGTCACGCGTATAACAGAGTCTAAAATTGCGATGTCTGTGGTCGATGGTCCGATATCTAAGATAACGGTTGGTAGTCCGCCGCTCTCGGTTGATTTCAAAATGCGAGCGATGGCGTTGATGCTTGGTTCGATCATGGCAATTTCAATACCACATTGTTTGGCGATGGTCGTCATCACTTCAATGTCTTTTTTTGGCGCAGCGCACATCAGTACGGTCAATGAATCTTTGTCGCGCTTGATGATCTGGTGGTCGACATAGAGCAGATCTGGCGGCATAGGTATATACTGTTCGACTTCCAGGTTGACGGCGTCTCGCAAAGACGCTTCCTGGGCTTTAGGCACAGTAAAGGTACGCGAGAAGGTGCGTGATGTTGGCAGGCTAAGCACCGCCCGGTTACTGTTCAATTTGCCAACTAAGTTTTTTTCAAACAATTCGTTAATACGCGTAACGATATAGTCCGAGCAGACTTCTAAATCGTCAGACATCTTGGATGGATCGAAATCAATGGCACCGTAGCCGTGAACGCTCATCTTTGCGACGTCCAGCGACATGACTCGGGCGCCCACCTTGCTGAAATCAAATCCAATGATTGGTTTATTTTTGTAAAATATAGAACTCACAATATTGCCCACACATTTATATAATTCTTTTTTAGTATACCATAACCAATTTGATTTGCTAACCCTTAATTTGATTTGCTAATCCGGTGATTGGCATCATCACACTGGCGGCGATCAAGCCAACCATGCCACCCATGAAAACAATCATCACTGGCTCGATGGTGGAGCTGATACTGGCGATGGCGGTATCGACTTCTTCTTCGTAAAAATCAGCCACCTTAACCAAGACCTGATCGGTTTGACCGGTTTCTTCACCGACTGCTAACATCTGTGCCACGATTGGCGGATATAGTACCTCGTCTTCAGCGATGATTTTTGAAAATACCTCACCGTTTTTTACGCGCTTGGCCGCACTATTGAGTGATTCTTCATAGACGTTATTACCAACTGCTTTGGAGGTCACTTCAAGTGCTTCCAGCACCGCCACTCCAGCACCAATGAGTGAGGAGAAGGTACGAGTGAAGCGAGCGATGGCGATTTTTTTCATGATTTTGCCGATAATTGGTCCATGTACCAAAAAGTGATGATATTTTTTCTTGCCACCAGGTGTTTTGATGTAACGCAAGAAACCATAAATTGCTGCACCAACCAGTGGCAGCAGGATATACCAGAAATTGACCATAAAGGCGCTGATCCCCAGCATGGCTTGGGTCAACGCTGGTAGCTCGGCATCTTCTCCTGCCAAATCTTTGATGGTTTTACCAATCATCGGTAGGACAAAAATCATCAAGCCAAAAAATGCACCAATAGTAATGACGATCAGCACCATTGGATAGGTCATGGCTCCCTTAACCTTTTTCTTGATGGAGGCTGATTTTTCTTGCTGCAAAGCCAAACGCTTCAAAATGTCGTCCAAAATACCACCGGTTTCACCAGCCCGAACCATGTTGACATACACATCATTAAACGTGTCGGGGTGTCGCGCCAGGGCGTCGGCAAACGACAAACCGCTTTCGATGTCTTTTGAGACGTCGCCAATGATTGAGCGGAATGATGCGCTTTCGGCATGTTCTGTCATTGACTCTAACGACCGGAGGATTGGCACACCAGCCGAGACCATGGAGCTTAACTGACGGGTGAACATCACCAATTCGTCAGACTTAATTTTGCGACGGCGTTTGCGACCAGACTTGGCGTCTGTCTCTTTGAGGTTGACCAATTTTAACCCTTGCGCTTGAATTGAGCGGATGGCGGCCGCACGATCACTGGACTCTATGGTTGATGATAGCGTTGAGCCATCTTTTTTTGTCGCGACAAAACTAAAACTAGTCATGTGTTATTGCTCCCTCGTTGCACGTAAAATTTCCTCAATGGTTGTGACGCCACGGAATGATTTGATCAATCCATCCATCTGCATGGTAATCATACCCTCACTAATCGCTTGTTCCTGAATATCATTGCTGGTGGCGTTCGCGGTGATCATCTTCTGGATGGCCACGGAAATACCCAATACTTCGTAAATACCAACGCGACCCTTGAAACCATTGTGTCCACACTCATCACAGCCTTCAGGTGACGGCTTCCACAGTTGAACGATGGTTGCGTCTGTCGTGCCCATTGGTGTATCGCCGCCAATGCTCTCTGAGGCAGCCTGTTCTTCAAGCTCGTGTAGGTGTGGCATTGACTCTGGTGTGATATTGAACATTTGGGTGATGTAGTTTAATTCCTCTTGGCTGGGGGTGTAGGCCTGGCGACAGGATTGGCAC
The DNA here is from genome assembly GCA_963519285.1 of uncultured Candidatus Saccharibacteria bacterium. Lineage (GTDB taxonomy): Bacteria > Patescibacteriota > Saccharimonadia > Saccharimonadales > Saccharimonadaceae > Nanosynbacter. Next base: position 4,749 of record CAUQMR010000005.1, read on the forward strand.
AAGCGTCTGACGAGTCGCTGACCGATGACCGCTTTGACGGTACTGGCGATCAAGAATGGCTCAATATCCATATCCAACAAACGCGGCAAACAGGTGGCTGCGTTGTTGGTGTGGAGGGTTGAGAACACCAAGTGTCCGGTCAGTGCCGCCTGCACGCCGAGGTTGGCAGTTTCACCGTCACGGATCTCTCCAACCATGATGATGTTTGGGTCTTGACGGAGTAGTGCGCGCAGTCCTGAAGCAAAGGTCATGCCGGCTTTGGCATTGGTCTGGGTCTGGTTAACACCAGGGATTTTATATTCGACCGGGTCTTCAATGGTTGAAATATTAACATCAGGAGTGTTCAATTCTGACAGCACACTAAACAGGGAAGTTGATTTTCCCGAACCGGTTGGTCCGGTCACTAGAATCATACCGTTTGGTTGTGCCATGGCGTTTTTGATGGTAGCCAGGGACAAGCCCCAATAGCCCAATTTTTCTAGGGAAATAGCCTGGTTTGATTCATCCAACACACGCATGACGATCTTTTCGCCATCGGCGATTGGCAGTGTTGATACACGCAAGGCGTATTGTTTACCGGAGACTTTGATTTTGAAGCGGCCATCTTGCGGCACACGGCGTTCGTCGATTTTCAAATTTGACAAAATCTTGATGCGACTGACCAGCGCTCCCAAGACATTGTGAGGCAATTTATTCACCTCTCTGAGCACACCATCGATACGATATCGTACCTGGACAAATTCTTCGCGCGGTTCAATGTGGATGTCGGAAGCATGTGATTTGATGGCGTACTCGAGCAGCAGGTTGACGGTCTGAGCAATTGGGGAATCTTCAGCAAATTCTTCCTCTTTGGCATTTTCGGCATCACTATCATCTCTTTGGATGGCGATGACTTCATCAAGTTCGTCGTTCACATCGCCGCGGTAATTTTCCAGACAATCCAAAATATTGCTTTTCGTCGCCAAGAATACGCGCAGGTTGTAGCCGATTTCTTTTTGGATGAAATTGAGGGCCTGCACATCGTCAGGATCTTCCATAGCTAGCATCGGCGCGCCATCTTCATCAACTGCAAATAGCACAACATTGTACTGCCGAGCAATGTGCTCTGGGATACGTTTTAGAACGTCATCAGGAATATCTTTTGGCTCAATCTCGACAAACGGCGTCCCGATATAATCACCAACCAATTTGGCCAGTTCGCGTTCTTCTAGCACCTTGTCTTCAATGATGGTCTCTTGCAGGGTGCGCTTGGAACGTTCGGCGGTCGTCTTTAAATCAGCAAGCTGCGATTCTGTTAAGATTCCACCCTGTTTCAGAATTTTCTCAATCGTATTATCTGAGATTCTCATATCACTTATGCTTTAGTATAGACCAGTTGAATTGAAAAAACAATGATATACTAAAAGTGTGAAGATACATGATGAAACGGAGATGAAAGCACTGGGGCGGGCGATTGGTCAGGCGCTGGCTGGTGGCGAAGTGATAGAGCTGATCGGCGATGTGGGCGCTGGCAAGACTACGCTTACTAAAGGTCTGGCGGAAGGATTAGCAATTACCGAACCAATTCAAAGTCCGACATTTACCATTTCGCGCGTGTACGATGCGCGTGACGGTTTGCGCCTTTGTCACTATGATTTTTACCGCCTGGGTGAAGCCGGTATCATGGGTGATGAAATTTCTGAGATCATGCAAGATGGCTCAACCATCACAGTCATTGAATGGGCGGGCGCGGTTAATGAAGTGCTGCCGAGTGACCGATTGATAATCACGATTACCGCCACGACTGAAACAGAGCGACAGTTGGAGGTTACTGCTAATGGTGCTCGTTCCGAACGGCTACTTAGTGCTATTGATGCGTTTTTTGAGAGGAGATGAAATGTTATTGCTACTTGATACATCAACCCCGGTTTGTTATGTGACACTTGTCGGTCAAGAAGGTTCAGTATCGTATGAGTGGCAGGCTGACCGCACCTTAGCCAAAGGACTGTTGGGCTTTCTCAGAGACAGCTTGGCCAAACAAAATGCCGACATGCGCGCGTTGACTGGCATTGGCGTGATGCAAGGGCCGGGAAGCTTTACTGGGTTGAGGATTGGGCTGACGGTGGCCAATACCCTGGCTGACGGTTTGCAGGTGCCAATCGTTGGCGCGACGGGTGAGAACTGGCAGGAGCAAGCCTTGGAAAAATTACGCTCCGGTGAAGACGAGAAAATTGTCATGCCAGAGTATGGTGCTGCCGCTCACATCACCACGCCACGAAAATAATCATAGCGATACATAAACTAAGCGCCACTATTTTCGCTTTCCGTGTCAAAACTCCAGAAACCGTGTATAATTAAATTACGGCGATTTGTAGGATGCGGTTCGCCGGATTAGATAGTTTGAAATTGATTGGCTGTTGATATATTTCCTTGAGGCGAATACTCAGGGGCAGTCGGTCGGAAAGGAATACTGAAGTATGGCAGGAATTGTCATTGGCGCACTTGTTGGGGCCAGTTTAGGCGCGGGCGCGCTCTATGGGTATCAAACAGTACGCCGTTCACAGGCGAAGTCGCAAATTGATAAAGATTTGGCGAATGCAAAAACCAAAGCGGGTGACATCGTTCTCAAGGCAAAAGATGAGGCGCTGAAAATTGAGAATGAGCGTCGTCGAGAGTGGCAAAAAACGGAAAATCGTCTGGCGGACCGTGAAAAGACGCTTGATAACAAGCTTGAAGAGCTGGACCGTCGGTCAGAAAAATTGCGGGCGCACGAAGATGAGATCGATGATTTGAAAAATGAGATTCGGCAAATTCGTACTCGTCAGCAGGAAAAATTGGAAAAAATTGCTGGCCTGAAAAAGAAAGATGCAGCCGAAAAATTGATGCAGATGACTGAGCGTGACATTCGTGATGACCTCACCAAATTGGTTGCAAAATTGCAGCACGAGGCCATGGACGATGCTGAAGAGCGGGCTCAGACTATTTTACTCACCGCCATGGAGCGAATGAGCAGTGAAGTAACGGCTGAGCGCACCGTGACGGCGGTGAAACTGACTGACGATGAGATGAAAGGCCGCATCATCGGTAAGGAAGGTCGTAATATTCAGGCGTTGCAGCGTGCCACTGGTGTCGACATTTTGGTAGACGATACACCTGGTATGGTGGTGCTGTCGAGCTTTGACCCAATTCGTCGCCAGGTTGCACGTTTGAGTTTGGAGATGCTGATGAAAGATGGACGCATCCATCCAGCGCGCATCGAGGAAGTTGTTGCTAAGGCACAAAAACAGATTGATAAAGAAGTCAAGCAGGCTGGTGAAGATGCCATGCGTGAAGCGGGTGTTGTTGGTATTCCAAAGGAAATGCTGCGCCTGTTGGGTGAATTGAAATTCCGAACTTCGTATGGCCAGAATGTGCTGAAGCACTCGACTGAGATGGCGCAGATGGCAGGGATGATTGCTGAGGAAATTGGCGCTGATGTTCGTATATCAAAGATTGCAACGTTGCTGCACGACTCTGGCAAGGCAGTGACGCACAAGATTGAAGGTAAACATCACCACATTGCGGCAGAATTAGCACGTAAATACGGCATGGATGAGCGAATTGCTCACGCTATCGAAGCGCACCATGACGATATTGAAGCGACAACGCCAGAGGCATTAGTGGTTCGTGTGGTAGACGCTGCTTCAGCAGCACGCCCAGGTGCACGTAACATCTCAGCGGAGAACTTTGCTGAACGCATGCGTGACTTGGAAAATGTAGCCACCAGCTTTGAGGGCATCGATAAGGCCTATGCAATTTCTGCCGGACGAGAAGTGCGGGTGATTGTCAAGCCAGAAAAGATTGATGACTTGAGTGCTATCAAATTGTCTCGCGATATTGCCACCAAGATCGAGTCAACCATGCAATATCCAGGTACTATCAAAGTTAATGTTATCCGCGAAACGCGGGCAGTGGAGTTTGCAAAATAATGGATGGGTTTATGAGAGCAGAACGACGTCAATGGCTTGAAAGTTTGGATGCCCGACCGTCTGGAGCCGCTGTCCTATTGGAGGATGTTGAAGGCCGAGCTTTGATCGTTAAGGCAAACTACAAGACGTATTGGGCTCTGCCGGGCGGCATGGTTGACACTGAAGAGTCACCACTGGTGGCAGCACTGCGAGAAGTGAAGGATGAAGTTGGTATCGTCATCAATCCAAGCGATGTGTCATTGATGGGTGTAGCGCAGCGCATGGGTGACGGATTTATCACCTACCAATTTATCTTCACAGCGTCCATCAAAGAGTCACAAGTCACGGCCATCAGTCCGCACGATCCAGAGATCGAAGAGTGGCGATTTATCAGCAAACAGGAAGTACTAAAAGGTGAATTGCTGCTACCATGGTCACTGAAAGCCTGGGCTCACGACCAGTCGGGATATTTTGAAACAGCAATTGCTGATGATGACAATGCTGATACGGAAACGATTGTTTTCTCTACAACAGGCGGTGATATTGGTAGTGGCGACACACCAGTCCGTAAAGGCGCGTCTGGGCGATTGTTCATCAGCCGTCATGGAGAGAGCGAATGGAATTTACAAGGTAAATGGACAGGTTTGACCGACATCGGTCTGACGGAAAAAGGTATCTCGGACACGGTGCGGCTTGGTCAGTTGCTAAAAGACACAACGTTTGATGTGGCATACACGTCTGCTTTGAAACGTACTCACCAGACACTTGACGCGTTGCTCAAAGGCGCAGAAATCACCACATTACCAACCATTCATGCAGCAGAACTCAACGAGCGCGACTATGGTACATTGACAGGCAGTAACAAATGGGAAGTCAAAGACCAGATTGGCGAAGAGGCTTTCAATGGTATTCGTCGCGGTTGGGACTATCCAGTGCCGGACGGCGAAACCTTGAAAGATGTATATGCGCGAGTTGTGCCGTACTTTGAGACCGAGATATTGCCACGACTGCAGGACGGTGAAAATGTTCTACTGGTGGCACATGGTAATTCCATCCGCGCCTTGGTCAAATACCTTGATCAAATCCCAGACGATAAGGTCGCAGACCTGGAAATGCCGTTTGGTAAAATCTTAGTCTATAGCTTTGATCATGAACACGCGTTGCCAGTTGATAAGGCTGAACGCTCCGTTGACATCTCACCAACCAAAGCGTAAGCGTCAGCTGTACAATTATAGCTACAACAGACTAGCTTTTACTGCGTCAATGTGCTACAATACCTTGCAGGTAGTTACCTCATTTCGGGGTGTGGCGCAGTTGGCTAGCGCGCGCGGTTTGGGACCGTGAGGTCGAAGGTTCGAGTCCTTTCACCCCGACCATCGAAGTAATATCAAATCCACGTCATGGAAGTATGGCGTGGATTTTTCAATTGACATAACAGCTAGAGACTAATCTTGGTGGATTATCGCGGCTGCTTATCGAGGTCGCTCAGCCGCAACTTGTTGCGCTGTCTGCGCCAGGGTATCAACGTCAAGTGGCTTGAGATTGTCGGTCGATATGCCGCGTCGTTCCAAGGCTTTGGCTATCAAAAAATCAGCGATCGTTGGATTTTTCGGCAATAACGATCCGTGCAGGTAGGTTGCTATGACGTTATTGAACCGGACCCCTTCGGTGCCATCAGTAGTATTATTGCCAGCGCCATGGACTACCTTGCCCAGTGGCTGAACTGTGTCGTCCAAAAATGTCTGACCGCTGTGATTTTCATAGCCAACGATTGTGCCAAATTGGTCACTTTCCAGGGTGATGTTGCCGATGAGTCGTTCCTCTCCGGCGGTTGTTTCCACGGGTAGTACGCCGATGCCACGGATGACAGAACCGTCATTGGTGACAAATTGTCGCCCAAACAACTGATACATACCACAAATAAGCAACATGGGAACGCCGTCATTTGCCAGAGTTTTCAATTCCTTACCGCGTGACAGCAAGTCGTCTTGAATGGCCAACTGCCCAGCGTCTTGTCCGCCGCCACCGACAAAGATATCTCCAGTTGAAAAGTCAGTTGTGTCTCCTGGATTATGGTCAATGATTTCGACACGAAAGCCTCGCCACTCCAGCCTTTTTTTGAGCACCAAAGTGTTGCCCCAGTCGCCGTAGAGGTTCATATCTTTGGGGTATAGTTGGATGATGGTGATCGTTGTCATGAGATATCCTCCACATCTGTTTTTTCGCTCAACAACCGTCGCAGGGTGGTCATGGCGGTGTAGCTACAAAAAATCTGTTTTGGCGCCGTCGGCTCGTGTGCTAAAAATTCATCCAGCGCTTTTGCCAAATCCTGTTCGACAGTACCAACGGCCACTTCGTCATAACTTAGCCGCAGTGCCATGTCATAGGCTCGAACACCGCTAACGACGCTGACATCTTCCAGCACAGAAAAATCAACATCCCACAGCCAACTCATGTCGCGACCGTCAGCATAATTATCATTGATGGCGATCATAGTCTGGCGTTGTCGCTTGCCAAATGACAGAAGACTGAGTCGAAAGCCGCTGGGATTTTTCACTAATAGTAAATCAATTGATGTACCGTTATAGGTGATGGTCTCACCGCGGCCGAACGCTGGCTTGACTTTTGACAATGCCTCCAGCAAGACAGGAATTGGTGCTTCTGGCACGATGGTTCGAACGAGCGCCAAGGCCGCCGCCGCATTCAACAGGTTGTATACACCACTAAGCGCGACCTCAGTTCTGTGACGTGTGCCATCTATCAAGAACTCAGCGCCTTGTTCCGCTACAGCTGTGAGTACCACTTCTGCAGGTACCGATTCATTGGCTACAGCATCACCAGTCTTCAGGGAATCATCGGTCGGCATCAGTCGCAACAGGTCAGTCGTTAAACCAAAATAGGTTGCTGCTGCCGAGGTTTTTTCATGGATGCGAAAGACCCGTGGATCGTCACGATTCAAAACTACACGTTCGGTGGTGGCTGCCGCAATTTTTTCCAAAAAACCGGCTGCAGTGTCTATTTCACCAAATCGGTCTAGCTGGTCACGCATGACGTTGAGCAGTAGCGAATATTTTGGCTGCACCTGTTGTACAAATTTAACAGCCCAAGCTTCATCCAGTTCTAGGACTGCGATGTCAGCGTCCAATTTGCCTCGCTGGTTGACAGCACCTAACAGTGCTGCCGCCACACCACGAGAGAAATTACTACCAGTGCGGTTAGTGAAGACTTTCAGGCCTGTCGCTTCCAGTAGCTCGACGACGATTTTTGTTGTCGTAGTTTTGCCGTTGGTTCCTGACACTACAACGACACCGTAAGGTAAATCTTGCAGGGCGCGAGGGATGAAGCCTGAGTCAATTTTTTCTACCACCAGGCCTGGTAGGGCCGAGCCGCCGCCGCGTAATCTCATGCCGCCACGGACAGCTTTACCGATGGCGGTTGTCACTATGTGTCGAATCATATAGAGATATTATAGCACTAACCGCTTGAGTCGTGATATACTGATAGTATGTTTTTGGTGGGAATCTTTCAGTGGTGGTATGGAACTGGACTGTATAAGCACGTCAGGCAAGTCTATGTTGGTCTATTAAAAACAGCTGATTTTTTCTCAATTGGCTTATTGCTCAAAACTTTGTTTAATCCATTTCGGCAAATATCTGCTGGCGTGGTCCAAGGTGGATTACCAGAGCAATTTCGAGCATTTCTTGATAGATCATTTTCCAGGGTATTTGGCGCATTTCTGCGGACAATCTTGATTGCAGTCGGGCTTATTTGTCTGCTGGTTAGAATGTTGTGGAGCGTATTGATCATCCTAGCCTGGCTATTGCTGCCACTGGCACCACTCATAGGCATCATATTTTGGCAGATGGGAGTAGCATCATGAATATCGAGCCAGTAATTCGCTATGACAGCCAGCGGTCACAAAAAGCACGATTTTCTGTTCGTTTTGGTGATGTGTGGCATTTGCTGCTTGGTCTGTGTAGTCTGGCGATGATCTTGTTGGGCTGCTGGTCAGTGATTCATCACGGGCCAATCGGTTGGTTGTTGGTGGGTATGAGCGGTCCATTTGTGATGCTGACGATTTGGTGGCAAGGTGACCTCAAAACTGCTGAGATGAGTAAGCATCCAACGACACTTGATGATGTTATGGCTGCTGATCTGCTGGGTCAATTGAGCAAAAATCCAACGCCACAAGAACTAGTGATGGCTATTTCAAAAACTCGGGCTGGTCAATTTTTGGCGGTGCGCCTTGGGCTGACGCCGAACTTCCTGAGTAATATTGCGTCCGATGATCCGCGTATGACCGACGCCATCTGGCAAGCAGCGATTGACATCTGGCAGGAAACCAATAGCCCCAAAGTAACGGGTGCAGTTGTAGCAGCAGCCATCGTTAAAGTGTTCCCGAGCCACGACGCGATTTTGGCAAGTTTGAAGCTGGATTTTCAGGATGTGCTCGAGGGAATTCGCTGGTATGAGCGGCTAAAGGCACTGGTTGAAGATTTCAAAGAAAAACCGCTGCGCACTGGCGGTATAGCGCGGGATTGGTCGTTTGGCTATACGCCGCTACTCAGTCGATTTGCCCAAAACCTGAGTCAGCAAGTGTCGGGCGGGACGATCATGACGCGTTTAGATGCGCACACTGATGTGCTAGATCAGATGCTACAGATTTTCAATACGGGCGGTCGTCAAAATGTCGCTTTGGTTGGTCCAGATGGCGTCGGCAAAAGTACGCTCATCGCGGCATTTGCAGAAATGCTGATCGATGGGCATAAAGAAGTGCCGTCCAATTTGCTGTATCAGCAAGTGTTCTTGCTGGACGCGTCGGCGTTGATTTCTGTGGCAGGCGGTCGTGGTGAATTGGAGCAATTGGTAACGAGACTGCTCAATGAAGCGTTTGCCTCAAAAAATGTCATCTTGTGTTTGGAAAATGCCCAGCTGTTTTTCGAAGAGGGTGTCGGTTCGGTGGATATGAGTAACTTGCTATTGCCCGTTTTAGAAGCCGGTCGCTTGCGCATCATTTTGTCTCTAGATCAGCAGCGATTTTTGCAAATTTCTCAACGTAACACCCAGCTGGCTCATGCGTTAAATACGCTAGCAGTCCAGCCGACGGATCGTGCTGAAACCATGAAAATTATGCGCGACCAATTGATTTCCTTTGAACATCAATTTAGCGTGACGTACATGTTGCAGGCGCTCAATGAAGCGTATCGAGTTGGTGACCGCTACGTCCAAGATTTGGCTATGCCAGGGCGAGCGCTGAAAGTATTGGAATCAACCGCCAGCATCTCCAAAGGCGGTCTCATCACTGCGCAGTCAGTTGACGATGCAGCGGAAAAAACCATGGGCATCAAGATCGCTGCGGCTTCTGGTGGCGATGAACGTGAAAAATTGTTAAACCTTGAATCATTGATTCACCAGCGTATGATCAACCAATCACGTGCCGTGTCAGTAGTATCCGATGCCATCCGTCGAGCGCGAGCTGGCGTGAGAAACCTCGACCGCCCCATCGGTACTTTCCTGTTTTTGGGGCCAACTGGTGTTGGTAAAACTGAATTGTCAAAGGCCTTGGCAGAAGTATACTTTGGGGGCGAGGGCAATTTGGTGCGGTTGGACCTAAACGAATTTGTTCGCGCCGAGGACGTTGCTCGTTTGATCGCTGACGGCGCAAATGATCCGCTGAGTTTGACGGCTCAGGTGCAAAAAGCGCCGTTTTCGGTGGTGCTGCTTGATGAGATAGAAAAGGCGCATCCACAAGTGCTGACGACGTTACTGCAGCTGCTTGACGAAGGTATTTTGCGTGATGAGAAAAACCGAGAAGTGAGTTTTCGCGACTGCATCGTCATCGCTACGTCAAATGCTGGCGCTGACCGCATCCGTGAATACATCGAGCGTGGCTATCAGCTGGAACAATTTGAACAAACCTTTATCAATGAACTAATTAACGCCAATCTGTTCCGTCCCGAGTTCTTGAACCGATTTGATGAAATTGTGTTGTTCCGTCCTCTAGGCAAAGCTGAACTATTGCAAGTCATCGACTTGATTTTGGCGGGAGTCAACCGTACGCTGGAGCCTCAGAAAATTCAAGTTGCTGTTGAGCCCGAGGGCAAGCAACTGCTTGTTGATGCTGGATACGATCCACGCCTTGGTGCGCGACCTATGCGACGCGTTGTGCAGCGCGCTGTCGAAAATACTGTTGCCAAGCAGCTGTTGGCAGGCACAGTTGCGCCAGGCAGTACAACCATCATCACTGCTGAGCAGATTCGCGCGGCAGTAGGTGAGGCCCCGAGCGACCGTCAAATTGGTTAGAATTTGAGGCATCAAAAAACCTCTGTAATCTATATACAGAGGCCTGAGTATCATGTGTGGTACCCCGCACAGGAGTCGAACCTGCAACCTTCGGTACCGGAAACCGATGCTCTATCCAGTTGAGCTAACGGGGCGTGTCAACTCGTCAGTAAAGATTTCAATGTGATTATGACGAAAATGGTACACCCGGCAGGATTCGAACCTGCGACCCCTTGGTTCGAAGCCAAGTACTCTAATCCGCTGAGCTACGGGTGCATACCGAGTTAAATTATACCATACTTATCATTTGATGAAAATGACACAGTATATCAAGGGTGGTATAATATCACCATATGAATATTTCCACAGACATTTCTCTCAAACAATACACCACCATGCAAGTGGGCGGTAGCGCACGCTTTTTGACAGAGGCCACGACAGCGGAGGAGATTCCACAGATATATCACGATGCCCAGTCGCGCCAGTTGCCAGTTTTTGTGTTGGGTGGCGGCAGTAATGTGATCGCCAAAGACGAAGGTTTTGAGGGCGTTGTACTACTCAATCGTATCAAGGGTTTTGAGGTTGTGTCAGAAGATGAGGAATCAGTAATGCTTAAAATTGGTGCTGGTGAAGTTTGGGACGAAGTGGTGGCGCGAACGGTAGACATGGGTCTGAGCGGGATTGAAGCAATGTCTGCTATCCCTGGTACGGCTGGAGCTGCCCCAGTGCAGAATGTTGGTGCGTACGGGCAAGAGATAGCAGATACCCTGGTGGAAGTTGAGGCGTATGATTCGACCGAAGATGCCATGGTTATTTTGCCAGCTGATCAGTGTCATTTTTCTTATCGCCACAGTATTTTCCGTGGCTCACAGATGGGTCGCTACTGCATTACGGCCATCACCATTCGTCTGTCGCGTCGTGCTCCACAGCCGCCGTTTTACGCTGGTTTGCAGCGATATCTCGATAAACATCACATCACCGATTACACCCTGGCAGCCATTCGTCAGGCAGTGATTGCTATTCGGCGTGACAAACTGCCCGATCCGACCGTGACGCCTAACAGCGGCTCATTCTTTAAGAATGCCATGGTCAATCAAGAGACGCTGGATGCGATTCGTCAAACTCATCCTAATGTACCAAACTACGCTATGCCAGATGGGACTTATAAAATTCCGACTGGTTGGCTGATCGATCAAGCAGGTTTCCGCGGTAAAGAGCTTCACAACATGAAAATTCATGACAAAAACGCGTTGGTGCTGACCAATCCTTATGCTGCAACCTATCATGACCTCGAATCTGCTCGCCAAGCCATCATCCAAACAGTGTATGACCAATTTCATGTCCGCATTGAGCAAGAACCATTAGAATTATAGGCTTGCACTGACGCTCATTTCTGGTTATGCTTATACTATGAGTCGACGAACTGGTTTCACGGTTGTGGAAGTGATTATCGTGATGGCTATCATGGCTATTTTACTAGCTATCGGTACCGTTAGTTTTCGGTCATATCAAGTTTCAACTCGTGACAAAACACGTGAGGGTGATATCACGACTATTCAAAATTATCTAGAATCATTATATCCTCGCGAACTGCGCGACTCGTCAAACAATATCATCAAATCGGCTGGTAGCTATCCAGCGCATGCGGTCAATGGTGCGGGCGGTAGCGCCATGACTGACGCACTTTTCGATCAAATATTTTCCGAACTACCAGATGCTGCAAAGAAGGGTCCGCTGCCAGGAGAGAAGTTTGTCTCCGCTGGTGTTTTGCAGTATGGATCACACTCGACTCCACTAAATCGCTCAATGCTGATGTCTTACACCAGCGACTATAATACTCATAAACCATCAGGTTACGCCAACGGTGTGTACGCGTACTTTGCTATCAACCGTTCAGGCAACCGCTGCATCACACTGACTGACGAATGCCAGGGTTACATCATCATGTATCATCTCGAGGGTCAACCTAATGAATGGAAAGTAGTGGAGAAGAGCAGGTGATGAGAAAAGGTTTTACCGTCGTCGAACTGATGATTACGTTGTTTGTTGCATCACTCTTCATCATCAGTGGCTATCAGCTGTACCATGTAGTGGTGTTTCGCTGTAGTTATGCCCGAATATTGTCTGAGGGCAGCACTTTGTCGTACGAAGTGCTGCGGTCTGAAGTCACTTATCAAGAGATATCGCAACTCTGCTTTGGTTCATCTTACCCTGAACAGACCATCACTCGTAACAATGCGCTGCTCGGAACGGTAAATATCACGCTTAAGCGTTGCCGTGTTCAGTCAAACGTTGGCGTGATGCGCGTGACGGCCACTGCCAAATATGACAATCCAGCAAAGGAAGTTTCTCATGCGGTCTATGTCTCACAGTAAGTCTCAGCGCGGTTTCACGCTGGTAGAGATGTTAGTGATATCGCCGTTGGTAATCATCATTTTGGCGGGTATCGTTGGTATCGTTATCAGTTTGACGACGGAGTCCATGCGCACGACTGCTCGTTCTCAGCTGCAAAACGAAGTGCAGGCGGTGCTGGATCGTATGGAAGAAGATGTGCGTACTAGTCTGGTTATCAATCCTGATTCATCATTTGCGCTAAGTACCAATAATTTTGTCACCAATAAAAACCCGCTAGCAACCGACCGGCGGCTGGTCAAAAAGGATTGTTCAGTGGCGAGCGCTGGGCTACTGCTCGAAGAAGCCTTGTCATACAACTTGGAGTATTCAGTTTCCGGCTCAAAGCTCATGAGAAAAGTCTCCATGAATGCATGTCAAACGTCGCCAAATACCTGGCAGCGTCCAAAGACAGAAACGGTAATGTCGTCAAATTCTGCAACTGATCTACAGATTGATTATATCAATATTTCCAGTTCCGAACCGAGTGCTGTCAGGATCAAATTGACGGCTAAACGCCAAGTTGCAGGTAGCGAAATCAGCTACACTGGTATCATGTATGCCAGGTCACTCAACGCACAATGATAAAATGCTTGTGTTTTTAAAACCGCTCTGATACAATCAAAATTGTTAATAACTTAACCAAAAAATAGGGGGCAAATCAGAAATGATTTCTTCAAACAAAACTAAAGGTTTCACACTTGTTGAGCTTTTGATCGTGATCGTTGTTATCGCGATTTTGGCAGCAATCTCAATCGTTGCCTACAACGGTGTAACACAAAAAGCACGTGACGACGAACGCGCGTCTGATGCGCGCAACATTATCAATGCGGCTGCATCATACCATGCAGACAACGACAAGTGGCCTGAAGCCAGTGACATTCAGGGGTACAGTACCATAAGACTGTCAGATAGTGCAAAGAGTGGTATCGGTAACACTGAACCAGACGGTGGCACAAACAAAGGTAAATATAAGTATGAGCAGTGCAGCACAGGTACACCAGCTTCTGTAACCGGTGCCAAGGTTACTTACTGGAAAGATGTGCTTGGCCAGAATGAGACAGATCACAAGATTGTACTGAAGACAGGACAATGCTAAGGTCTAGTTACTATGCTTTTTAAAAATTCCCGGGGATTCCCCGGGAATTTTTGTTTGCCTTTGCCTTTGCCTTTTAATATGGCAGTGGAAAGCTCTTTGCTAAAGCCCCAGTTTTTTGTTTGAGTTTAGTGTGGACACTCGGGTCATCTGCGGTTATTGCTGTAATGATCCACTCAGCAATCTGCTTGATGTCAGTTTCTGTCATGCCGCGCGTCGTTACTGCTGGTGTACCAAGGCGCAAACCGCTCGGGCGGAAAGGCGGCAGGGTGTCGTTCGGGATGGCGTTGGCGTTGGTGGTGATGCCACTAGCCTCCAGCCGCTCCTGGGCAGCTTTGCCATCAATGCCAAAGCTGCCATAAACATCTGCCAGCACCAAGTGGTTACTGGTACCGCCTGTTACCAATTTCAGGCCGCCGCGTTTCAGCTCATCTGCCAGTACGGCCGCATTCTTTACGATTTGCTGGGCGTATTCTGTAAATTCTGGGCGTAACGCCTCACCGAAGGCCACTGCCTTGGCGGCGATGGTGTGCATGTGTGGGCCACCTTGAGTGCCAGGGAAGACCGCCCGGTCAATCAGTATTGGCAAGTTTTCTAAGGTTTTTTCTGGTCGCTTCAAAGGATTGCCGACCACACCTTTTGACAGAATCAGGCCGCCACGCGGGCCGCGCAAGGTTTTGTGCGTGGTAGTGGTGATAACGTGAAAGCCATAGTCAAACGGATTGTTGGCTTGACCGCCGACGATTAGTCCAGCGATGTGGCTCATATCTGCCATCAGCATGGCGCCGACTTCGCGTCCAATCTCAGCAAACTTAGCATAATCCAGCTCTCGTGGGTAGGCCGAAAAGCCTGCCAAGATGATCTTTGGTCGATGTTTCAGCGCCAACTCGCGAATCTCTTCATAGTCAATTTCGCCAGTCTCGACATCCTTGATGCCGTAGCGGACAAAGTTGTACTCGCGGGCTGAGCGGGTAACTGGTGCGCCATGCGTCAGGTGTCCGCCGTGTGCCAAGTCCATCGCCAGAATGGTGTCGCCTGGCTCGCACCATGCATAATATACGGCCTCGTTGGCTTGGGCACCGGAGTGTGGCTGAACATTGGCATGGTCGGCTCTAAATAGCTTTTTAGCGCGATCAATCGCCAACTGCTCAATTTGGTCAGTATTATGCTGCCCGCCATAGTACCGTCGGCCAGGATAGCCTTCAGAGTATTTGTTGGTAAACACGCTACCCAGCGCCTTGAGCACGTCTGGTGAAACATAGTTTTCGCTGGGGATGAGCTCCAGTCCCGTTTGCTGTCGCTTAATTTCCGCAGCGATGAGTCGTTCAATTGCTTGATCTTCCATGTCAATTTCTCCTATATGACTCCATTATACCATTTGTACTATTATATCATTTGTGATATACTGCCGGCATGAATACAGATCGATACATCCAAAAGATCGGTACGCTCATTGCGGAAAATCGTCAACGAAAAAATCTGACACAGGCCCAATTAGCCGATGCTTTGGGAACGTCTCAGAGTGCAATCAATCGTATTGAAAGCGGTAAACAAAACTTGAGTCTTGAAATGTTGTCGCGCATCTCGGAGGTATTGAGCCATAATATTATGTTGCTTAACAAAACCGGCAAGATTAATTTCCGTGTCTCGGGTGGACACAAACTATCTGGTAGTATCGACGTCAAAACAAGTAAAAATGCCGCAGTGGCTTTGCTGTGCGCCAGTTTACTCAACAAAGGTAAAACGACACTGAGGCGGGTGTCGCGCATCGAAGAGGTCAACCGCATCATCGAAGTGCTTAATTCCATCGGTGTCAAAACACGGTGGCTAGCAGGTAATGACTTGGAAATCACGCCGCCAGCTCGGCTGAGGCTAGAAGACATGGATATCGCAGCTGCCAAGCGCACCCGCACTGTACTAATGTTTCTCGGTCCACTGCTGCATCAGTACCATGACTTTCGGTTGCCGTTTGCCGGTGGCTGTAATCTCGGTAAGCGCACTGTAGAGCCACATTTGTCAGGTCTGAAGCATTTTGGGATGCAGGTGGAGGCGGAACCAGACAGTTATCACGCGACGGTTGATGTCACGACGGGTAATCACACCATTGTCCTGACTGAACGTGGTGACACGGTGACTGAAAACCTCATCATGGCAGCGGCACTGTCACCAACCAAGACCATCATCCGCAACGCCAGCCCAAACTACATGGTGCAGGACGTTTGTTTCTACTTGGAAAAATTAGGCGTGAAGATAGAAGGCATCGGCACTACTACGTTGACCATCACCGGTAAAAAATCGATCAACCAAGCCGTTGAATACGCACCGTCTGAGGACCCGATTGAGGCTATGAGCTTCATCGCGGCAGCCGTGGTGACTGATTCGGAGATTACGGTGCGCCGAGCGCCAATTGAGTTTTTGGAAATTGAGCTAGCGACACTGGCTGAGATGGGTCTGCAGTACGAACTGAGCGACGAATACCCAGCCAACAATGGCCGCACTCGTTTAGTGGACATCGCGCTGAAACACTCCAAGCTGGTTGCGCCAAAAGACAAAATTCACGCATTGCCATTTCCAGGGATTAACATGGATAATTTGCCGTTCTTAGGGCTCATCGCTACCATGGCTGAGGGTAGGACCTTGGTACATGACTGGAGCTATGAAAATCGAGCGATTTATTTCACTGAACTAAGCAAGTTAAACGCGCACATTGAGCTGGTCGATCCGCACCGAGTATATATCAGCGGTCCGACCAATTGGAAACCAGCCGACGTCATCGCGCCACCAGCGCTTCGGCCAAGCGTTGTCGTCTTTTTGGCAATGTTGGCAGCACCAGGTCAGTCAACCTTGCGCGACGTGTACTCTATCAACCGTGGTTACGAAGATCTGGCTCAACGCCTGAACCGCTTGGGTGCGCAGGTTGAAGTCATCAACGAATAGCATCACCGCTTTGGGAACAAAAAGTGGAGATAATCTTTCATCATGCGTGCGCCAGAGATGATCGGTAGGTACGCTTTGAGCTGGCGATGAGTTAATTTTTCCAGCAGCGAATCATTTTGCATGATGCGTGCGGCTTTGTGCATGTTGAGATACAGTGAGCGAACTTCTTCGTCGTAGTTTTTGCCACTAACTTCCAGGCAGGCGATTGGTTTGATGTCTGCCACGCCACCGTCACTAGTGGAAATGAGCAATTTGAGATTGGCGATGTCTTTTTCCCATGAGGTACCGCAGGCTTCCCAACCAACTTCTGGCACGTTGATGGCGATGTTTGAGCCAACTGCCAGGGCGCGGCCTAGCTCCTCATCATAATCTTGGATGTAGTGAACGCGCTCTTTTAGGATGGGGTCGGCGTCTACTAGTTGTAAAATTTCAAGCAGCCGTTGATACATCACGGTATCACCTTGGTGAACTTTTCCTGCCAAGATATAATGCGCATTATAATCCACCAAAATCTGTCGCAGAGCTTTCGGGTTGGTGAACGGCATGTATGGCCGCTTATAGTTAGCAAAGCGCCGTTTAAAGTCAAATAGCAATGCATTTTCTGGTATTTGTACAGGGTGATTGTACTGGTCTTTACGGTGTTCTAGCACACGGTTTAAGGCGGCGCGACCAGCGCGGTGCATGGCACGGAGGTCTGACGCAGTCAACGTGTCAATTTTGGCGTGAAAATTATCTGTTGGCAGCCTAAACTTATCAATGATTCCGCTTTCAGTGTAGAGCTGCAGGATTTCCGGCAGTACCCATGTTTCCAGGTCGATGCCGTTGGTGATGGCGTGAAACTTGACCTTGTCGTTGTTGCGGTCGCGGAAATTTGCCACGCGGGCGTGCAGTTTGCTGACGCCATTTTTGGCTTCGGTCAGCTCAATTGCCAGTAGGTTTGGTCGCAGGCGGTCGTTCCGAAATTGCTCCATTAGCCAGCAGCGCACGGCGTTGCTTTTGAGATTTGGCAGCACCAGTTTCTCAAATTGTGAGCGGTGAAATTCTGGTTCGGCTGCCTGGAGCAGCGTGTGGTTGGTGTAGAGCGTGTGCTTGCGCACGTAAACGATTGCTTCGTACAGGTTCATGCCGTTGGCACATAGTTCGTCCAGCCTGGCTAGTGCCGCAAAAATGGTTGCGGTTTCGTTGAGCTGAATGACAGCTGGTTTGATGCCGAGCAGCTTCAAGGCTTTATAGCCGCCAAACCCAAGCGCGACTTCTTGGTATAGCCGGTGATCACCTGAGCCTTCACCTTCGTACAATTGTCCAAAGTTTGGCTCTGAGATGGTGACAAACTGAGTCGAACCAAGTGCCTTTTTGAAGATGCTCAAACTAGCGTCGGGAAAACCACGTGAACTGATGGATACTTCGTCAATATACTCAAAACCATAGTCTTGTGGTGAGACAGTTTCTGAAAATTCTTCCTGCTCGAGGTTGGTAATTTTTTGGTGTGATTCGCTGCGGTAAAATGGCGTGACTACCACAAACGGCACGTCTAATTTTTCGGCCACCCGCCGTGTGTCTGCTGCCAGCACGCCCAAACCGCCGCCACCTTTGATGCCATTGGCTTTGTCGTAAATTTCCATCGTCCAGTAGATGTACGGCCTGGAGTCAGACAGTTGATGAGTCAGACTACTGCGCTCAATGATGTCATAAAATTCAGAGGCATCTTCGATGTCGTGTGGTCGGTATCTCGGTTTTTCTGTGTAAAAATATGGATCCATGATGCCCTTTATGGATGGGAATTATCGTAAATATTGGTGCGGGTGCGGAGAATCGAACTCCGATCTCAAGTTTGGAAAACTTGCATACTAACCGCTGTACTACACCCGCAAGCTTGTATGATTATAGCAGAAAGATGCTATAATGTGAATACGCCCTGATAGCTCAGCTGGATAGAGCAGAGGACTTCTAAGCCTAAGGTCGTAGGTTCGAATCCTACTCGGGGCGCCATAGGACTACGAGTATCAAATATGGATGCGAGTCGAAAACCACGCATGTCTCGAGAACTGATGATGAGACTATCTGATCCTCGACGAGGGTCGATTGACGGTTTTACTGCGTACGGACATACAGGACGAAGCATCAACAGAAAACATCGGGCAAATTCAGATCGCCAATACATCAATAACTATCAAAGTTCTACCATGGCTAATGGTCATGGTCACGTGCGTCGATTTGGTATGGAATTAGGGGTGGTTTCTTCAGGGCATGATCATAAAGCTAAGCAACCAGTAGGACAAAGTCTTTCAAATAGAAAACCGCATACTGCCAAGACTGAAACGAATAGGCCAAATCGGCAATCTTCAAATGCCAACGCTCGCCCGATGGGACTCAACAGACCAAGGTCATCATTTCACGAACCGCCTTCCCGTCGGTATAATCCGTATGCATAAGGCAAAATAAAATCCTCACACGCGTGTGAGGTTATTTTGGAGGGCCAGGAGGGGCTCGAACCCTCGACACCCTGCTTAAGAGGCAGGTGCTCTAACCAGCTGAGCTACTGGCCCATACGTGTGATTTTAGCACATATTATGCCACAAATCAATGCTTGGGGCGAATGATGGGGGTCGAACCCACGGCCTCCGGAGCCACAATCCAGCGCTCTAACCAACTGAGCTACATCCGCCATACGCAAGCTTCTAGCATTATACCATAGCTGATACCTGTACTCAAGCAGGCTCATTTGGTAGAATGATAGAGATGAAAATACTCACTGGTACAGATTTGGCAAGTTTTATCAAAGAACGTCAAGCCAAGCAAGTTCGCGCATTGTGCCAAGCGTGGCATATCCAGCCGCGTCTGGCAATTATCACCAATACCGACAATCCAGTGATTGAAACCTACATGCGCCTGAAGCGTAACTATGGCGCGGATATTCTGATCGATACAGAAATTCACCACGTGGAAGATGTATTGGAGACGGTTCAGCAGCTGAATGTGCGAGAAGATGTACAGGGAATCATCGTCCAACTGCCGTTGAAAGATCCAACTCAGACGGACGAAATATTGGCTGCGGTCGCACCAGAAAAAGACGTTGACGGGCTGAACCCTCGTTCGTCGTTTGAAGCGGCGACGCCAACGGCTATCAATTGGTTACTGTCGGGTCATGGCATTGACCTGTCGAAAAAGCGCATCGCTGTGGTTGGACATGGTCGACTGGTGGGCGCGCCATTGGCGGACATGTGGCGTCGGTCTGGTTTGGAACCGGTGGTATTTGACATGGGAGATGATCTGGCGCGGTTGGTGGACTTTGAGGTAATCGTCACCGCCACGGGTAGCCCTGGTATTATTTTGTCTGACATGGTGCAGCCTGGCGCGATCGTGGTAGATGCCGGCACCGCGTCTGACAAGGGTAAAATAGTTGGCGATGTTGCCAAAGAAGTGCGTGACCGACGGGACGTGTCAATTACGCCCGAAAAAGGCGGCGTTGGACCGCTAACAGTGGCGGCGCTGTTTGATAATTTGATCAATGCTTGCCTGGCGATTGCCAATCGGCAGAAATAGAACTAGCCAGCCTAGCCGATAACGTTTTTGACTTTGCTGACCACTTGGCGTGGTGTCAAGTTCGCTTTGACGATGTAACTGTGAATGTTGAGATCTCGCAGTTCATCGGGCGCTTCTTCTTCGCTCAGGTTAGTTAGGACGATGACTGGCACAGTTTCACCCCACGCGTGAGAACGAATTTTTTTCAAGGCGGTCAATCCGTCCATTTCTGGCATTTGTAAATCAAGCAAAATGATATCTGGGGTAAATTTCTCAACCAATTCGACGCCCACTTTGCCATCGGCGGCGAGTCGTACATCAAAATCATCAGCCTCAAATTTCATGCGGTACATCTGGCTAATAGCTGGATCATCTTCGATAATGGCAATTTTCTTCATAGGCTCATTATAGCATAGATATCTGGACGAGAAGGCCTAAATCGCTTATATTTATATGCATGGATAGGGACTATGGGCAATCTCTGAAAAAAGCAACTCATGTTTTGAAAACCAGTCGCATGCGCAAGCAAGAATTTTTTGCTGAGATGGGCATGTTATTACTACGTAGCACTGATTTGGACGTATTCTTGAAGCGCATGAAATGTTTTTTGCGGCGGTCATTTCAGGCGGAGTCCGTGACGCTAGCGGTGAAAATTGGTGACAATTTTAGACTAGAAAGCACCAGCAAACGAGTCCTTCCGGCGATTGACGTGGCACGATTGACAAAGCATATTCATCGGCATTATCGCTACAACGAAGTGGTGCTTGTCAAAGACTTAGCGGATGAATCATTGCAGCAAAGTTTGGCGATGTACCACATTGAAGTCATCCTGCCGCTAGCCATGGACCACGAATGTGTTGGCTGTGTGTTGTTTGGCAGACGAGCCAAGCGCTACACGCGGCGAGATATTTCCCTCCTGGAAACCATGAGTGGCGAATTGGTGGTGGCAGTCAAAAACTCACTCGCCATGGCTGAAGTACGGCAGCTTAACGAGACGTTGCAACAGAAAATCATCGATGCAACGCGGGAGCTCAGGGTCAGTAACCGCCAACTGCAGCGATTGGATGCCGCCAAAGACGAATTCATCTCTATGGCATCACACCAGCTGCGAACCCCGCTGACCAGCATCAAGGGCTACTTGGACATGATGTTAGAGGGTGACCTGGGGCCGATCAACGCGACGCAGCGTACTGTATTGACCGAAGCCTTTGGCTCAAGCGAGAGAATGGTGCAGCTCATCGGTGATTTTTTGAGTGTGTCCAGGCTGCAAACGGGCAAATTCGTCATCAACCGTCAAGCGACTGACTTGGCGCAACTGGTCAAGGACGAGGTTGCATTCCTAAAAACCATGTCCAAACAGCGACATGTCAAAATAGCAGTGGACATCGACAAAGACATCCCTCAGCCCATGGTGGATGGTGAAAAATTGCGACAGGTGATGATGAATATGATTGAAAATGCACTGTACTACTCAAAACCCGACACGACCATCAAAGTAAAACTGACCAGAGATGATGACGATGTGGTGTTTACCGTCAAAGACACTGGTATCGGCGTTCCTGACGCGGAGAAAGCAAATTTGTTCAGTAAGTTTTTCCGTGGCTCAAACGCTCGCAAAAAACGCCCAGACGGTACGGGGATCGGGCTGTTTTTGGCGCGCAAGGTTGTCCTGGCGCACGGCGGTCAGATGGTATTTGAATCAAAAGAGAGTAAAGGCAGTACCTTTGGGTTTCGTCTGCCGGTAAAGTAGGTGGTGTCAGAATAAGCTCATGACGCCCGAAACAATGATGATGAGCGCAACGATGATGATGGCGACAGTACGGGCAATGCTGAGTTGTCGTTGGTGATCATGACGCCACTGACCAAACCGTGAGCGGTTGACCGCACTAACGCGGGTGATTGATGGCCGTTTGGTGGCGGCGTCCACGCCAGTGTACTTTTTGTTGCGTTTCTTCTTTTGCTTTGCCATGGATATTATTATATAAGAAACGACGCCAAATGAGAAATGAAGCGGAAAATTGCTTTGGCCACCTGTAGACAACTGACTGATAATTTGCTATAATTCGTGACGTTGGCCTTATCGTCTAACGGTTAGGACACCAGGTTTTCATCCTGGCAATCCGGGTTCGATTCCCGGTAAGGTCACCATCAAAGGATTTATCATCCATCCGGATGCGAAACAGCTCGTTTACCTCTGGTAGCGGGCTGTTTTTGTGAGTTCCAAACTTTATTTCGTCGTAGGTTGGTGTTTTATTGAAAATGGTGGCGAAAAAGGCGGCTTTTCGCAGTGGATTACAGAGGTCAAGCAGTAGCTCTGGCAGGTGTTCCAAAATATATTTGGCGTATTGCAAGACTTGGTCAAATTCGGCTTGTAGGTTGGGCTGATTGGCGATTTCTTTGTCTAGGTTTGCTAATTCGTTTTCGGCGCTAATAATGTCTTCCTCTAGGTACGCAAGTGCCGTTTCGCTCGTAACAACGCGCATTCTGTCCACGGTCGCCCGAATTTGGTTTTGCAGGCTCTGGCGGTGCTCTAGGCGCTGCTGATTGGCTTCTAGCTGCTTTGCTTGGCGTTCGCGCCACAGCTCGGCAATAGCAGCGATAATGTCATCAACATACTCTGGTTTTACAGTAATAGTCCGCACAAAATCCTCAAGAGTCTTGTCGAACTCGGGCTTGGGTACGCGAAAATAATGCCCGTTGCGACTACAATGATACGCCGGATAATACGCGCCCATCTTGCCACGTGAAGCGCTGCCAGAAAGAGTTTTGCCGCACTTCGGACAAGCAACGACCTGTTTATACGGATATTCTGGATTGTAAATTTGTTTATTTTTCAAATACTCCGGCACGGCTCTACGCTTGATGGTTATATTGTCGCGACTATCAATATCTACAAATATTCGGCCGCGATTCGCCTCATTAAACAACTCAACGCTAACAAGACCATCAAATTGCGCTTTAACTGGCTTGTCGTGCGTCCATTTTTCTTTGATAATACCGCAGTATATCAACTTACTAGCATATTGATCAATCATTTTAGCAGTCATCTTTTTGCCACCAATTTGTTTTTTGATCTTTGTTCGATCATACTTATCGCGAACAGCCGATACACGAGAACGAAAGCCCATTGAATTTAACTCGTCGGCAATTTGTTGATTAGTGTAAATGTGAGCTGCGCGCATCTCAAACAGTTTAATGACAAACTTTGCCTCATCCTTGTGTGGCTTTAGTATGGTTCGTTTGCCGTTCTTTGTGTCTACTTTTACGCTACGAAAACCATAGTGCGGACGGCGCATCCAATAACCGAGCTGCGTGTAACGAATCTCCGCACCAATCATCCGACTCATAATGTCGCGCATCTCATCCTTGGCGCGCTCGGCCTCAAGATACTCAGATTTTTGCGTTGGATTAAATTCACTCCAATAATACTTGAAACCAGTATGCTCAAGGGTGTTAATTTGCTGCTTGCCGATAACGCCATACATATCTTCAAGCGCAATACCGAGCCTCGTTAGCTGCTGTTTTAATGGAGAATAATAATCGCCGCCGCCCCGAGTAAAGCGGTCGATTGATTTGATCAGAACGACTTGGATGCCTTTGCTTTTGTCCTTGCAAGTGTCAATAACTTTCTGCATTGGCTGTGCCTCATGAGAGGCCGACTCAAGCAGAATGATTGTTTCTGTAATGACTATGTTGTGCGCTTTGGCATAAGCTTCTCCCTGTTCGCGCTGTGCCTCAGGAGAGTCGCCGTCAAGACCCTGCTTATCCGATGAGACGCGTATTGCTAGCAGTCCGATTTGCGGTTGGCTTATTGGCGACATTTTCCTTATCCTCCAAAATAGTGATTAGTTTTTGAGCAAAAGCTCCATCTTCCAAAATCTTCTCAACCACAAGATTAGCAACGAGTTTAACTCGCTGCTCAGTCGTAAATGAAAACTGTTCCGCTAGTGGCTTCTTTGTTTTATTCTTACTTCCTTTTGGTCGTGCCATACACCCTCCATGTCACGACTTGCTAATAACACTAGTTAGTCATTCTTGGTCGTATGCTGTTGCGGTCGTCCGCGTCTGCCACGCTCTTCCAAGTCTTTTTCTATTAACGCCTTCAATTCCTTGTCGCCAACAGCCGCCAGAGCCTTTAATACAAGCTCTGTTAGGCTGATACCCTGACCGTAAGCTACCGCTTTAGCGCGATTTCGTACAGCCTTTGAGGTGTCGACTTGCAATTGAGTTCGTCCTTGACTCATGTAGCATATTATACTACAAAATCAATGATGCTTCAAAAAAAATGGATACCAGTTTATGACTACCCATCAAGTTATTAACGAGCCGGTTTTTATTAATAAACCTACTTTAATTGTACTACTTGTACTACAAATTATCAAGAGTTTTTGCTGATTTATTTTACAAAAATATACCGAATACCGATATACGGTATAAACTATCTATTTTTATCTGTTGTCATTTGTATTTTTTCTTTCTTTTCTATATAAATATAATAGAAAATACGTGAATAAGCGAAGAGGGCGGTATTGGTATGAAAATAGATAAAAGATCGGTACTACGTCAAGGACAAATTGAGACACTGGGGCTGTTATATAAATATCGGTTTGGTAGTCGTCAGCTAATAGCAGAAGGCTTAGGAGTAAAGGCTGGATCAAATATCTACGAGAAGCTCAACGTCTTAATAAAGCATGGTTTAGTAGCAAAAAGGTATGATAAAAGCCTGAGACTCCGGGGCTTGCCGGCCGCATACCATCTAACACCAAAAGGTATTAGGATACTCCAGTCTCTTAACGACTGGAGTTATATTACAGAAGCAATAATACGATCAAGTTACCGTGATAAGAATATTAGTCAATCATTTATCAACCATACGCTGGATGTGTACGGCTATACAAACATGCTAGCGAAAACATATCCAGCGCTAAGGGTATTTACGCGTCGGGATATGTCTCGCTATAGCTATTTCCCAAGTACTCAGCCTGATGCTTTCTTGTCGCTAAGATGCGAAAGTGAGACAAGTCCTAGGCGTTTTTTCTTCGACTTCATTTCTGAAGATACACCACGTAATGTTATTGCGAAACGGATCACTCAATACATGAAATTTTTTAGCGATGGCGAATGGGAGGTTACAGATAGTCAGATTCCATTTCTGCTATTTTTGGCAGCAAAGCCAGCTGCTAAAAAGCACTTGATGCGCTCTGCTCGCGCAATCCGCAGCTCCTTGGATATGGAAGATGAGATTTCTATTTATACAGCGACCGTAGATCAATTGCTAGATACAGAGTCTGGCAGGATATGGGAAAATATTGATAGCGCAGACAACCTTTTCCCATTAGATGAATTACGCTGACTTATGGTCGGCAGATGCGCTCATTCGGCCGCACGACGATTACAGGCAAGCCATGCGCGCCTTGTAATGGTCGTGCGTAAGCTGCCAGGTAGCTTTCAAGACTAAGTCTTATTTTGTCAAAAGTGCAGCAGATGGCGCGTTCTGTTTGTTTCAAACAGTGCGCGGCAGATGATGTGACTTCGCAAAATAATATAACAAGTAATCAACTAAATGGGTAGTCTTCACGAAAAAGGCGTTCATTCTTGCATCCGATCATCTTGACTGCACTCCTTGGATTGCATGTTAAGTGAGCGGGGCAAGTATGAACGCAGTTCGCTAAAAAGCTAAGTGCGGAGAGAGTCAAGACTATCTCGTGGTCCTTCCAGAAATTACAGTGCTGTTGCCAGTTTGGGGCTCTTTCTCGGAGTAAGCCTCAAGTATACGACTCTTTCTTCGTAATCCGTTTTGCGTGAACTCTCAACGATATACCGTATTATTACGGGCACCAGTAGGATTGTGTTTACACAATATATCGTAATTGCGACCTCAATAGACCCAACGATATTAATAAACCCCTTGTATATAGCAAGAAGAAAATGATTACAGTACTAGCCCCAAAAATAAAGAACAAAGTTTTTGAGATAAGATACCTATATACTGCCATAATATCCCATATTCTACCATCAAGGAGACATAGAGGCTAGTGTGCACAAGGCTCTATTGACCGCATAAATGATTGTCAGCTATAATAATGCTAACGATATTTTTATTATGGAAGATAACAATATAGATACTATGGTTGTGCAACCTAATAGGGTTATGGTCTTTGATAGTAATCCGGTTATTATCAACGCTACCGACATAGTCAAGGAATACAAGGTGGGCAAGCAAAAAATCAAGGCTGTTGATGGCGTTTCTGTAGAGATACATAAAGGTGAGTTTGTCGCCCTCGTCGGTGCGAGCGGCAGCGGCAAAAGTACTTTGTTGCATTTGCTCGGCGGATTAGACAAGCCCACAGCTGGTGAGATTATTGTAGAGAAGCAAAAAATCCGCAGCATGAGCGACCGTCGATTATCCAAGTTTCGTAACCAAACGATTGGATTTGTTTTCCAGTCGTTTTATTTGCAGCCTTTTCTGACGCTGCGCCGCAATATTGAGGTTGCCTCAATGCCGCAGCGCATGAAGCGTGCGGAACGCAAACAGCGTATTGAAGAGTTAGCCCGACAAGTTGGTTTATACGACCGACTAAATCACCGTCCGCGTGAGCTTTCGGGTGGGCAAATTCAACGTGCTGCCATCGCTAGGGCTTTACTTAATAGACCGTCTATTATTCTAGCGGATGAGCCGACTGGCAATCTAGACTCTACAAATAGCCATGATATTATTCGGTTGTTTCAGCAAATTCGGGAGCGATATGGCACAACGATTGTCATTGCCACGCATGACAATGAAATTGCCGCACAGGCCGACCGCGCTATCACCCTGAAGGACGGGAGGCTGTATGATCAAATTAACTGATGTTGTATTGTTGGCCTATACAAAACTACGCGCTCGTAAAATGCGTACGCTTGTCACTGTATTGTTGGCAAGCATATTGTTTGGTGTTCTCATCACCGCCTCACTAACCACCAACGGCTTACTCCGAGGCGTTGATTTATTTCGCAAAGAAGGATTAACCAGTCGTTATATTGTAAATGTCACCAACGCGCCAGCAAACAGCGATGGATTTTATAAGACTATCCGCGACCCTAAACTTATTGCCGAGGCGAAAAAACGCTACGAAGCGCTGGTTGCGCAAAAAACCGCTGAATCAAAACGGCTTGGTCTGGAATATTCTCACATCAACGATCAGCCGCCGTATTCACAGTCTGCTGATGGCATCACACAGCTATCCATCAATGATCCGAACGGTATCGCGAGACTATTGCTAAAAGAAAAATACAGCGCCACGCCAGCTTTTGACGATACAAAACTGTCTCAATTGGCTAAGCAGTATGGTGCTATTAAAACCTTTACCGAAGAGTCTTATAGTATCAAAAAAGACTCAGCGTTGATACCTCTCGCTGACGGCAAAGAATCTTTCTATGATACTTCAGACGAAACAGAAGTAAACGCTAATTATGTAAATCCTCCTGTCAACAGTTCGAGTATTGCTATCGCGCCGCCCGAAACCACAGATGGCATTATACTACCCAACAATGCCGGCTGGAAACCTGATGGATCAAGCCTGCCGATCATTCTGCCGCAAAACGTCATTGAGCAGCTATTGAAGCTAGAAAAACTACCAGCAAATGCAAGCGCCGAGGACAAGTTTGAACGCCTCAAAAACATTCGTGACAATATAGCTGATTTGAGTTTTAAGATGTGTTATCGGAACAGCGTTTCACAGTCATTGATACAGCAAACTTTGCAACAAAAGAAAGAGATCGCGGCGGGTCAAAATAGCAAGGATTATCAAAAGCCGAGCCTTCTATATGAGTTGCCCGACCCTACGGCATGCGAAAATGTTTCTGTGTCAAGTGACAAGCGTACGACCGAGGAGAAAAAACAAGCAGCAAACCAAGAGTTATTTGATGCAAAATTTGGTAAAGAAACAACCGCCATCAGTAAGTTCATTACTTTTAAAGTAGTTGGTATGTCGCCTGGCAGCAGCGAGGTATTAAACCCAGAGCAAGAACAGCAGCGCGAGAAAGCTCGCACCGCTAACGACATGCTTGCTGAGATATTGCGCACAGAAGGTATTGGGCAGGTCATACCGCGCACGCTCTATGATCAACTGCCTAATAAAGCTGACTATGCTGACCTGCTGACATACGATCCGCTTTACCTCATGGGCAACGAGGACAATAAGCGTCGGTTCGTTGAATTTGCAAATGCTAGCGATGCACAGAGATTTATCGACGAACAAAGCTGCACAGTTCAGTATGATAATTCTTGTAAACCAATTGGCCATCCGTACCAGGCTAGCCTGGCATTCAGCAATAGCGCTGCCTTGGATGACGTGCAAACTATGCTTAAGCAATGGTCGGTGTATATCATGGTAGCTGTTATGGCGCTGGCGGCACTGATCATGTGGATTACCATTGGCCGCACGATTGTTGATGGCCGACATGAGACGGCAGTATTTCGTGCTATTGGTTTTAAACGTATTGATATCATGTTAGTGTATCTGCTATATGCAATAATTGTATCTGTACTCGTAGCGATATTTGCTGCCGTTGTCGGTTTTGCTGGTGCGTATCTGCTAGATGGCCAGCTTGCATCGCAGCTTACGGCGCAAGCGCAATATGGTTTCGGAGCGATTAATTCAAATAACAAAATACAACTTATAGGCGTGGATACGCAACAAATAGTTCTTATCCTGAGTGCATGTGTTTTGACTGGTCTTTTCAGCGTCATGCCACCACTCATCCGCAACGTGCGCCGCAGCCCGATTCGAGATATGCGAGAGTTTTGATAGCTCTATCTTATGTTCATCTAACGCTAGACTTGACGTGCTTTACATGGTAAACTACTGTTGGTCGTGGAGCAATCCCGCTTCGTGACTACAGCAACCACAGAAAGGGACAAATATGTCCACTATCAAGAGGCTGTCCGCGGTTTTCGCGGTGACTGTCCTCGCAGCTGTCGGTGCATTCGCAACTGCCACTCCGGCTCACGCTGCGAGCGGCTACGTGGCATGCGCCACCAGTAACGTCGTTGGCGTCTGGGTGGACGTCGACGGTGGGCGGGACGGCTGGGCGTACCGCAGTGGGAGTGGCAACACCAACTACTACTCCTACAACACCCAGGGGAAGCGCTGGCGCGTGAATGTCGGCTGCGGCGGAACGCCGCAGAACTGGGCTCAGTCGATTGGCTCCAACTGGAGCAATCTGCAGGGCGGAGCGACCATCACGTGCGCCGACGTCGGCTACATCAAGACCTGTAGGATCGGGTAGCCGAAAAGACCTGAGCCAAGTCTATAAACTGGCTCACTTTTCCTGCCGATGAATCTATGCTATTGGGATTATATTTGCAGTATAGCTACCGTAACTTTATAATATTATTAGGTGATGGCCGTTTCGTTTTGTCTCCGGAGGTAATCTCAGGGGATTTACTTTAATAAAGACTATCTCTGGTGGTGAAGATTTTGCCATCCTATGCTCCAGAGAGCTAACCGCTGGAAGGATTATCATATGGATAGGTGTGAGTCCAATATATTACTAAGCATTATATTTCGCAAATGGACTTTTTCAATCGTTCAGTCTCTTGGTTGTAATACAAAACGATATTCTGAACTACACCGCTCTCTGCCAGAGGTTACTCAAAAGGTTTTAACTGAGCATCTAAGAGTCCTTGAGCGCGCCGGCATCGTCCGGCGCTTTTTCTATCCAACAATCCCGCCACGAGTTGAATATCAATTAACAGACTTGGGGCTTGACTTGCTTGAACTAGCCAACCATATTTCGGTATGGTGCGATTCTCACTATGAAAAAGTGCGCAAGTATCAAAAAGAATACGACAGAAAAGACTGTCGTATAGAAACTGGTTTATAGATTGCGATTTCTTGTGACTGCATCAATGATTTCGCGATGCCGTAGTTTTTCTTGTTTTTGCTTACGACCGCTGCGACGGAGCAGTCTGTACGGAATGAATAAAATCCCAAAAACAATATAAATAATGACATACCAAATAGAAATAATTACCCAGGTGAACATAATAATGACGATTGCAGCAGGAATTGCTATAACTTTTAATATCCCACCGGTTTCGGTTATGCGCCAAATACGCTTCGCCGAGCCAATGAAGGAAAGTGGCGAAGCTAGTACAATCTTTTCAGACTGTAGCTTGTCCATGACTTCAGTATAATCGGACGGTATGCTAAAGTAAAGCGGCGTGTCTGCCTACATACTTATAAGTAACTAACAAACTAAAGTATACTAAAATACCTAAAAGTGCCGTCTTGTCAACTGAGTCTTCAGCTGCTACCTTAAAAATAACAGAGACAAACAAGGAGTTTAATCTCTGAAGGAGGGAGTTAGAGATGCCAAAGAGAATCTATTACGTGGCGGCGACAATTATCACAGTTGGTCTACCGTTTGTGTTTACAAGCGTAGTGTCAGCCGCTCCAGCAGGAGTGAGTAATGTAGAGAACTTTATCAGAAGTATTATACAGGTGGTTGCTGGACTTGCGGGTTTAGTCGCAACCGGATTTTTTGTTGCTGGCGGTTTTACATATATCACTAGCTCGGGAAATCCTGAGCAGCTCGACAAAGCAAAGCGCACTATCACGTGGTCGGCTATTGGTTTGGCTATTGTCATCGCGGCGTTTGTATTGGCGAACATCGTAACGACCTTAGCGCGACAAGCTTTCGGAGGATAACCCGTCCATGTTCGACTTTGTCGATATTTTCACTAGTAATTTAGTGTTATTTGCCGATACGGCTGGCGCCATAAAAACCGTGCGCGACTATGTTTTGCCGACAGCCAAAATCTTATCGGGCATCGCGTCGCTGGCTTGCGCTTTCTTTTTGGCGCATGCTGGCTATATTTACATAACCAGCAGCGGCAAACCAGACCGCATGGAGCACGCTAAAAGTATCGCCAAGAAAGCGGTGATCGGGCTGGTCATCGTACTGGCTGCCGTGACAATAGTTTCTATCCTTAATGGTTCGTATCAAGCGGTGCAAAATCCAAATGACGCAAACCTACCGAACCTACAGGCAGTCACACCCAAATCAGAAAATAACGGCTTGATCGAAATGATCATCAAAGCCGTGACGGGGCTATTGTCATCAATCATCAACGCCATAGCCTCGCCATTTCTGAGCGCGTTAGAATTTTTCACCAAATCAACGCCGCTGATGGCGAGTAATAAAACCGTGTTTAATCTATGGCTGGCGATGGTTGGCATCGCTGATGTGCTGCTGATTTTAATCGCGGCGTTAGTTGGATTTCAAGTCATGAGCGCGTCAAGTTTTGGCTTTGATGAAGTTGAAGTTAAGCACTTGCTGCCACGCATAGCACTGATATTTTTACTAATGAACACTTCAATATTTTTGATTGACGGCATCATTAGTTTGTCTAATGTCCTCATCTCAGCCGTCAATCAAGTTTCGGGTGCATCGACCGTTTGGAGTACGCTCATCAAAGTTGTCGAAAAAACGTCTGGTCAGGGTGTGGCGGCACTGCTGATCATGGTGGTGTTTTTGATTTGCTCGGTCATATTATTGGTGTATTATGTTATGCGTTTAATTACTTTATTCATCGGCACTGTCTTATCGCCGCTAGTGAGTATGCTGTGGCTGATGCCGGGGTTTCGTGATTTTGCCGAAACTTCGATGAAGACGTTCCTGTCAACAATTTTCGTTTTGTTTGTTCATGTGGTTATTTTGCAACTAGCATCTTCACTATTTTCTGGCATGGCGACCACTGGCGGCAACAATGCTCTGCCCGATACCTTGATGGCGATGGTAGCAGGCATAGCAACTATTCTGACTTTATTAAAAGTTCAAGGCGTGATGATGCAATTTAGTTTCGTTAGCATGGGCGCGCGTAATCTAAAGAAATTGGGTGGTCAGTTTATGAACGGCGTCAGCTACATGACGGGCACTGGCTCGAAAGTGGTACACAAAACTACCCAGCGCGTTAGGAATACTACTCACGCCGCCAAAAAAGCCCGGGTTCACTCGACTCTCGAAACGGTGGCGCGTCAAACAAAGTCGCCGATGAAAGTGAGTTATCTAAACAAAAAAGGCGACGCGGAAATCACCTACGCCGTAAATCCGCGCAGCAAAAATAATCCAACCGTTGTTAATATGCCCGAGTCAAAGCCACTCAAAACCGGCACAACTTACCGTGTCGGATCGAAAATAAAATCGACTAAACAGCGAGGTAAAAAATCATGAAAACGACAGTCGTTCCCGCGCAGGTTACCACCGTAGAAGATCGGATTATCGGCAAGCTCGGTTTTTCACAAATCGTGCTCTTGATGATTCCTGTTTTCTTTAGCGCGGGAGTTTTCGCGCTGCTGCCGCCGGTTATGAACGGCGCGCTTTATAAATACGTTTTGATGGCGTTAAGTTTGATGATTTGTGGAGTTTTATCGGTTCGTGTTAGGGGTAAAATCATTGCGCTTTGGCTGGTGACGGTACTGCGTTACAATTTGCGACCAAAATATTATCTATTCAATAAAAACACTACTGCGTTTCGTGATGAATATAAAAGTGCTCCACCTGAAGACGAAGAAGTCACAAATCAACCAACCAAAAAGCCACAAAAGCTAGAAAAATTGGATGACGCATCAACCATCAAAACCCGCCAAATTATAGACGACCCAACCGCTGATGTTCGTTTTGAAACTGATAAGGGGTTTGCATGTTCGGTTTACGAAAGTCAAACGCTAAATCTAGCGCCAGGCGGCAGATTGCGCTAAAGGGTGTGCGCGACGGAATTTTATTATTGCCGCAGAATAATTATCGGGCAATTTTGTTCGTTTCGGCGCTGAATTTTGAGCTGCGTAGCGAGGATGAGCAAGACGCAATCATTGATACCTACGAAAGTTTTCTCAATTCAATTGGTTGGCCGATTCAAATTTTAGTACGTACGCGCGAAATTGATATGGACGGATATTTGGAAGATTTGAGTCATCGACTGCAGAGCGAGACGATTCCTGTCTATAAAACTCAACTGAAAAATTACGATGAATTTATTCGTTTGCTCATCACCGACAACAAGATTTTGACGCGGCATTTTTATATCATCATTCCTTTTCGACCGACTGACAACAAAGCTGATTTTGATTTAATTCGCGAACAACTCAAACTCCGCATCGATATTATCGCCAAAGGTATGGCGCGGCTCGGTATGCGCGCTGACCAGTTAGGTAGCCTCGAAGTGCTTGATTTATTCTACAGTTTTTACAGCCCAGCGCAAGCAAAAATTCAGCCGCTAACTGAACGCGCTTTGCAGACAATTCACACCGCGCTCATGCGAGACGGGAGCGAAATTGAATGATTAGAAAATCACGCACACCGATATTTATCAAAAGAATCAGTGATGCAATCAGTGCACTGAAACGCCGCTGCGACCGTCAGCGCGAAGAGCAGCAAAGAGAGCTCAATATCACGTTTGGCGAACAAGACGCGCTGGATATTTTATCCTACGCTGGGCTGGAAGAAAACGTTGATTATCTTTGCATCGACGGTGTGTACATGCGCACGTTGTTTATTTCTGGATATCCGTTCGTAGCGAGTTCGGACTGGATGGATAGCTTGATTCATTTTAATCACGACATCGACATTAGTTATCATCTGCATGAAGTAGACGCCCGAGCGGCACTGCCAAAACTAAATCGTAAAATTACCGAGCTTGAATCCACACGCCGGGCGATGATGCGCGAGGGACGAATCGTTGGCTCGGAAATTACCGACCCGCTTGAGTCGGCGATTGATTTGCGCGATAAAATTCAGCGCGGTCAGGAAAAATTATTCCAAATGGCGATCTATATTTGCATTCGTTCTGAGACCAAAGAAGAGCTTGATAAAACCACCAAGTTGCTTGAAGCTAATCTGTCGGCGCGGTTGTTTTACTCAAAAGTAGCGCGCTATCAGCAGTTAGAGGCGCTGCAATCAATTTTGCCACGCGGCGAAGACCAATTGGCGCAAAAGCGCAACCTTGATAGTTCCAGCGCCGCTCTGACTTTTCCGTTTATGTCATCAGAATTGGTGCAGGAATCGGGTATTCTTTATGGTGTCAACAAATCAAACAACTCGCTGGTTATTTTGGACAGGTTTAGTTTACACAATGCTAACTCAATCATATTTGCGCAGTCGGGTGCTGGAAAAAGTTACACCATCAAAGTCGAGATTTTACGCCAACTCATGCAAGGCACGCGTGTCATCGTCATCGACCCAGAGCGTGAATACAAGCGCCTCGCCGAATCAGTAAAAGGCACGTATATAAAATTATCAGCCAAGAGTAAGCAGAAAATTAACCCTTTTGACCTAGCGACGACTGTTCACGAAATTAGTGATTTGTCTGAGCATACACAGGACTTAATTGATGTGCTCGGTTTGATGGCTGAAAGTCTAACGGCGCGCGAAAAAGCCGCCATCGACAAAGCAGTTTTGAAAATATACAAAAAGTCAAAAACCAAGCCGCCACTTTTAGAAGATTTATACGCGGAACTTCGAAAATTGGGTCAGCTAAAGTTGTGCGAAAAGTTAGAAAAATATATTTCCGGCTCGCTGGCAGATGTATTCAATGCGCAAACTAATGTTAAATTAGACAACCGCTTGGTCATTTTCGACATCAAAGATTTACCAGAAAATTTGCGCCAAATTATGATGCTGATTATCTCTAATTTTGTGAAAAATCAAGTCATGGCTAAGCCGGAAAAACGGCTGCTGATTATTGACGAAGGCTGGATTTTGTTACAGCACGAGGAGTCGGCGCGATTCGTGGCGGGGCTGGTGCGTCGAGCTCGTAAATATTACCTCGGTGTGTCGATTATATCACAGCAGGCCAACGACTTTCTCAAAAGTGAATATGGCCGTGCCATCGCTTCGCAAAGTGCGCTGCGAATTTTAATGCGTCAAGACACAACGACTATCAAAGGCGTGGTTAGCGAATTTAATCTCAGTGAATATGAGCAAAGGTTTCTACTTACTTGCGAGCGAGGTGATGCTTTGCTTATCGCCGACCAAAACCACGTCGCCGTTAAAGTTGTGGCAGCTGAAAAAGAACACCCGCTCATCACTACCAACCCCGCGGAGCTATATTCATCATGAATGGCGTGACAGTTTTGTTTACGAATTTTGGTTTCAGCATAAAGAAAATTCTGGCCATAATCATTGTCACTTTGTTGCTTATTTTGATGTTTCCGATTTTAGCCATTTCATCGCTTGGCTTGCCGGCAATGAGCTTTTTAGCAAACGCGCCGAGTGCCAAAGCGGCGGAAGAACGTGGTTTTTATAACGGAGGCGTGATACCCGGGAATACCTACGCTTGGGGCAACTGCACTTGGTGGGCGTATGCGATGCGCCGGTGGGCAAACAGTCCGATTCCGAACACTTGGGGCAACGCTAATACCTGGGATGACAACGCCAAGCGTGACGGCTACATCGTCAACGATACGCCAGCGGCTGGCGCAGTTTTCCAGACCGATGAAGGTCCTTATGGTCATGTTGCGTATGTGATAGAAGTTAATCAAATCAACGGCGATTGGAAAATTTCTGAAATGAACGCACGTGGTTTGAGCATAGTGTCGCAGCGCACTTTTTCTAAAGAGGCCGCCAAATCGTATAAATTTATTCATAATAAACCAGGAGCACAGCCGTGGAATCCACAGCCGATTACCTCGCCACCGCCTTACGGCTTGGGCCGATAGTTTTAGGCATAATTATACTTGCGATTAGCACGGCCATTTTATGGCTGGCGATTCGTTTTGTTTTGAATCGTCGATATTTACGAACGCGAGAAATGGTTTGGCTAGAAATCACACCACCCGCCACAGTCGCCAAAACGCCCGAAGCAACTGAGCAATTATTTTCGGTGATTCATGGACATAGAGCGGCGCGCTCACTCAAAGAAAAGTTGCTTGGTCGGTCGCCAGTTATGAGTTTTGAAATTACATCAACTAAAAAGCACGGAGTGCGGTATTTGGTGCAAGTCGAACGACGTCACGCCGCAAATATTCAAAAAGCGATTACATCGTACATATCTGACTCAAAAGTTCGCACGGTTGAGCGGGAGAATGGTGATAATTACCAAGTTATTGAATTTCGAGAAACTGGGCATTATGTTTTGCCGCTAGCTACAAACTCGGCGCTGGAACAGCGCGATCCGCTTAGTTATGTGATTGGTGCGATGACTAGACTAAACGATGACGAGGAAATTATTCTGCAACTTATAGTAACGCCGACACGCTTACGCGAAGCAGAGATTTTGTCGCATAAAATTCTCGGCAATGAAAATATTTTGCAATATGTTAGCGGTAAAAATCTATCAATTCTCGGCAAGCTAGTTAGCTTCTTTGGTAAAATTTCTTCTGGCACAACCGACATCGTTAGCGAAGTTCATACCAGCCTGACGACTAGCCATCGTAATTATTACAATTCAAAAACTACACCCTCACGGCAACAAGCTAGACTACCGCGAGACGACCGTCCGGCGCGCATGCTCAGCGCTTTTGAATTAGAACTAATGGAAACCATGCATCAAAAAGTGACTCGTCCGCTATTTCGCATCAACCTCCGTGTCACAGTAAATAGCCCAGAGTCAAAGAGGCATATCGCCGCGCTTAAGTCCGCGCTGGACGGTTTTAGTACGCCGCCATACCAATCACTCAAGGCGAAATATCGTCTACCGATTTTGAACAACTTGCTAACTCGCGCAGCTACAAAACGCCTGCCGTCGCTACATAAAAACAACTCCATAATCCTCGCTTCAAGCGAGCTTGCCAGTTTATTTCATTTTCCTTCAAGCTATCATAGCAAAACCGATAATTTGATAACTTCACTAAGTCGCACCCTACCAGCGCCGATTTCACTCAAGCAATCGGAAAAGTTTGATGTGGTTATTGGCGAAAATCACCATCACAATACGACGACGCCGATTGGCTTGACGGAGACTGAGCGCGAGCGCCACCAGTACATTATCGGCGGTACAGGCAGCGGCAAAACTACGATGCTGCAATATCAAATCGTGCAGGATATTTGTAGCGGTAAGGGCGTGGCTGTAATTGACCCGCATGGTGATATGGCGGAGACGATTTTGCAGCACGTTCCGCCGAGGCGTCTTGGCGATGTAATTTATTTCAATCCTGATGATTTAGATTACCCGATTGGATTAAATTTATTGGAGCTAACGTCCGGGCTAGATGTCAGCGAACTGATGCGTGAAAAAGATCTTATCACCGAATCAGTCGTGTCGATTTTTCGAAAGATTTTTAGCGACGAGGGCTCGGGCGGACATCGTATCGAGTACATTTTGCGTAACACTATTCAAACCGCACTCACGCAGGAAAGTCCCACTCTTTTCACCGTGTTTGATTTGCTAAACGACCCAAAATATCGCCGCAGTGTCGTTAAAAATCTTGACGACACAAACTTGATAAACTTCTGGAAGAACGAGTTTGGCAAAGCTGGCGATATGCAGAAAGTAAAAATGTCAGCAGGAATTACAGCGAAAATTGGGCGGTTTTTGTTTTCAGCGTCAGCTCGGCAAA
Source organism: uncultured Candidatus Saccharibacteria bacterium (assembly GCA_963519285.1). Taxonomy (GTDB): domain Bacteria; phylum Patescibacteriota; class Saccharimonadia; order Saccharimonadales; family Saccharimonadaceae; genus Nanosynbacter. The sequence goes on from CAUQMR010000005.1 coordinate 42,443, forward strand.
TTCTCGAGCAACCAAAATCAACGATTGATTTTGATGATATTATCAACTCGGGGAAAATACTGATTTGTAATTTGTCCAAAGGCTTGCTTGGCGAAGATACATCTGAGCTATTTGGAATCACCGTACTTGCGAAGCTTCAGCTCGCAAGTCTCCGCCGCGCCCGTATCAAACAGGCGGAGCGGCGGACGTTCTATTTGTATGTCGATGAGTTTCAGAATTTCGCCACGACATCATTTGTGCAAATGCTGTCTGAGAGCCGCAAATATCACGTCTTTATGATTATGGCTGAGCAGTCCACTTCGCAGCAAAGCGACCAGCAAACGGTGAATATAATTTTGGCAAATGTCGGCACGATTATCTGCTTCCGAACTGGAAACCCGCAGGATGAACAGCGCTTGCTGCCGATGTTTAGTCCATACATTGAGCCGTGCGAGATCAGCAACCTGCCAGTATATAATTACTACGCTCGACTGGCGGCGGTGCACGCGCAAGAGCCGCTGTCTGGGCAAACTTTGCTGCTAGAAACCGAAGGTAATGAGACGGTACGAGATGAAATTGTTAAACATTCACGAAAGAAGTTTGCCAGGAAGCGAGAAAAGGTTTCTGAGCGAAAAAATTCTGGCAGGACTTCATCAAGAAAAATTACTAAAACTAACAAGCGAACGAAGGAAAAGTCACAGGCTAAAGCGGAGCCGATGATAGATGAAATCTGAGACTTTAGCTAGGCACAAGCAGTATATATTGCTATACTGTAAACATGAATAATAACGTTGCCGTCGTAGACCTATTTTGCGGCGTAGGTGGGCTGACTTGCGGACTAAAAAAGGCTGGCTTGGATGTCGTTGCCGGTATAGATAATGACGCAACGTGCCGATACGCCTATGAAGAGAACAATCATACAAAATTTATTGAAGCGGATGTGTCTAAATTGCCAAGTTCAGATGTGGATAGTGTGTTCGGAAAGGCTGATATAAAGGTCTTGGTCGGCTGCGCGCCTTGTCAGAGATTTTCGCGTCACGCCAACAAATACCGCAAAAGTATAGATACCAAGACAGACGTACGCTGGAATCTACTGAGATCATTTGCTCAGTATATTGAGGATATAAAGCCAGATATTGTATCTATGGAAAACGTTCCAGAACTTCACAAGTACGACATATTTGAAGATTTTCTGAAGAATCTAGACGAATTAGGCTATCATACGAGCTACAAAATAGTTGACTGTAGCAAATACGGACTGCCGCAAAAGCGTCGTCGGCTTGTTCTATTGGCATCAAAACACGGCGAAATTCAGCTAATCCCAGAAACCTCTATAGAGAAAAAACTTACGGTCAGAGACGTATTGTCAGGGCTGCCCGTGATATCTCAAGGACAAATTGACGAAAGCGACCCTCTTCATAGAAGTGCTGGATTAACCGAAATAAATCTTAAGAGAATCAAGCAATCAAAACCAGGCGGCACGTGGCGAGATTGGGATGAATCTCTGTTGCCAGAGTGCTACAAAAAGCCGTCCGGTAAGTCATTTGGCAGTGTGTATGGTCGTATGGAGTGGGATAAGCCTTCGCCGACCGTTACCACGCAATTTTACTCATTCGGCACTGGTCGCTACGGTCACCCTGAACAAGATAGAGCGATATCTCTCAGAGAGGGTGCGCTGCTTCAGACCTTTCCAAGAGATTATAAATTTTTCGAAGATGTTAACAATGTTTCAATCGGCACAATCAGTAGGCATATAGGTAATGCTGTACCAGTTGATTTAGGGAAGATTATTGGCATGTCTATCAATAAGCATTTGGAGAACATAAAAAATGGAAGACAGTAGTCTTGTCTTAAGGTTTGATCCCCATACTATAGAACACCTAGGTATTAAGATGTACTCTCAACTACCCCACGCGCTAGCTGAGCTTGTGGCGAATGCTTACGACGCAGCGTCCACTAACGTGAGCATCCACTTGTCAGATTCAGACCCCTTGAATAAGACCATTACTGTAATTGATAATGGCGACGGAATGTCATACGAAGAAGTCCAGGAAAATTTTCTAATTATTGGTCGCAAACGAAGAGATTATGATGCCACTCGCCTTAACTCAAAAAATAGACGAATTACAGGCAGGAAGGGTGTTGGGAAGTTGGCCTTGTTCGGTATAGGTAAAAATATACAAATCGAAACCACCAGGCGCGGAGACGATAACAAAACAGTATTCAACTTAGATTGGGATGATATTCTGAACGAAACTTCAGGTCAATATAACCCGCCGTTTGAAATTATTAAAAAGAAAAATCCCGAAGAGCATGGCACGACCATAGTATTATCTCGCTTAACTAGAGTTTCTGACTTTAACGAGAATGATATTGCTGTATCATTGTCAAAACTATTTAATTGCTTCTCAAACGACTTCAATGTAAGTATAGTTAGAAATAGCTCAGAGCCCTTATTATTAACCAGGGAGATGCTATATGATAATATCAATCAACAGTTTAGCTGGAGAGTTGAGGATATAGTTCGTGTACTAGATGACGATTATAAACATAAAGTTGACCTTAAAGGACTAATAGTATCATCTGAAAAACCGATAAAGCCTGATTTAAGGGGTATTTCGTTGTACTCTAACGGACGATTAGTAAACGCTGCTGGATTTTTTGGAGTACCAGAGGCCGGTCACACATTTACATATCTATCAGGATGGATAGATGCTGACTTTTTGGATGAAATGGATGACGATTTAATTTCGACGGATAGGCAATCTCTAAGCTGGGATTTACAGGAAACAAAAGACCTGCAAGCATACCTTCAGAAAATCATGCGATATCTAGTGAAGGATTGGAGCGCGAAACGAAAGAAAGTAAAAAAAGAGCGTATGAATCAGCGCTCTGGTATAAATATATCAGACTGGACTGACACTATGCCCGACGAGATGAAGGAACCTTTGCTTAAGGCGGTTGATAAAATTAGCTCCAATTCATCTATTGATGACGACGAATATTCCGATGTCATAGAGCAACTTCATGAAGTACTGCCAGACTATCCTATATAC
>CAUQMR010000006.1:0-41930 GCA_963519285.1 uncultured Candidatus Saccharibacteria bacterium
TTTGGAGCCAGCACAATAGCGAGGTAGACCATGAGACCATTGATAATCAATGTAAATAGACCAAGGGTCAACAGAATTGCTGGCAGCGACAAGATGATAATGATCGGTTTGAGCATACTGTTGATGACGGAAAATATCAAACCAGCCAACAGAAACGTCAACAAGCCACCATCCGACATGGTGCCTAAAAGTCGCAACGATATCCAGATGCCAAATGAGTTCATAGCCCATCTGAATAAAAATACAAAAAATTGCCGTTTCATCACACTGCTACTTATTATAATAATCTGCTCGCATTTTCACAATAGCTAGACGTCACGAACAGCCGCCATCACTCACATTCGAACTCTTGCTGGTGATGTGCATTTTCTGAGAGCCACGCGTTGCTTCAATACAAAATTCTTTACCGTCAGCGCCCTGAATATACACATGAACAGGGCCGCCGTTATAATTTGGTATTGATGCGCCAGCGGGTAGTGTTGGATAGGCATTGTGAAAATTGCGGTATTGCTCCATAGCCTGCGCTGCACTTTTGAGGTCAGCCGTAATGGCATCACGTAACGACTTTTGGCGCCAGTTACCGTAACTAATAATACCAATGGTGGTCAAAATTGCCATAACCGTAATCATAATAATAAGTTCTATGATAGTAAAACCGCGTTTCATATTGTTAGTATAGCACAAGCGTTTTAGTTATTGGTACGCTGTGCCGTAATATATTTGTGGACGATTTGAGCACGCGACTGGCCAATCACCGACGCTAGGTCATCTTCTGTGGCACTGACAACATTACGGAAGCTACCAAATTTTTTCAGCAATTTAGCGCGAGTTTTTGGCCCAATGCCAGGAATTTCCTCCAGCTGATTTTTCGTTTGTTGCTGACGCTTCAGCGCCGTGTGATAACTCACCGCAAAACGATGCGACTCGTCGCGGATGCGCTGAAACAGTTTGACGATGTCGGTTGCCGCAAGGGTATTCTCGTCCGCCGTCGGGCGTTCGTTGCGAGTTTGCTCCATGCTAGCTCGTAAGTTTTTTGAGTGCGAGCCGGCGTTACGCTGACTCGGGTGTAAATTCACCACATAAACATCACCATCTTCCTGAATAGCAATGCCTGCCCGCGGCTGCAACTGAGCCTGCTCAATAAACGTGGTATCAATCTGCGAATTAGTCTTGTGCACTAATAATTCTTCCTCGCGCTTGGCGATGCTGATGATCGGCACGGCGACACCACGCTCGTCACGCGCTTTGATGGCTGCTGCTAGCTGACCTTTGCCGCCGTCAATCAGCAGTAGGTCAGGACGACCCCAGCTTTTCAAATGACGCTCGCTCAACCGGCGAAAAATTGTCTGATAGATATTGCCGGTATCATCATTTTTCTCACTGACTTTGAACTTGCGGTACTCCGCCCGGTCGCTAACGCCATTGGTAAACACCACCATACTAGAGACAACCTGCCGCCCACTCATATGCGAAATGTCATAACCCTCGATGCGCGCTGGGATATCTTTTAGGCCCAACAATTTTGCCAAATCAGCCAACGCCTTGTCTTTAGAAATATCCAAGAATTCTTTGTCGCCGAAACAAACTCGCCGCTGCAACTCCCGCATGGCGCGTAGCTTATTGCGAAGATCCGCCGCCCGCTCAAAATCATGCAGCCCAGCCGCCGTTTTCATATCGCGTTCCAGCTCGGCGGCGATGGCTTTACGATTGCCCTTGATATAGCTGATGAGCTTGCGTAGATTAGCTTTATAGACAGCTGACCCATCGCTTAGTCGTGGACTCAAACCTAAATCTTCATCCAACTTCGACTGCCCCGGACGACGCTGCCTGGTCAAATAGGGGAACACTCGCCGCAGATATCGCAAAGCTTTTTTCAAAGCAAAGCCATTATAAAACGGGCCGATATATTCTGCGCCGTCATCAGCTGGATTGCGCGTAAAGCTGACGGTCGGCCACTCGCTTTTCATGTCGATTCGCACGTACATCTGCGATTTATCATCGCGTAGCAGTACGTTGTAGCGCGGCATATAACGCTTGACCATCTCTCTTTCCAGAAACAAGGCATCAACTTCGCTTTCAGTCTCAATCCAATCCGTATCAGCGATTTCCGCCACCAACGCCATGGTTTTATTGTCCCGCCCACGCGAATCTTGAAAATACTGACGCACGCGGTTTTTCAGCACCGCCGCCTTGCCCACATAAATAATCTCGCCACTGGCTGACTTATGAAAATAAACGCCCGGGGTGCGTGGTAGAGTTTTGAGCTTGGCTTTCAATGATTGATTCACTAGATATATTACAGTCTAAAAATCATATTTATGCAAGTATTCTTCCAGAAACTCGCTCCACTCCGGCACATTCTTCTCGCGGAAATAATGGTGTAAGAAATCAACCATAATTTGCTGGCGGTTTTCTGCTTCTGCTCGTCCTGGTAGCGTCAGCATCAAGCCTTTTAGTTTCAGCAGCTTTTCAAAGAAATGATTGATGAAGCCGTCGGTATCATGTGTATTGCCGTCAGCATTATACTCATGCGCTGCCAGATTAACATTTGGCCAAACCGCGGGATCAAAAATCCGCTCACCATGATGGCAAACATAAACCAGCGCCCGCTCAATCCCAACTACACCAATAGCGTCACACATGTCGGCGTCAGACACAATTTGACCCGCCAGCCGCTACGGTTGCCTGCCGTTCAGCCGTTTACTATAACCAATCGCTGCACTGTTTTCCAGCACCGCCTGGCTTAGTCCGTCAAACCCTTTTGCCTGCGTCATAATATTTACTGCGTTCGTTAATTTCTCTGTCTGCGCCTTGCCGACCAATTTGTAATCATTAACGTCATGCAGCCAAGCCGTCAACAGCACTTCTTGCAAATCCACTGGCTCGCTGCACTCGCTAGCAAAACGCTCTGCCAGCTGCGCCAGAACCGGCGTGGGTATTGAACGGAATGATTGTTTTGCCGACAAAGTCATACTTTTCTAAAAAAGTATTGATGATCATCGGCGGCTCGCCCCACCAAATCGGATAGCCCAAGAAAATAGTATCATGAGCAGACAAATCTACCTTGCCCTGGAATGCTGGCCGCGCGTTTTCGGCTTTTTCACGCTTGGCAACTTCAGTACATTCTTGATAATTATCCGGATACGGATTCACCGGCTCCAGCTTGAAAACGTCGATTTTATCGCCGAAATAATCCTTGATATAACCAGCAATTACCTCCGTATTGCCAACTTCAGTGTCATCAACACCGTAATTTTCGCCCGCCCGCGAGAAAATGTTAGTAGCATATTATACCTCCTTACGTAACCATTATAGCACTACGTAGTGTGCGGCACGAATCACCGCTCTAACCACTGCTGCAGCACTACCGCCTGATTATGCTCGATATCTTTAGCACTGTATAACAGCGTAACAACTGGATGTTTTTGCCATTGTTGTTTAAGAGTGGCGGCTACAGAACTAGCATCCAGCTCTTCGGTATAACGCGACATAAACCCTACAAATTTTTCCGGATCATGACCGAACCATTGGCGCAACTCGTTAGTCGGTGCGATATCTTTAGCCCAATCGTCTAGCGCCGCTCGTTCTTTACTTATACCGCGCGGCCATAATCGGTCAACTAGCACGCGGTAGCCATCGTCCGATTCTGGCGATTCGTAAATTCGTTTAATTTTATAAACTGTCATGACAGCACCTCCTTAACTATCGTTTGTAGAACTGGAATGACATCCGATTCAAACCAGGGATTACGTTTGCGCCAGCCAATATTGAGCGGTGATGGATGAACCAATGGAAAATAATCTGGCAAAAACGCATTAAAGTCCGCCACAGTTGCTGTCAATTTCTGATTGGCGCGGCGATCAAGATAATATTTTTGCGCATACGAACCAACCAAAATTGTCAATCGCACATTCGGCATCTGCGTCAATAAGCACGGGTGCCATTTCCTAGCAAAGTCCAAGCGCGGCGGCAAATCACCGTGCGCTCCCCTGCCTGGATAATAAAAATCTATCGGCATCAACGCAAAGAGTTCAGGATTGTAAAACTGCTCGTCCGTTACGTTCAGCCATCGCCGAAGCAAGCGACCACTCGCATCATTCCACGGCTTTAGCGTCTGCTGGGCAATTCGGCCTGGCGCCTGCCCAACCAGTACAATTCGCGAACTTGACGAAGCAGAATACACAGGCAACCAACCTCTATTAGCAAAATCATCATTCATTGGATCGGCTACAATCTGATCATATAAAAGCGGTTTAGCCTGCAATGTAATATACTTTCGTTTGTAATCCGAGTTAATAACTATTCTGTCGTCACACCATCAAAATCTTCTTCGTTGACTTCCGCTTCTTCGCGTGTCGCCCGAACAATGCCATCTTTGTGATGTGCTGGACTATAAATCGTGTAGAGCTTAAGTGGCTCTTCGCCAATATTTATCACATTGTGCTCAGCACCTGCTGGCACGATAATAGCACTGCCGTCAGACACAGCATACTCATTGCCATCAATCAAAACCTTACCCTGACCTGCCTCAAATCGGAAGAATTGATCATTCTCCTCATGAACCTCTGAGCCAATTTCACCGCCAACTGGCAGACTCATCAATACCAATTGACAGTGCTTCGCCGTATAAAGCACCTGACGAAAATTATTATTCTGCACCGTCAATTCTTCAATATTTCCATTAAAACCCTTCATAAAAATCCTCCTTTTAACTTAATTTCTACTTTGCGGCTTTCTCTAAAGCATCGATCAGCGTTTGCTTCGGTTTCATGCCAATCAGCTCCTCAACAATTTCACCGCCAACAAAAACCTTCATATTCGGAATACCTTGAACACGATAGTCCATAGCCAACTGCGCGTTCTCTTGGCTGGCTTCAGTGTCAACTTTGACGACATCAAACTCGGTTTCTTCAGCAATTTGATGTAAAATTGGCGCCATCGCTCGACACGGCGGACACCACGGCGCCCAAAAATCAACCAGCACTGGCTTGTCGCTTTTTAGCACCTTCTCTTCAAATTCTTGTTTTGTTGTAATCTCATATAACGCCATTATTTTCCTCCTTTGCTCATATTCTATTATACAGCAGCTACACACCAAATGAACAAAATCTTATCACATCAACCACTGTATGTGCACCTATGGCCGAACTAACATCGCGCTTTCGTTGCATGACGGCAAACGGCAGACCAAACAATAGCGCCAACGCCAGGACACTACCCAGCGCAAAATTAGCTGTATTAAAATGAAGCAAGACGTGAGGCAATATCATAACGAGATAGCACAAAAAATTATCTAATTTTGACAGTAATCTATCCTTAATGAAATAGATGCACGTAGCAAAGAAAAAGAAGCGGAAAATAATTTCTTCCGAAATACCAGCACGCATGGCGTTTAAGAACCATTCTGGCTTGAGCGAAAAAGCAATATTCCAAGAAATTTTTGCCAGGAGAATATTGACGGTTCCCAGCGCCAATCCTACCAATAGGGCAAGGCAAATTGTTTTTAGTATTTCTTTTTTGTTGACCATTTTACAGAGGACAATTGCATGCTTACTTTTCTTGAGCACACTAACACCTCCAACATACGCAACAGCAGAGCACACTCCCATGAACATACTGGATGGTGCAGCCAGACAGCCTAAAATTACAGCAATGATAACATCAGTTCTAGAAACATTTTTGTTCCTTACGATAAATAAAACTGCCAATAAAACAACAACCAAAAACCACAGGATGTTAAGCTTTTGTGGATTTAGTAACGTTATCGACCACAGCGCCACAAAAAAGAGGTTGATACCGAGCAGTACTCGTGTTGAATATCGGTGTAAAACTACAGCACGTTCTTGACTCATGACATAACTATATCATATACTTACCTAACATGTATGAACTTACCAGAGAAGGTGAGTTCCTCTAAATCCTCACGTTCGCAATAGTTAACTTACCAGCGAACCACTGAACATCGAAACATAACCAAAGGAGTATTTACGTTGACAAAAGTATCAAACAAGGAAATTTTAGGTCTGTTCTGGCGCATATCGCGCCCCTATAAACATCGGCGAAATTTGACCATCTTTTTTGCAATCATCACCCTGGCTATAACAATTTTTATCGGCCCACTGATTATTGCTGAATTGCTTAACATCATCCAAAACGGGCAACTAGACAATGCAGAAAAACTATGGAAATTAGTCGCGCTCTACGGCATAAGCGAATTATGGTCAAATGTTATCGGCTGGCGCTTAGTCCTGTACCTCGCATGGACATTTGAAACCGCCCTGCAGCGCGATTTGTATGCACAGTGTTTCAGCAAATTGACCAACCAAACGATGTTTTTTCATGCCAATAAATTTGGCGGCTCACTTGTCAGCCAAACCAATAAATTAAACGGCGCAGTTGAACGTTTTTGGGACACGATCATTTGGTCAATTTTGCCGTTGGTAATTTCCCTGGTTGGCTCGATCATAATTTTGTCAACTCTGCTGTGGCAATACGCCGTATTTCTCCTACTATTCTCAATCATATTTAGCATTGTTGTCTACTTTGGCTCTCGACCGATGGCTAAACTGAACGAAAAAGAAGCCAAAGCCAGCAACAAAGTGAGCGGTCAATTGGCCGACGCTGTTTCAAACATTTTGGCAGTAAAATCGTCTGGTGCCGAGGTGCTGGAACAACAACGCTTTGCAAAGACCGTTGCATCATGGCGCGGCGCCAGCCTGGGTACCATGCGCAGGCTCCTAAAAGTCAGCACTGTGTATTCAACCATCAATATAACGATAAAAATTGGCGCTATCGCCTTTGCGATATACGCCGCCCAACATAATATCGTATCAGTGGCAGCGGTTTATCTCATCATCACTTACACTGGTAGCGTGGCGCATGAGTTGTGGAATATGAACAGCATTATGCGTAGTTACAACCGCATCCTTGGTGACGCTCACGATATGGTGGAAATTCTTACCACGCCGACGACACTGGTCGATCAAAGTGATACAAAGCTTGCTGTTACGCGCGGTAGCATCACCATGAATGATGTGACCTTTACTCATGATGAGGGCGAGGGTGACACGCTGTTTCATGATTTTTCTCTTCGCATTCAGCCAGGTGAAAAAATTGGTTTGGTTGGGTCGAGTGGCTCTGGTAAAACTACCCTCACCAAATTATTGCTACGATTTGCCGATATTGACTCAGGAGAGATTGCTATTGACGCACAAAATATTGCCGAAGTTACTCAGGCAAGCCTGCGCGAGCAAATCGCCTACGTGCCGCAAGAGCCGCTACTATTTCACCGTTCGGTGCGTGAAAATATAGCTTACGGCCGACCTGACGCGACTGATGCTGAAATTGAAAAAGCTGCCAAGAAAGCTGGTGCCTATGATTTTATCGTTAAATTACACGATGGCTTTGACACCATGGTCGGTGAGCGTGGCGTGAAGCTATCAGGTGGGCAACGTCAGCGCATCGCCATCGCCCGAGCCATTTTAAAAGATGCACCAATTCTAATTCTTGATGAAGCAACCTCAGCCTTGGACTCAGAATCAGAAGCGCTAATCCAACAGTCGCTGGAGACATTGATGAAAAATCGCACTTCAATCGTCATCGCCCACCGTCTGTCGACCATCGCCAAACTGGATCGCATCATTGTTCTAGAAAATGGACGCATCGTCGAAGACGGTTCACACGAGCAGTTGCTTGCCAAAAAACGTGGCGTTTATGCCAAACTGTGGGCACGACAGTCCGGCGGATTTATCGAAGATTAACATAAAAAGCGGCTACATGAGATAGCCGCTTTATTATTGAGCTGTGACAGCTGGTTTAGCGTCGGCGTTTGATGATTATCCAGGCGCCAGTAGCAACGACCGCGATGGAACCGAGAGCGATTACGATGGCGTTACTACCCGTGTCAGCTAGTGCATTTGATGCTTTCTTCGCAATCTTAGCAACTGGGTTGTTGCCGCCACTATTGGCATTTTGGTTACCATTCTGAGTAGCGTCCTCTTCTTCGTAAATGCCGACTGGGTCGATGATAGTGCCGTTTGCTATACCGTCACTGTCACCAAAGCCGCCGTCAGTCAAATCATAAACAATAGTGGTGTATTTGCCATCTGGCGTATTACCAAAGGTGACTCGACTAGTGATGTCTTGGTATACTCGACCGTTCATGATCTTACCAATTGTTAGACGGTTCGTGTTAGCGTAGCGACGACTCAGTGTTAAGGTTACGCGAGCCGTGAAGCCAACCGCAGGAGCTTGATTGTTACAGTTAATAGTAAAATCCACTCCTTCGCGAAGGACACGGTTATTGTAACGATCCGGTGTTGAAGCCATCTGTGCTGTTGCCAGGTTATAGCAAGAGTTTCCAGATGTCTCTACTGTCAAGGAGCGGTGGTGTGGTTGGGCGACAGTCATCTTATTCCTTGGGGCTTGTGGCCCTGGAATGACGATTGTGTTCAACCGATTCTCCAACGCAGTTCGCTTCGTAGTATCCTGTACTTTCGCCACCAAAGCCCTTGCGTCATTTACTGCAGCTTGAGTTTTACTGTGTTCAGCCTGAGCGACTGCTTGTTCAGCGGCTGTCTGGGCGTCTGCTTCCTTCTTCTTGGCGTTAGCTACGGCAGTGTTGAGGTCGCTGGCTGCTTTCTGGATGGCAGTAGCAGTTGGGTTTGGTTGCTTCTCTACTTCTTTGGCTTTGGCAAGAGCTTGCTTGACGGTCGCGTCATTGGTAATGTAGGCCGGTTCTTTTTCGGCGTTGGCGATGGCGGTGCGGAGGGCAGATAGGTCAGGACGAAGGGCGTCAAGTTTTGCTTGCAGTGCTGCTTTGGCAGCGTTGAGCTCGGCAACAGAGGCACCGGCGTTGGCAGCGACCTGCTCTGCTTGGGTAGCTTGTGCAGCTACCGCATCCTTGGTCTCTTGGGACATACCGGCAGTGGTTGCTGGGTCTTTGGCCTTGGTTATCAGGGCGGAGAGAGCGGTGCGAGCGGTAGTGACGTTAGCGGTTACCTGGTTGAGGCGATCCTGGAAGGCTTGCTTCTTAGCTGGGTCTTGGACGGCAGCTACCTTGGCGTTGGCGCTGGTAACATCGTCTGGATCCTGGTTGTGTTCAGCCTGAGCGACTGCTTGTTCAGCGGCTGTCTGGGCGTCTGCTTCCTTCTTCTTGGCGTTAGCTACGGCAGTGTTGAGGTCGCTGGCTGCTTTCTGGATGGCAGTAGCAGTTGGGTTTGGTTGCTTCTCTACTTCTTTGGCTTTGGCAAGAGCTTGCTTGACGGTCGCGTCATTGGTAATGTAGGCCGGTTCTTTTTCGGCGTTGGCGATGGCGGTGCGGAGGGCAGATAGGTCAGGCTTTGGCAAGGTAGCAGTCACATGCAGTGTCCCAGAGAAAGTAAATGGCTTACCGTTGACGGTTATTTGCTTGTTCCAGTTGGCCTGCAACGCATGTGGTTGACCGTCATATGCTGGTGCTGCCACTTTTAATTTGCCAGCCGCTTCATTAACCAAAGTGGCCGTATTTTCAATAGTAATTGGTGCGCCAGTTGCGTCTTTCAAAGGTGAATTGAATACCTCAGATTCAGTGGTCATGCTGCCCTGCTGGTTTTCTAGCTTCAAAGAGGTAAGACGATTTAAGCCTGCCAAAGGCTGTGCATTCATGATCGTACTGTAGTCTAACCGCAGTTCAGTAAGTTGAGTCATTCGTCCAATTGCAGTAATCTCATCCTCGCTCAGCTGCCCCCCAGTCAAGCGCAAAGAGGTCAGAGCTGGCGCACCAACAAGAGATTGAGCATTGACAACTTTAGTCTTTCGACCATAGTCATAGAAAGAGATTTTCTTTAATGAGTTCTTACTACCTGCAAATGTTGATAGGTCTAACGTCTGATTGGTACCGCTCATCGAGATTTGCTCGAGCTTGTTCAGAGATGACAAAGGACTATAGTTCGCAACAACATTTTCCGACAAGTTCACACTACGCAGCTCAGACAAGCCAGCCAATGGCTGAATATCAGCAACCTTATTGCCTGACAGCTGCAATGCGCGCAGCTTAGTGAGACCAGCGAGCGGCTGCAAATTAGTAATTGCGTGATTACCCAGTGATAGTTCAGTTACATTTTTAGCGTGTTCCAAACCAGTCAAATCCTTAATTCTCTGGTCTTCTGTAATATTACCGGTATTATCAACATACATGCGATCAATGGTTAGCATTTCTTGAGCAGTAATCGCTTGAGTATCGCTGCGGGCTTTTCCTGATATTTCAGCTAACCTCTTGTTCAACAACTGGCGCAACCTGGCATCAGGGATATTAACACCCTGCGCTGCCGGAGGTTGTGGAGGTGTCGGAGAATTGGTTGAGTCCATGTAGGCATTTACTAAAGCACCTCGGTTTACTGCCACGCCAGGTTTCACGTACTGACCGCTCGGGTCAATTGCCGATGCAACCTCAGCTGACAGTGGCTTACCTGAGCTAATCGCTGGACTGCCTGGCTTCAAGTTGTAGTTACTCTTGCGATAGTCAGTGTTCTGTTCAGCTTCTTTGATGAAGTATGGGTTATTGGCACGTGTACCAAACAGATCAAGAGAATGTGCGTCACGACCATCAATTGACGACCGAACGCGACTGTCCTTGGCGATGTCTTTCACGTTGGCAAACAGAATATCAAGACGATTCGGCACATCCGCTAAGTCCCAGGTCATAATCGTGCCTTCATTTTGCAAACTGCTGCGGTAGTAGGCGTTGTAGTCAAAGCCTTTGAACATGTCATTGGTATAGGTGCCAGGACCAGTATGGTTCGGCCCGCCAGTACTTCTGACAGGGTAGGACCAAAGTGGCGCGCCAGTGTCACCAGAAATGACTGCGCGAGAGGAAATGATGTTATTGTACATCTCCAGGCCAGTCAGATTCCAACTCAAACCTTTACCAGCAGACCATGATTCAAGCGATTTACAAATTTGTGGGTTGTGAGCATCTCGCTCATTACAACCGTCCGTACGAGCATCCTCATTTAGCATGATCGGTCGGTTAGTTCGAGAGATGGTGTTGTTGTACACTTTGGAATTTGAACTACTTGAGACGCTAATACCAGCACCCGAGCCTTCAATGATGTTTGACGCGATGATCGTACCGTCTGAAACCTCATCAAAGATCGCGGTAGTTGTGTTGATAAAGAAGTTATTGACGATTTTCGCCTTAATACAACCTTCATCGCACCAGACACCTGCTGTACCATTGCGCACATAATAGTCGTTACCAGTTGAAGCAGGATTCTTTGAGTTATCAACCACATTACCTCGGAACGTAAAGTTCTCAATGTGCGTCACTTTTATCTCAGAAACAGTACACCATGCCAAACAGACTGAACCATTGGTCAGATAATTTGCTGCGTTATTCTCTGTAAAGATGTTATTTTCAAATGTTGTATTGTGTGCACGGTTAGCTCCTGCGCCATTACCACCATTTCCGATAAATTTGTTATTAACTATGCGCGCACCTTGTGCATCAGTATTGAAACCGACTGAGGAGCTTTGCGTAAAGATAGAGTCTTGGACGACTGAGCCACGACCATTTACCACGATCATACTGGTCCCAACCTGATCTTCGGCCAAGTCACGATCCCAAGACCAACTCTGTACTGGTGAGTACTGTGCAACATTGATAGCTTTCATCGTGAAATTAGAGCCATCATCAGCCTGACGACCACCAACAGAGAAAGCGCGTGCTCGGTTGGTAATCTCTGTAGTACCGCTAGATGGGTCAGAGCCAACATAATATGTCAAATCATCTTCTGTGCCGACGTTAAAGCCTGCGCGATTGTTGGTAGGGTCTTTTAGGGTAGTTGGATTCTTGTCTTCAACATAGAATTTACCAGGGCCAACCTTGCTTTTTGCATCGACTTGTTCCAGTGGTTGATCGTCGATAAACATCTGCTCTGGGTAAGCAGCCATACCTTCTTTGGATGGGTTGGGGTTGACCGTACAAACACGACAGAAATTACGGAATTTACCCGTAGTCTTCCACATGTTGCCTTCTTTAGTCCATCGATCTGCCGATACAATATCGCTACCCTTCATCCAGACTTCAGCATGAGGGGCAGCCTGGAACGTAATATTTTTCTTCGTGACAAAGAAATGAGGCTCTCGGTAAGCGCCACTCTTGGCTACAACCGTTCCTCCATCAGAAACGGCCTGTAAGCCTCGCCTAAAGGTCGCGAACGGTCGCGCTTCGGTACCATTCCCAGAATTGTCATTACCATCTGGCGAAATCCATGCCACATTGGTTGTCGGCACTGGATAATTGGTATCCATCGCTTTATATTTTTTGTGGACACTAGCCGCTTGTGCCATAAATGGATGTGTCAAAACCAACGCAAAAACTATTACAGCTGCGGCTGCCGGTATTGCTAGCTTGGCGACACGTTGATTCCTTCTTGATATACGAAGACGTACCATCCCTATTTTCTCCCTCTCCTCAGTTGTGTATATTAAAACTACCTGTCACCAGTGTAGCATGAGCGATTTCATCATGTCAAATTGTCAACTACTGTTTTTTGTCCTATAATGATTATCCATGATGCACGCTTTTGTAGATTTTATTATTCACTTTGGCATTATCGCCGTTTTATTTGTTGTATTTGCCGAGTCAGGTCTATTGTTTGGGTTTATTTTCCCTGGCGATAGCCTACTATTCACTGCTGGTTATATGATACAACAACACATTTTGCCAATTGACATTTCGATATTCGTGCTTTTACTTATCATCGCGGCCATTGCCGGAGACTCAGTCGGTTATACCTTCGGTCACAAGGTAGGCCGGAAATTATTTGAGCGAAAGAACTCGCGCTTATTCAAACGTGAGTATCTCATCCAGGCTGAGAAGTTTTATGAAAAACATGGCGCCATCACGGTGATTCTGGCGCGATTTGTACCAATTGTGCGCACATTCGCCCCGATCGTAGCCGGCGCAAGCAAAATGCATTATCGAACCTTCTTGCTATTTAACGTCATCGGTGGCATCTTATGGGCTTCACTGTTCACCTACCTAGGCTTCTTTGCTGGCAAAGCCCTGACTGAAGCTGGCATCAACGTCGAGGTCGCTGCCCTGATCATCATTTTCCTGTCAGTCTTACCGATGGTTATTCACACACTCAAGCAAGAGTCCACCAAGACAACCATTAAAAAACAATTGTCTGTTCTATTTTCAAAGAACAAACAGCCGAAGTCGGCTACTAAAAAGCGCAAATAACATTCTTGCATCTAACAAGGCTGTTCTATTTCAGCAGCGGCTTGAGGTATTTACCAGTAAACGACTCTGTGTTCTTGGTGATATCTTCTGGTGTTCCGCTAGCAACAACCGTACCACCGCCCATACCGCCTTCTGGGCCCATATCAATGATCCAATCTGCTGACTTGATGACGTCCAAATTGTGCTCAATCACAATCATACTGTTTCCACCCTCAACGAGTTTGTGCAAAATCCCCAACAACCGCTTGACATCAGCCGAGTGCAACCCAGTGGTTGGCTCATCCAAAATATACATAGTTTTACCCGTTGAGCGTTTTGATAATTCAGTCGCTAATTTGATGCGCTGCGCTTCCCCACCAGAGAAGGTGGTTGCTGGCTGGCCCAAACGAATATAGCCCAGACCAACCTCCACTAACGTCTCAAGCTTCCGATGAATAGATGGGATACTGTCAAAGAATTCGGCAGCTTGTTCCACTGTCATTTCTAATACATCAGAGATGGTGCGGTCTTTATAGGTAATTTCTAGCGCCTCACGGTTGTACCGCTTGCCCTTACATTCGTCACACATCACATACACGTCTGGCAAAAAGTGCATTTCAATCTTTATCACGCCATCACCCTGACAATTTTCACAGCGACCGCCCTTGACGTTAAAACTAAACCGACCCGCCTTGTAGCCACGAACGTTAGCTTCTGGCGTGGCAGCAAATAATTCACGAATTGGCGTAAAAATGCCCGTATAGGTGGCTGGGTTTGAGCGCGGCGTGCGACCAATTGGCGACTGGTCAATCACAATTGCTTTATCTAACAGTTTAATGCCTTCGATGTGGTCGTGCCTGCCTGGCACCACTTGTGATCGGTTAAGGCGAGCTGCCAGCTCCCTCGCCACAATGTCATTAACCAATGTTGACTTACCACTACCGGACACGCCAGACACCACCGTCATTAATCCCAAAGGAAATGCCACGTCAATATTCTTCAAATTATTTTCCTGAGCACCACGCACTATGAGCTGCTGATCTTGATTTGGCTTCCTGCGCTTTTTTGGTACTGCAATTTTCTCTGCACCACTCAAGTACCGACCAGTGATACTGTCTGGATTTTTCGCTACTTCCTCAGGCGCTCCCATGGCAACAATTTGTCCACCCTTTGAACCAGCCCCCGGCCCCATGTCGACCAAAAAGTCACTTTGGCGAATGGTATCTTCATCGTGCTCCACCACCAGCACTGTATTGCCAAGATCACGCAAGCGCTTCAGAGTATCAATCAGCCTATCATTATCTCGTTGATGCAGTCCAATGGATGGTTCGTCCAGAACATACAGCACCCCCTGCAAACCGGAACCAATTTGCGTCGCTAGTCGAATGCGCTGAGCCTCTCCACCACTCAAAGTGTTAGCCGCTCGTCCCAGCTCCAGATAGTTCAAACCAACATTGCTCATAAATCCAAGCCGTGCCTTGATCTCCTTTAATATCAGCCGTGCAATCGTCGTTTCCTGTTCCGTCAATTTGAGCTTGTGTGTAAATAAGTCCAACGCATCATCAACGCCCAAGTCACAAACATCAACAATATTGAGCCCGTGAACTGTCACTGCCAAGACTACTGGCTTAAGACGAGCGCCCTTGCAGACATAGCAGGCTCGTTCGCGCATAAATCGTTCAATGTCTTTGCGCATAAATTCACTATCAGTTTCACGGTGCCGACGCTCTAAGTTCGGGATGACGCCTTCGTAGGTTGTGTCATAATGCCGACCACTGCCAAGCTCGATGCGATACTTTTGCGCCCCTGTCCCATACAAAATTGTCTGTTTAGCTTCATCAGACAGTTTCTTAACAGGCGTTCGCACACTAAAGCCATGCGCCTCGGCAACGGCCATGATTTTTTTCATATAGAAATTGTCGACATTGACGCGGTTGTACGGTCTGATGGCTCCTTCAGCGATAGTCAAATTGTCATTAAATACCAACTCTGGGTCAATTTCCATGCGACTACCCAAACCAGTGCAGCTTGGA
This sequence comes from uncultured Candidatus Saccharibacteria bacterium, assembly GCA_963519285.1. GTDB lineage: Bacteria > Patescibacteriota > Saccharimonadia > Saccharimonadales > Saccharimonadaceae > Nanosynbacter. The sequence continues at coordinate 15,241 of CAUQMR010000006.1, forward strand.
CAGGCTCCTTGTGGTGCATTAAAACTAAACAATCGCGGCTCCAGTTCTGGAATATCTTCTTCGGGGTGATCAACACACGCATATCGCTGCGAAAACGTTCGCACCTGATCGTCATCGGCGTCCAAGACCTCCACAATCCCCTGGCCCAATTCTAACGCTTGCTCAACGCTCTGAGACAAGCGACCAGCCAATTCACTATTCAACGCCAAGCGGTCAACTACCAGCTCAATTGAGTGCTTATAGCTCTTTTGTAATTCCGGAAATTCATCCAAGGCATACACCACACCATCAACCCTGACGCGAGCATAACCCAACCGACGGTACTGCTCAGGAATGTGCGCAAATTCACCTTTTTTGTTTTTGACAATTGGCGCCAATAGTAAAATCCGGCGTCCGTCATACTGCTTAATGATTTCTTGAATAATGGTTTCAGTGGTACGTCGCGAGACTTCTTTGCCACAAATTGGGCAGTGTGGCACACCAATGCGCGCAAACAAGAGACGTAAATAGTCATAGATCTCAGTCACCGTGGCTACCGTTGAGCGTGGGTTGCGGCTGGTTGATTTTTGATCAATTGAAATGGCTGGGCTCAAGCCGTCAATGCTATCAACATCAGGCTTATCCATCGTTCCCAAGAACTGCCGAGCATACGAGTTCAAACTCTCCATGTAACGGCGTTGGCCCTCAGCATAAATTGTGTCAAACGCCAGGCTTGATTTACCTGAACCACTCAGACCAGTGATGACCACAAACTTATCACGTGGCAATTCCACGCTGACATTTTTCAGATTGTGCTCGCGAGCACCTTTAACTCGAATAACCTCCGGCATAGCCGCTCTATTATACCGGTTTTTTATCTTTTTTTCCAGACATTGCCTAAATATTGGATTATATATCACCACGTATTGCTTATGATTGCAAGTCAAGTTTTTATCTGTTACAGTTACTATATATGCGAAGGTTGAGTGTTTACTTGCTACTACTCGTTGGTGTGATTTTCATCGCACCAGTGCTATTTGACCAGCTTTGCATGTTCGTGTTTCTTGGCAAAATCCCGTTTTTGAACGTCAATTTGTCGGCCATTTCCATGATTATTTTCTGGCTCGCCCTTGTGCCAGTCTGCCGTATCTTGCGAGCAGCCATTCCGGTATCATTTGACGACATCAAAGAACTCATTCAATACATTTCCCGAAAACACATAAACAACAGCGTGTTGTACCAGAGCCATGATCTAACCTTGCTGTTTGTCTATCTGGCACATGAAACCGAGAAAGCAAAAACGAGCGAGCTAGACACCCCTATGGGCACTCAAAAGCTCGCTCCGTCCTTGACTTAATTTTTGTTTTAGATATACCGCTTCAAAGCTAGCCCAGCAGCAAGAGCCACAACAGCTAAGCTACCAAATAGCCAAACAGAAGTTCCTGTATCAGCTAGCCAGCCTGTCTGTTTTGAGGTACTTGAGTTAGCACTCGCCGTATTAGAGGCTGTCGGCACTGGATGAGAAGCTGAGCTACCTGGATTAGTTGGTGTTACAGGGTTAGTAACTACACCAAAATAAATTGGATCAGTAATGACACTATTAACAGCGTGGTCATCGTCATACTTAGCGCCATCAACTGCAGTATATGACACCGTCGTAACTGATTTACCTGCGATTGTCTCATTCTTAATAACTACTTCACTCGTTATATCTCGCAAGCCTGCTGCAGTTGAATCTTTTTTATAGATCCGTACTTTCGCAATATCATATTGTTCTGCAAGAGATATTCTAATGTCTGATGAAGCCGATGGCTGAATACAGTTAATATTGAATGATAAACCGCCCAAAATCTTTACTCTCGCCTCAGTAGACGTAACACCATCAGCAGACAAAGGTTTCACTGATGAAGCGGCAATATCATAACAGTGAAGTGACGTAGCCGCAAGTGTAGATTTAGCGACTGCATTGTCTGTATTTGCTGGAGTAGGCTTTATACTCACATCAAAAGTCTTAGTCTGAGGCAGTTGGAGTGTACCCAAACGATAGATGTTATTACCTGCTACCGCAAAGATCTTAGAGCCATCACTAGTCATCGAAATAGAGCCACTCTCAAATTCGCCATTACCCCAATCCTGCCAGGTCTTGCCACCATCAACTGAAGTATGTACTGGCTCCCACGCAGGAGAGGAGTTATCGGGCTGAGCAGTGACAAATAACCTCTTACCGTCGTCACTAACGCCTAAATATTCGGGGATAGTATCATAAAACTGACTTGGCATTAGAGGAACAGGATTCCAGCTGAGACCCCCGTCTACTGAGAGCTTAGCACTATTACTACGACGTATATAATCACCAAATATACTATTACCGTTAGTGCTAAAGGAAGGCTCACCAACAGTGCCATCCTTAATAACCTTCCAGGTTACACCATAATCAGTTGATTGCTTTATTAGGTTAGCGTCATAATCCATATAAATCATTCTACCGTTATTGAACACAGCATTAGGACACTCATTACCCTTCTGCTCCCATGCTTGACCATTATCTCTGGAAACAAATAGAGGTCCACCATACCTACATTTAGTCAAAGTAGAGCCGTCAGGACTCATACGCAGACTTGCATCACTTTCCACTGGCGCAACTGGAGTTGTCCAGCTGTTACCGCCATCAGTAGATACATGAATATTGTTTTGTTCATATTTGCCTTTTACTACCAACTTAGAGCCGTCTGTATTTGTCAATAAGTTCACCGCACCTTCTGGCGCTAGGTGACTACTCCAGTTCGCGCCGTTATCAGTAGACACTAGAAGTTTCCGATCATTAAAAGTGGCACCCTCCTGAAGTACAATTAATTTCGAACCATCAGAGCTAATACGTGACTCTTTGACCTTACCGCCTGGTATTGTCACGTCCTTCCAGTTATACATAGCATCTGCCTTCGCAAGTGGCCGCAAACAATACCCCTAAGGATGCAGCCAAGGTAACAGCAAACACTACGCTAGTACTACTATATAGCTTACCCTTATTTATAAGTTCACCAAACAACATCAATTACCCTCCTCTACATAATGCTGCATTAAATATACAAGAATAATATCACAACGTTATTTTACGAATCAATAGCAGGTAGAACAGATTCTAACCATAACTGCAATTCCTGTACAATAAACTGCTGCTCATCGGTCGCTGTCGGCGCTAGACGCTGCAGAGACGCCATAAATTGTGGTAGTTGCGTCTGCAGGCGCTGCGCCCGCCATGCTTCCCACTGCGCCAGATCATCTTCGCTGAGCGAGCGTGGAAAGTTACGCGCTTTGTAGTGCAGCAGTAGTGGCGCCAACCGCTCGTCCTGAAACTCTGGATGAAAATCAGCTAGCTCGCGCTCATCGGCATTGCGCACCGCTTCTACCCGCAGGCGGTCACGGTCGTTCAAAAAGCCATCATATAACTGCGCTTCTGGGTCAGACAATTTCTTAAATGCTGGTTTGTTTTCAAAAATACCACGCAATTTTTCAGCAAAATCTGGATTATCTAGCAATATATTTTGGTGCTTTTGGACAGTTGCTAGGTCAAGCGAAATCTTCCGCCAGCCCTCGCCCTGTTCCAGCACACCCAGCGGTGCCACTGCTGGACAACGATTGTACTGTAATTCTTTGACTGGTAGTTTAACGAAATCCTCAGCCTGCCGCTCCTCCCAGGAAGCAAAGATTTTCTTGGCCAACTCCTCTTGGCTCAACCCAACAAACGGTGTCGGATCATACCGCAGGTCATACACAACCACGCCGCCGTTTCGACTGGTCGTCAGTGGAAAGGCTACCGTGGTTTTGGCGAATTCTTTATCGTAGCGCCCGCTGGCATAAACAAACGGTTTTTTGTCGTCGACATTGACCAGTTGCTGGATTAATTTTTTGTCACGCATTTTTAGCAAATAATCATACAGCTGCGGCTGCTTTTGCTTGATCAACTTCGTTACGGCAATCAGCGCCGTTACGTCTGCCAAAGCATCGTGAGCATTTTCGTGTGCAATACCATTAGCACTGGTGATGAGCTCCAAACGATTGCTCGGCTCACCCTTAGCATCAAGCGGCCAATTGATTCCTTCCGGCCTCAGCGCCCTGGTCAGTCGCACCACATCCAGCATATCCCAACGCGATCGACCTTCCTTCCAGCTCCATTCGTACGGATCATGGAAATTGCGCCACAACACATGGCGGATAAACTCGTCGTCAAATCGAATATTATTGAAACCAACCGCAATAGTATCCGGCGTAAAAATCTCCTGACTTAACATCCGCGCGAACTGCGCCTCGCTGTAGCCCTCCTCAACCGTTTTTTGCGGCGTGATACCAGTCACCATCAACGCGTCAGGACTCGGTAAGGTATCATCATTCAGCGTCACCAGCAGATTATACGGCTCGCCAATTGGCTCGAGATTCATATCTGTTCGCTGCCCCGCAAACTGCATGATGCGGTCTTGTCGCGGGTTTAGTCCGCTAGTTTCGAGGTCGTAGAAGAAGAATGTTTGCGCCATGATTATTAATCGTTGTTAATTGCCGCCATCGCTTCTCGAGCAAGAAGTCGTTTAGCATACTCAGGACCAGGCATGAAATCTTTTTCTCCGTGCAACAAATTGTACACATCCAGCTTCAATGCCTTTGCAGCATCCGAGCGCGTATCATCTCTCCATTCCCTAATGATAGGTGAACGAAGAGCCTTGTCTACTGGCGCCTGAGGGTCAACCCACGCTTCTTTCAGTACCTCTTCTGGCACATGAATCCTACCGCCTTTCCAGCGCGATTCCAGATGGTTTAATGCAATCAACCGTTCAACGTTCTCCCCAAAACCATCAGATACACCAGGAGTGCGCAGCTCAGCACCCGCCAGGGCCAAATGCACATTGTACGCCCCGCCCAGTTTACGATAAATTTTCTTCAATTCTTCCGCGCTCAACGCAGGTTGCTCCTCTGGCCTCACATAGTCTGCCTTCGTTGCGTCAAGCCAGTCAGCATAATATCCAGCCGCCTTTTCAGAACCAAACTGTTTCTTTTTCAGGCCAGCCAATACATACTGTGTCAATTTGCCAACTGGCCCATCGAGCAGCGATGTAATTTCCCCCTTACGAACTTCTACCGCTAGGCGCCCGACGTATTCTCTAGGCTGATCTTTCAAATAATGATCACCGCTGAGCGGCTCCGCACCCCGCAACGCTCTGAGAACATCGTTCTGTGCGTCCTTAAAAGCCACATGCATCCGGACGTTGGGACCAAAATGATAACGACGTACCGCAGGAGCAAGCGCACGTTCCACTAAGGTCAACCCGACAGCCCCAACTGTCCCTACGGTATCCTCTCGATTTGATTTATATGCAATTTTGTTTTCCAGTCGCCCGATCTCCCAATAGCTCGGTACGGTCATCTGCCGCTCTGTGTTACTATTACCCATGATACCTCCCCGTCTGATTAGCGATTTATATCTAATTATACCACTATTGACGATGACAAGCTATTGCTCAACCAGCGTAAACGGCATCGATTCGCCAATCTGCACCAAGGTCTCACCCACCGCACCCTGACGGATTAGCTCGTGAGCGATACCCATCTTTCGCATGATGTCCCGCAGGCGATTGACTGATTCAAATTGATCAAAGTTAGTGCGGCGAGCAAACTTTTCAATTTTAGCCCCGTGGATAATGAAACTAACCGCATCTTCATCGTTGACATTACCAGGTTCCACGCCAACCACCCGCTCTACCGTCCAGGAGTCAGATGCTGCTTGTGCATCCAAAGCAATGACCGGCAACTCATCGCCTTCTTCTTCAATCAACTCAGCTTCCCGCGCTCGATAGTCTGTGACCTCACGACGCAGTAGGCGTAGTAGTTCCGTTACGCCGGCATGTGTCTGCGACGAAATCGCCAGCACTGGTGAACCGTTGGCTACATTTTGGAGTGCCGTTGATTGCATGGCAATGATTTCATCATCCAATCCTTCACATTTCGTCAAAGCGATAATCTCTGGACGCGCCGCCAATTCTTCGGAATATTTTTCCAACTCGCGGCGAATGGTCTGGTATTTTTCTGCCGGGTCGTCGCTATACGCGTCAATCATATGCAGCAACACGGCTGTACGCTCAACGTGGCGCAGGAACTGGTCGCCCAAGCCTTTACCCTCCGAAGCGCCTTCAATCAGCCCCGGAATATCGGCAATCAAAATTGAGCCATCATCAACATCCGCCACACCCAGATTTGGCGTCAAGGTCGTAAACTCGTAATTAGCAATTTCTGGTCGGGCGTTGGAAACCACGCTCAAAAATGTCGACTTACCAGCGTTAGGGAAGCCAACCAAACCGACGTCGGCCAATAATTTCAACTCCAACTCCGCTTCAAATTCTTCACCCGCCTCACCAAGTTCAGCAATCTTTGGCGCTTGGCGCGTACTGGACGTAAAGTGCGCATTGCCAAAACCACCGTCACCACCGCAGGCAACAACTGCCTGCTGCTGGTCTACCGTCAAATCCGCCACTACCTTACCGTCACGCTTGACCAACGTACCCATTGGTACTTTGACGACCAGCGGCGAACCACTTTTGCCGCGCTTGTTGCGCTTACTGCCATCACCGCCATGTTCCGCTTTCAGCTCTGGTTTATAGCGAAAGTTCAGCAGCGTATTTAAGTCTTTGGTCGCTAAAAATACCACATCACCACCGCGTCCGCCGTCACCACCATCAGGACCACCCTTGTCAACATATTTCTCATGCCGAAAACTGACTGCGCCGTTACCGCCTTTGCCAGCTCGTACTAACACTTTCGCTGTATCTACAAACATATCTTTATTATAACAAAACGCCCCTGAATATACAGGAGCGTTTGTGATTATCTTAGCGATAGATTAATGAATATAATTGTAAGCGCCTGGGTTGGTCAGCTCACGATGAGTGATGACATTATAGCCAGCAAAGTTCATGTCGCTCACAAATACCCGACCGTTCTCAACCCTGTCAACGATTCCAACGTGTCCATAGTAGCCACCTGAGCTCTGGAAGATAGCACCCGGAGCTGGCGTCTTGTTGACAGTGAATCCAGCAGCACGTGCACTCGCAGCCCAAGTATTGGCGTTACCCCAGAAGCTACCGATTGGACGACCAAGTGCCAAGCGTCGCTCATATGAGTACCACGTACAGTTACCTGGTGCGTATCGGTTACCAACAGATGCAGCGACGTTACCGTAACTTACGCCACTATAACCAGAATGACTATTACTGCTTCGTCCACCGCGTGGTGCGACATACCCTGGGCGCTCATTTTCTGGCAGTTCACCACCAGGTAAGACGATGCGCGTATTGACCGTTGGCTGTGCCACGCGATCTAGTGAGTTGTACAATAAGACTCGCTCGGCATCAACTTTATACTTTGAAGCGATAGCTGCGATGGTATCGCCTTCCTTGACAGTGTAAACCACACCATCAACTTGTGGCACCAACAGCGTCCTACCCGGTTCAACAGCGTCAGAGGTCATATTGTTTGCCCAACGCAGCGTTTGAGTTGAAATCTTGAACTTAGCAGCAATTTTAGCCAGATCATCACCTGGTTTGGTGACATACTCAGTAATACCACGCTGAGACGACGTTTCCGGTTGGATAAGCTGCGGCTTAGAGATAACCTCTGCGTCAGTTTGAGCTAACTGCTTCTGGATTTGCAAAGAAGTAGTTGCTTCGCGCAAGTCACCAGCAGATGGTAAATCAGTAGCCTCTGCTAAACTAGCGACGGCGTCAGCCACCTCTAATTGATCGACTGACATTTTTTCCTTACTTGTGGTTGTAGACTTTGGATTTGGGTTAGCAACCTGAGACTCTTGAGCGGAAACCTCCACTCCAGTAACCCCGGTCCCCTGATGATAATTATTAATAGTCAAAAATGAAATAATAAGTGCAAATAGGGCTACATAGATAGAAGCTGACCGTACTCGCGCTAGACGACTCTGTCGAGTCTTTGATGTGTTACGAATAATCGTTCTCCTGCATTGGCGTTACCACCAGTGCTACTACCATAATGAGTCTTTCTTCTCGCAATAGAACAGGATACGTTGTCGACCTAATAATTAGTGATATTTCATAAACGATTAGTTTTGTGCTGTATCCGTACGACCGTTTTGGTAGGCTCAACCCTCGACAGTTAAAAACAGAGTTAACTGTTCACGGTTAAGCTGACATCTATTATAGTCTATATTGACATTTAAGTCAAAACATTTTTAGAAAATACATTTTGTCAAGATTGCTGACACTTCTGATGACAATGCGCCTTGGTATTAGCAGTGTGCTCGGCATCTGTTTTAGCAAAATAGGTTATATTATCATCGCCACTGAGGAAAAAGAGGTAATCTGTCTGTGCCGGGTCAGCAACCGCATTCAGTGCACTTAGCCCGGGAGTAGCTATCGGTCCCGGCGGCAACCCTTTGTGCACGCGAGTATTGTATGGGGAGTCAAGCTGCGTATCACGAGTGACACCCATCTTGTCAGCAGCATACTGATAGGTCACATCCGACCCTAAGTTCATACCGGCTTTCATCCTGTTATAAAATACGCTAGCGATCTTTCGCTGATCTTCACAGACTTCGGTACCTACACCGCAGCCGATTGACTCTTTCTGAACGATGGAAGCGAGCGTTATACCCTGATAGAGCGTCAATCCGCGTTTTTTGAACTTTTCTTCCAAATTATTTTTTCTGGCTACTTGATCAAACTCTGCTAATGCACGCTGAATTGCTGATTTGGCGGTTGCATCACCACTCATGAAATACGTATCGCCATAGACAAAACCCTCCAGGTCAGCGCCTGTTGGCCGTGATTTGAATACATAGCTATCGTAGTCAGCCTTAAAGGCGGATTCAATATCGGCGTCGTTATATCCAGCTTTTTTGAGAGCGCTTTCGACTGAGCGGTAATCTTTTCCGCGTAACGTACCGTCAGGGTAGAAGCGAACAGCCACCTCATCAGATTGACCGTCGATCAGATGTTTGATGATCTCAGGTGTTGACTGCGATGGCTTAACAGCATACACGCCGACGTTAAAACGAGCATCAATTCGCTTCAATTTGATATAGCCCAAAAATGCATACCGACTGCGGATAAGTTTCTTTTCTTCCAGAGCAGATGCCACCTGAGAGGCTGTCATGCCGCTGGTGATATTGACCCGCGTTACTGTCTGGTCGCCTGCGTTTACCGCCGAAAGATTGTGTATATACCAACCAGCTCCAGCCGCAGCAGATAAACCGAGCACTGCCACCAAGCCAGCTACCACAATCATCCATTTTCTCGACTTACGAATCTGCATAGTGTACCTCCAAATAATCCTGCAAAATGATGCTGGCAGCCTCAGCGTCAATCTCACCTTTATCTTTAACGCGACCTAACCGACGTTCAGCTTCAACGCTACTGAGCGACTCATCTTGATAAACCAGCTCAGCATCAAGCTCAATCTCAGAAAAACCATCAACAAACTGCTCTACAAAAGCTGTCTGTTTGGTTGGTTCGCCCGACTGATTGCGCGGATAGCCGACAACGATGATATCAATATCATGACGTAATACTGTTTCCGCCAGTTTGGTAAAAATCTCATCGTTATTCTCCAACCAACCAAACGGCACAGCAATTCTGACTGAGGTATCAGCCATAGCCAAACCAATTCGTCGTTCACCGACGTCTAGTGCCAGCAAATTCTTACCGGCCATTATCCAATTTAAATTCTATACTAATATGTTTGTCGTTATTTGGCACGGTGCGTACCCAAAACGGTGAGAATTTCGTGTCAACATCTTGCACGCCTTCGATTGATTCGAGGCTCGACTGAACATCACCATAGTTTCGGCCCTTGACCTGTTCTTTGACTTTATGTTCATCAATTTCTGGGCCAATCTTTGCGTTGGCCGTTAATCGAACCTGCACGGCATTGTTGCGCTCACTGTATTGCGCAAATTTTACCTCATTTGACCCATCATTATAGATCTTTTGGTTTTTCTTGCTGCCAATTTCTTTCTTGAGCGTGTCCTCTAAAAATTGTTTCATATCAGAGCGATCAATACCCTGCATGCTGGCTGTCACTGTTGTTTTCAACTGAACTGTACCGCTGGCTTCATGGTCAACCGCCACTGAAGGAGTAGGGTTTGAGCGAGCCTCTTGGTAGCTTTCATTGATGACGATGCTTGAAGATGGGAAGAGTGCTTTGACTGCTGACTGTAGCGACGGATCTTTTTGCGCATCAAGTTTGGCTTTGGCTTTGGCGACATCAGCGGCTGACACCACCGTGACTTCACGACTTGAGCCGCCGTTCATAGAAGAGCCTACTGCCGAAAAACCACTGACGTTCGACGAATAGCTGCGTGAGGATAGGTTGTATTCACTGCCGACTTGAGTTGCTTGCACCTGCACAGTAGCCGAAGACTGGATGACGCCGCCAGGACCAATTGACGTGCCAGACAAGGTAGCTGGCTCAGTACTAACAAAGGTGTAATCACCAGAAGAGAATGACGTTCCAGCTGGGATAGTGATCGTCAAACTTGACACTGATGTTCGAACTAGCTTCATGCTACCGCTGGCTTTTTCACCAACCTTTTTCTTGCCCGTAGGAGTGAAATCAACAGAGAGCTCTTTCTTTTGTTCCTGGCGCAACGACTTGATGGTGTTGTTAGCAGCATCAACTTTGCCATCTTGCTTTAATGTGACTGATTTATCAACGGTAGATGTGGTCGTTTTGGCTGTGATCACCACTGTAGCATGTGGTGCAAACCAAATCGCCCAAACCATGAACAGAACAAATAGAACGATGCCGCCGCCAATCAAGACTAATTTTTTGCGGAAAACATTAAAATCTGGGACTTTTGGCTTACCTTTGCCTGCTGGCTTAGCAGGTTTTGCTGGCTTTGCTGGCTTTTCATCCTCGGCTATAGCTGCATCGATAGCATCATCAGCCTTATTTCGTGCTTTTGGCGTCGCCTTATCAGCCAATTCACCGACCGGTATCTCACTACCGTCAATCACATCATCGCCGTCATCAACATCGATGGCTGGAATTTCCGCAATCTCTGGGCGAGACTGCAATGTCTTGGCCACTGGGATGCGAGCTGCAGCTGCCAATCCACTGAGCGCCTGGTCACTGGTGATCAACACGATGCGCTTCTCGGCATTTTCCGCCGCACGATTTAACAATCTCATATTGACCGCGCTCTGCAATATACAAACCCGTTTAGGAGGCACCAATGCAACGATGCGCGCCTTTGAATCTTTTATCTTGCTGACGATGTTGGTGATATCGTCTTCAACATCGATATAGATAACGTCTTTGTTCATTTATATTTTAAGTAATCGATTAATTTTATCCATTAGGCCATGAGCATCTTGGCCACTTACCATTGTATCATATCCTACGCGTAGCAAGCCCATAGCAGTTACAAATGTGTGGTCGGTGATATCACCTGTTGTATCAGTAATACCAACCACCTCGGACGGTTTGATGCGCTGCACCACTGGTTTTTTCGTGAATGGTAACTCTTTGTACCATGGTTCATTGCCCAGGGCGTCAACCAATTTTTCTAAGCTGGCGCCTCCACCACACAGTAAAATCCTATTTGGCAAATGATCAACACTATCAAATTCGCTCAACGCCAATTCTACTCCAGATAGCCACACATCAAGCGTCTTATCAATCGCACTATCAAGCCGCTTCTTGACCGACGGCTTAACGTACTCATGACCAAGATTGAGTTTTAATTTTTCAGCATCTTTATAACTGAGATCAAGCTCCGTGGCAATTGTTCTAGTGAAACTGCGACCACCGATGCCAAACATCCTGGTGCCTTCCACGCCACCGTCATTGACCACGGCAATGTCGGTCGTTCCACCACCAACGTCTGCTAAAATTGCAGTGAATGAACTATTGGCATCTGTTCCCAGCACGCTTCTACTGACCGCAAATGGCTCAGCCGCTACCGCTATCAGCTCTAGCGCCAACTCATCAGCCACCTTTTCCAGGGCACCGATGTGCACCATTGGCGCAAACGCGGTATAGATCTGCACTGCCACGTCTTTGCCCTGAAAACCGATTGGATTTGACACCTTATAGCCATCAATGTGCAAGCTCACCAAGGCTGAGTTGACCAATTTCACTTCGACGTCTTCATTGCCAGTTTCCAGCGCAATCTGTGCTTGAGCTTTGCCTTGTGCTCGCTCCTGAACTTTTTCGATGATAAATTCCATCTCGGCAACGTCCAACGCTCGTTCTGGCTGCGGACGACGATAGCGGATGGTGTTCGTCATGCCTTTGACCAATTCTCCAGCGATACCAATCACGACGCGTCGCGCCTGAACACCCGCCTTTTCCTCAGCTTCGGCCAAGGCTGCTTCACAGTTGGCAACTACGCCAGATATGTCAGCAATTGCCCCAGAGTGCATATCACCCAATTCTTGCTGCTTGCGACCAACACCAATAACTTCAATGGCATCATTTCGCACTTCAGCGATCAAAGCCTTAACAGCTTCTGTACCAATATCTAGACTAACTAGTAGATCTCGTTCTTCTTTGTCGGTTTTTTTGAGCAAGTCTTTTAGTACCATACCCTAAATTATATACTGCTGATGCTTTTTGAGCAAACTTTATAGCCTATTTTAGTACGGCTTTTACGCGTCGCACACCGGCAGAGCTGGATTCTTCTTTGATTATCTTAAATCGTTTACCGTTTGGCGTACCGTCATCATCTTGTGCCAACTGACCAGTATGATCCACATGCGGACCACCGCAAATCTCGAAACTAGCCCGCTGGTCACCTTCGCCCATCTGATAGACCTTAACGGTATCGCCGTAGCGGTCACCAAAGGCACCAACCGCGCCCAGGTTGAAAGCTTCCTCGGTTGGGTATTCAGTATAGCTAACAGGCAAGTCTGCCTCAATCCAACCATTAACCAACCTCTCCACCTCGTCCAGCTGCTCACGCGTAACCTTGGTATCATTATTAAAGTCAAACCGCAAACGTTCAGCAGTAATATTGCTGCCGCGTTGCATAACGTGGTCACCCAATACTCGTCTCAGCGCTGCGTACATCAGATGATTCGCCGTATGCAGTCGACGGTGTGCCATAGTCTGACCTTCCAGCCCACCTTTAAATGTACCTTTGGCGGCAGTTTGAGAACGCTTACGCTGCTCCGCCATACAGGCGTCAAATTCCGCCTTCCAATCTGCCGCGAGCTGAATATGATGACGCTTGGCAATCTCGACGCTCAGTTCATATGGGAAGCCATACGTATCATGCATAGTGAAAATTTCTTGACCCGTCAATCCGTCAGCAATAAAGCTCAACAAATGCTTCGTACCCTTAAGTAACGTGCGGGCAAAGGCTTTTTCTTCCTTCATCAGCGTGATGATGATCTTGTCACGCTGTCCAGCCACCTCTGGGAAATCTTGAATATACAAATCAGCGATGACCGGCACAATTTCCTCGAAAAATGCATCCTGAATGCCCAATTCGTGCGCAAAACGAATCGCCCGGCGCAATAAGCGGCGCATCACATAACCTTGCTCTTTGTTGCTCGGCACGCAGCCATCAACCGCCAGAAACGTCGCCGCTCGCAAATGGTCAGCGATCACCCGCATAGCCTCAGTGTGCTCTTCGTATTGTTTGCCGCTCAGGTCTTGTAATTTTTCAATGATCGGCCACATCAAGCTAATCTTGAAAACGTCTGGATCATCGATAGCCGCTGCCGCGATGCGCTCCAGGCCCGAACCATGGTCGATATTTGGCTTCTCTAACGGCTCAAACACGCCATCGGCCACCTTTTTGTAGGCCATAAAGACGTTATTGCCAATCTCCATAAAGCGTCCACAGTCACAGTTTGGATGGCAATGCTCGCCAAAACGCGCGTCATGCTCAACTGAGGTAAACTCATAAAACATTTCGCTATCCGGCCCGCATGGATCCCCAATTGGCGTAGTTTCCGGCCCGCCATTGCGACTCCACCAGTTTTTGCTGCCATCATAGTAAAAAATCCGCTCGCCTGGTTTAATACCGCGTGCATAGCCAGTTTCTTCTGAGCCGATATCAGCTTGACCGCTACTCAAACCTGCTTTTTCGTATAGTTCCGCCCAAATTTCCGCCGCCTCAGTGTCTTTCGGGATATTATAGCGCTCATCACCGATGTAACAGGTGACATAAACGCGGTTCATGTCTAGTCCAACCTCTTCCGACAAAAATTGCCACATCCAATTGATCTGCTCTTGTTTGAAATAATCACCCAAGCTCCAGTTACCGAGCATCTCAAAAAACGTCGTGTGACGGTTGTCACCAATGTCATCGATATCTTGGGCGCGCAAACAAGTCTGGCTGTCAACGATACGATTGCCCTCAGGGTGCTTGGCCTCGCCCAACAAATAGCTAATCATCGGCTGCATACCAGAACCAGTAAATAGCGTAGTTGGGTCGTTGTGCAACACCAGCGGTGCTCGATTGACAACAGCGTGACCATTGCTCTTATAAAAATCGAGGTATTTTTTGCGGATATCTTGAGCTTTCATATCTGTTAATTATAGCACAATATAAAATCGCCCCAAAGCGAGGCGATTTCAAATAGCTCATATGATTATTCAGCGGATTCTTCTACTGGCTCTTCTGGAGCTTCTTCTTTTGGCTGGTTTTTGCGCAATTTTTCTGGGTTACGGATGGCTTTGTGCTTGTCAGCAGCTGGTTCTTTAACCCATTTTGGCAATGTGACACCAGCTTCTTTCAACAACTTAACAACACGTGGTGTTGGCTGAGCACCATTGTCCAAATATTTTTGTGCCAATTCAACCTGAATATTTGCTACTTTTGTGTGTGGATTGTAGCTACCAACATAGGCGACAACGCGACAGCTTGATGGGTGGCGCTGCGCTTCCTGTACAGCTAGACGGTAGACTGGGTAGCCCTTGCGACCCAAACGTTGCAAACGAATTGCTAACATATAATTATCTTATTCCTTCTCTTACACTCTTAGGTTAATTCTTATTCTGTACCAGTGTACACTATTTTACTGCATGCGTCAATCTGTTTGGATAATCCCGCCGCCCAAACATTCCTCGCCGTCATATAGCACGGCTGATTGGCCTGGTGCGACGGCACGC
This sequence comes from uncultured Candidatus Saccharibacteria bacterium, assembly GCA_963519285.1. Lineage (GTDB taxonomy): Bacteria > Patescibacteriota > Saccharimonadia > Saccharimonadales > Saccharimonadaceae > Nanosynbacter. The sequence continues at coordinate 30,355 of CAUQMR010000006.1, forward strand.
TGCGGCTCAGCCAGCTTCACCGTCACCTTCTCGCCAGCATCGTTCATGCGCGCAACTTCCGCATCAATCAACGGCGCCCGGTGTCGCACCCGAACCTGATAGGTGCCGTCTTTTGGTGGTTCACCAATCCAGTGAACATCAGCCAGTGTCAGCTCTTTCCGCCAGAGATTTTGATTATCAATTGAGCGCGATACGTAAACTTCGTTCTTTGCCATGTCTTTACCGACGACATAATACGGCAAGCCACCACCAATATCCAATCCATGCCGCTGCCCCAAAGTGTAAAATATTGCCCCGTCATGCCGCCCAACAACCACGCCCGTTTGCTGATCGATGATATCGCCAGGGCTCGTCTCGACATATTCTGACAAAAACTCGCGAATCCCCACTTGCCCAACAAAGCAAATCCCCATCGATTCCTTCTTACTGGCCGTCCACAAACCCCGTTCTTTGGCCATCTCGCGCACCTCAGCCTTAGTAAAATCACCGAGCGGGAACATAGTCTTCGCCAACGCCTCCGACGTCACCCGGTAGAGGAAATAGGTTTGGTCTTTGTTGTCATCATGGGCGCGGAATAGCCGCCCACCACTTGAATGATATTCTGTTGTGCGGGTGGCGCGAGGCGGGGCAGCACCCAAAAATGTTTTCAGCTTACCTGAAAAATTTTCAGGGGCGGACCGAGCGACAGGACCCGCGGGGAGAAAAGTGCGCGCATAATGCCCCGTCGCAATATACTCCGCACCCGCCGCCAACGCCGCCTCCAAAAACAGCTTAAACTTGACCTCTTGATTACACATCACATCAGGGTTTGGCGTGCGACCTGCTTGGTATTCGCGGATCATATAGTCAACAACATTTTGCTTGTATTCTTTCTGGAAATCAAACACCTGAAAATCAATTCCCAGTCCCACCGCCACGCGTTTGGCGTCAGCCACATCCTCAGCCCACGGACAGTGCATACCCGGCAAATCTTCCGACCAATTTTTCATATAGACGCCGGTCACGTCGTGACCTTGCTCAACCAATAGTGCTGCCACCACTGACGAATCAACGCCGCCCGACATACCAACAAACACCCGAGCCATCAGCGTGTTCCTCCGATGGTAAACAAGCCAATTTTGATCAATTCACCAACTGCCAACCACCAACCCCACGGCGTCAGCCACCACAAATCACCCCAATGTTTATCACGACTGACTGGGTGTGACAGCACTTCCACCCCAGGCACCTGCGCCGCAAACTCAGACCGAGCTCGCTGCATATGATAACCACTAGTCACCAAAATGATACGCTTCATTTTGCGAGCAGTGATGACTGATTTTACTTCAACTGCATTCTGTTTTGTCGTCTCAGAATGGTCTTCAATGATAATATGCTTATCTGGTACGCCCTGTGACAATGCTCGACGTTTCATAGCCTCAGCATTGGACAAGCCCGTCTTATCAGCTGCTGCACCCGACATGATGAGTAATGACGACCATTTCTGCTTATATAAGCGAATCGCTTCATCAGTTCGTGCATCAGTGTCTCCACCAGAAACCGCTACGATGGCGTCAGCCGCCGCACACTCACCGGAGCCAGGGTCAGAACACTTCGCCAAATCATCTGGCGCTAGATACATTGTCAAGCCAATGATAATCACCACCACAACAACAGCCAGTCCAATCAATCGATGAATCATCGCATTCTCTCCTGCTCTTTTCGCACTGATTGGATGATCAGTTCGGCCGCTCGGATAACCGCTGCTTCATCATTTAACCTTCCAAGGGTGATGCGTAAACTGCCATCAATATCTGAGTCACTCAAACCGATAGCCGATAGCACATGCGAACGCGTACCGGAGTTGGCGGCACAGGCACTACCCGTCGCCACCATCACACCATGCATTTCCAACAAAAACACCAATCGTTCAGCATCCAAGCCCGGAAAAGAAATATTCAAAAAATTCGCCAACGACTTTTTGCGATCAGACGAAATGATCATTTCCGGTAGTTCAGCCTTGAGTTTCTGAATCATACCATCACGCAATCCCTGTAGCCGCTTGACTTCAGCTTTGCGCCGTTTGGCAGCCAATTCCAAAGCCTCAGCAAAACCAACCACCCCAGCCACATTTTCCGTGCCACTACGAAGACCCAGCTCTTGCCCACCTCCTACAATGGTCGGCGCAATATGTACACCCGGACGCACCCACAGCAGGCCGACTTGCTTTGGTCCGTAAACTTTCGCCGCACTGAGCGTCAGCAAGTCAACGCCCAATCGTTTTACTTTTATATCCAACAATGTCGCCGCCTGAGATGCATCGGTATGGAAATAGAGCGGCGTATCCTCGCCAGTAGACCGACGCCGTTCCCGCTCTGCTTGAATGACGCGAGCAATCTCTTCAATTGGTTGCACATAGCCCAGCTCATGATTTGCCAGGGCGATTGATACAAAACCAACCTCTGGCGTAAGAGCTTGCTTCACTGCTTCTGGAGAAATTCTTCCCTTATAATCCGGCTGGATCAACACCGGTTCTCGGTGGCGGCCGGCAGCCGACAAAACTGATGCGTGTTCGATGGTCGCAACTGCGCAGGTTGCCCGCTGCGCCGCCTGAAATGCCAAATTAACCGACTCTGTAGCACCAGCCGTCATCACCAATTCATCCGCAACAACGCCCAGAGCTTGGGCAATGCGCGCTTTAGCAGCTTGATAGTCACGCTTAACTGCGACACCAGCAGCATACGGGCTGGATGGATTGAAAAATTTCTCAGAAAAATAGGGCTGCATCGCCTCAACCACCAACGGGTCCATCGGCGTTGCCGCCGCATGATCAAGATATATCAAATTATCATTCACTGCTATCTATTATACCACTTGCAAAGGTTTGCCAGTGTCTGGATCTTGTTTATATAATTTGCGCGAAACACGCTCATAATATTCTTTCACCGCCAAGACAAAGTTGTGTAATTCCTCGCCTTCCAGGTAGCTGTACTGATAGTTTGGCTGAACCTTCAACACGCCCTTTTCCTGGATCTCATATTTGGTTGTCAATTCTTTCACTTTGCCGTCAGCATCAACCACTTCTTCGTACCAAATCCACGTTTTCTCATCCAAGTTGAAAAATTCTCGGCGCTGCACATGCTCGGGCTTGTCACCAAAAATCGTCGCACCAATTTGGCTCTCCATCTGAATCAACTGCCGCTCGGTCAGCGGCTTAGCTGGTCGGTCTTTACGCCGGATTCGCATCAACGGCTTCACCGACTCGTCTGCAAAAACCAGGCTTGCAGCTTTTTTAAGAATCTTACTCATATGCCAAACCTCCTTATGCTGCTAATTCAAAATCAGCTTTAGTTACAGAGTCAGTCTGTCGCATTTTGGCCAGATACTCACCAATTTCCTTAGAATATCGCACTGCTTCAACGGGATCTTTGGGGTGTTTAGGGAATTCAATCAATAATGTCTGTGGAGCTTCCATTGACTTGGCTAAGTTTGATGCTTCACTTTCACCGGTACTGTCACGCATGGCAGCACTTGATAGTGAACGAGTGTCGGCATTTTGATGCGTAGCAAGCTTGTCAGCACGACCGACAGGAGTAGCCTCAAAATTCAGCGTATTTGCCTCTTTTGAGGCAGCTTCCAACGCCGCATTAACTTCTTTGTCGTACGTACCCGTATTGTTTTCTCGCATATTTCTCCACTGTTACAAGCCAAAAAGTGTTACCGTGTTATCGGTCGCAACTTTTTCGAGGTCGTGAAGCGCTAGCTTGCGCTCCGCCGCCCAATACTTCGCCACCAACTCCACATATTCTGGCTTATTCATCTTACCACGAAATGGCTTTGGTGTCAAGAATGGTGCATCAGTTTCTAATAATAATCGCTCCAGCGGGATGGAAGTAAATAATTCTCGCTGTGTTTGGTCTTTAGTAAACGTGCTAATGCCGTTCAAACCAACGTAGAGTCCGCGGGCAAACCCCTTCTCTAAATTGGCGCGTGTATCAGTAAAACTATGTAGTACGCCGCGCACGCCATGGAAATTATCAAAAATCGGCCAAAAATCATCCCACACCGACGGCTGGTCGGGCGCCCCATCGCGAATATGAAAGCTCACCGGCAAATCATAATCCACTGCCAGCTGCAGCTGCGCCTCCAGCGCCTGAATTTGCACCTCGCGCGGACTGTGATTGTAATAATAATCAAGGCCAATCTCACCAATCGCCACAATCGGCGAATTCTCTGACCTAGCTTTGAGTAGTTGCTCTACCTCACTCCAGCCATCTTTGCTATCGTGCGGATGAACGCCAACCGCCGCCCACACACAGTCGTGGTTTGCGGCAAACTCTACTGCCTGTCGACTACTGCGTTCATCGGTGCCAATACAGATCATACCGATGCCCACTGCGATTGACTGCTGATATAGCTCCTCACGATTGTCCGCAAAAAATTCAGTGTCATGCAGATGACAGTGTGAATCGATCAAACGCAAAGCTGTCGCCGTGTGATGCTCCACTACTGAATTCATAGTTATTTACCTTGAGTCTCTACTTTTGGCGCCCGCGGATCAGCTGTGTGCAAATATTTACGCGGGAACAGTGGCGTTAATTGTGACGGGACAACACCGCTAGCGAACATCTCGTGAATTTTCTCGGCGGTCTGCGGCATAAATGGTCGTAGCATATCAGACACTTGCAGCAACGTACCACAAGCATACGCTAAAATCTCGCCTAAGTGTGCTTCCGCTTCTGGGTCCTTAGCGCGCTTTTTGGCAACCTGCCACGGCTGGACACGCTCAATGTATTGATTGAGCGCACGGATAATTTGCCAAATTTCATCCATGGCCTGATTGAAAGCAAAGCTCTCCATGAAATGACGGTATGGGCCCATGTCGTGTTCAGCCTGTGGCGCATCGCCAATGACACCTGCCTGATACGACTGCACCATCTTAGCAACGCGCTGCACCAAATTACCCAGGTCATTGCCCAACTCACCGTTATAGGCCGCTTCAAATTTCTCCCACGTAAAGTCGCCGTCGTCCTGAGTTGGCACGTGACGCAGGAAATAATAGCGAAAGGCCTCGACACCGTAGTGCGGGATGATATCAGCTGGACCGACACCATTACCGAGGCTCTTACTCATCTTGGCGCCGCCAACGTTGATAAATCCATGTACCAACAGCACTTTCGGCAGCGGTAAATCCAGTGCCATCAACACCGCCGGCCAAATCCCAGCATGAAAACGAAGGATATCCTTACCAATCACCTGCACATTTGCTGGCCAATAGCTCTGCCATTCTTCTGGGCGGTCAGGATAGCCGATGACCGTGATGTAATTACTCAGCGCATCCAACCAGACATACATCACCTGCGTGTCATCGCCTGGCACTGGCACGCCCCAGCTCAAATTCTTTCGCGGACGCGAAATTGACACGTCTTTTAGGCCATCTTTCATCAATTCCAAAAACTCTTTTTTGCGAAATTCAGGCACAATTTTCATTTTGCCCGACTCAATGGATTGGCGAATGTTCTCCGAAAAAGCACTGGTTTTGAAATAATAATTCTCTTCGCTCAGCCGTTGGTATGGTGACTGGTGGTCAGGACAAATGCCGTTATTTTCAGCTGCTTCCTTGTCGGTGACAAACGCCTCGCAGCCTTGGCAATACCAGCCCTCATATGTGCTTTTGTAGATGTAGCCAGCCGCAGTCAGCTTCTGCCAAATATACTGCACCGCGCCAACATGATGCGGGTCAGTCGTGCGGATAAAATCCGTCGCCGAAATATTCAGCTCAGCGATCATGTTCTGGAAATTGCCGTGCATTTGGTCAACATAGGCTTGTGGTGTCTGGTTTTGACTGGCAGCCTTGGCAGCAATTTTATTGCCATGCTCATCCACGCCCGTCTGGAAACGCACCTCGCGGCCGTTTTGCCGTTGATACCGCGTCCACACGTCCGCCAACATATAGTCCATGGCGTGCCCGATGTGCGGCAAACCGTTGACATAAGGAATAGCGGTAGTGATGTAGGCATGTTGTTTAGTCATGCTACTCATTGTATCATTATCTGGAATAATTTTCACCGATATGCGTTTACCGAAGGCTCACCCACGCATCATTGCTACCACCACAATTCGTCCCGCCGTATCGCCCGATGAGTGTGAAAAATAATTTGGATCATCTGCCGTGTCGATTGACGACATGACAATATTGTCAGCAGGAACGCCCGCCTGAATAGCCAGCGAACAATTAAATCCTTGCATGTCCAGATAAATCCCGTCAGCTGTTTGACGGCAGAAATTGTGCCAATTCGTATCATTTGTATGATCAAAATAATCCATACGATAATTTTTCTGCGTGATGCTTGGCGACATCCAAATTTGCAGCTCTTTTGCCTGGCTGCCGCGCTCGACAAAATACCGAACTGCCCGAGACATTAACTGCGCAACCGTCGAATGCCGACCCAAATGCACCAACATCAGCGCCCGACGCTTTGGATCATAAATGGCGGTGGCGATACAGTCCGCCACTGGCAAGAATAAACCGACACCAACCGCTTCAGTATAGAGCGCGTCAGCAAAAATCCCCTCGCTGTTATGTCGAGTCGTGTCAGCTTCAGTAACGTCAGCGATGGCATCAAACGTTTGTCCTTGGTCATACGAAATTACGTGATAGACAACGTCGTCGTAATTAACGCCAATTTGATCGCAAAACCGCCACCGATTGTCCAGCACCTCAGCTACGTGGCGACCACGAATACGGTTGAGCATGGTACCGTCGTCTTTCGACGAAACCGCAACCAACAGATCAGACGGAAAACACGTCGGCTGATCTGCTGCAATCATCGCACCCGCCATTCTTTGAGCAACCGCTGCCAATCTGCAATCGCCAAATCTTCGGCACGAGCATCAGGAGAAATGCCAGCCTTTTTTAGCAGCTGTTCGGCGGTATCTTTACTAACACCCAGTCCGCCGCTCAAACTGGAGCGCAGTTTCTTACGCTTGGCCGAAAAACCAGCTTTGACGATGCGGAAAAAATCTTTTTGGTCTTCAGCGGCAACGAGCGGTTCGGTGCGAGTTCTCAGCACCACCACTTGCGAATCAACTTTTGGCGGTGGCGTGAAAAAATGCCGTGGCACCTCAATATCGAGCTCTGACTCAGCAAATAGCTGCGCGCTAACCGCCAAAATACTCATTTCGCCAGGCTCCGCCGCGATGCGCCGGGCGACTTCTTTTTGTACCAGCAACGCCGCCAAACTTGGCTTATTTTCCGCCGTCATTAGTTTTTCGACAATTTTACTGGTGATATAGTACGGCACATTGGCGACTACTTTATAGCCAGCTGGTAACTGATTCAAATCAAATTGCAAGATGTCTTCGTTAATCACGTCCAGGTTTTTACCAGGAAACTGCCCCGGCAATTTGCGCGCCAGATCCGCGTCAAATTCTACCGTCACCACGCGCCCAGCTCGTGCTAATAACCGACTGGTCAAGGTACCAAGTCCTGGTCCGATCTCCAACACTACATCATCTTCATCAAGTTCCGCCGCCTCAGCAATTTCCGCCAAAATCTCTGGATCACGCAGCCAATGCTGACCTAACTCTTTTTTCGGCCCACGAGCTGACGCCATCTAACGTCCGTCTCCGTTCGTCCAGTCAGTCGCCAGGTCAAACCCATGCGGATGCCGAGCCGCAAAACCACCAGTATCATACACCTTACCAGGTCCCATACTGGTTTCTACCACCGAGCAGCGCGGATAATTACCATAATTTGCCGCTACTAAAATATAGCCATCTTTATCCACCTTGGCGCCATCCGCCCGCACGGTATAACCACCGCCGCCGCAAGCATTGATGGCAACATTCATCGGCAGATCATAGTAGGTTTCGCGGTGCGATATGCCGCGTGAGTCGGTAAACTGCTGGGCGCTTTTGGCTTTGGTCAAGGCATTCGGCAGCCTAGCACCAACAATCTCTATCTGTGCCACAGGCTGGTTGGTGATTTGTTCAGCAACTTTATTTTTCGCAACTTCCGTGCCGTCACCCTTCACCTTCACGCTATGCGTCACCTGCTTAGAACCGACAGCACCCGCCTGCTGCACCTGCTTAAAACCAACGGCGTGTGCGTAACTTTTTGCTGATTGTACCTCAAACTGGACCGGTTCTTCGGTGATGACGGTATATTCGTGAATTGCTTCTCTTTCTGTAGCTTGGGCGAGTTTTCTTTGGACTGACGATACCGCCAGAACGACAGTCAACGCGGTTGCGGCCATCAGCCCTGTTATCATCACTGCTACTTTTGGAGTTTTTAGTAAAAACCAATACCGCTTCATGTATTTCCTACAGATTACCTGATATTACCGGTAGATGTCTTGTAGACCCATCCTTACCTTACAGCTCGGCCATGGCTGCCAGCCACGAGCTTTGTATGTCTGCCATGCTTTCTCGTCTTGCACTGATGGTGGAGCGTCAGAAGCTACCGAATAACCACCAAAGCCTCCCCAGGTGCGCTTGTCAAACTGATACGCGCCATAATAACCGTTTCCGGTGTTTGATGTATAACCTCCTTCACAACTTCTCAACCGTGCCAAGGCCTCAGAAAAACTACCAGAGAAGGTGTTAGCACTCTTGGCGCCCACTAGCTCAACGCGCTTTTTTGGCTCAACGGTCGTAACACTGGCGATGATACGGCGTGAAACCTCCTGGCCATTTCTCATCTCAATCTCATAGGTAACGTTCTTTTTACCCGGTGCGCCAGCTTCTTTGACCTGTTTGAAGCCAGTCTCTCGGTTGGCATCTTTAACCTGCTCAACAGGGACGGCAATTTCTTCTTCAACAGTAACCGTCTGTTTGCCATTACGCCAAACACTGAGGTGCATACCAGCAGTGATAGGTGTTGATCCAGGAACAGACATGCCGTCATCTTTACCGAGCGTTATGTTTTTCTCACGCAACAATTCTCCGACCGTATGAGCCATCGTCCTGACCTCAGTGGTTTTGCCATAAAGCGTCAGTTGTAATGGTGTAGCTCGGTGAATTTTCAAAATAACATCAGCACCGTCCAGTAAAAAGTCGCTTGGAGGTTCGATGGTTGTCTTGTCCTCAGGGTAAACAGTCACGCCCGCAGCCTGTGCTATCAACGGTGTCGTCTGCTGGGCGGTCACCACACGAACTCGGTGCGTACCATCCGCCACTGTTACTGGCCGCGCACGATAGATATTGATGTTATATTTCGTAGACACCAACTGAGTGTCAAGGCTCGGTTCAACGACATCATGCTTTTCATCAACCGAAATATCGGCTGCTTTCAAGGCTTCTTTAACGGTCCCGACAGTAGTGACAATGGATCGTTCTTGACCCCGGTCATGAATCGTTACTACCTTTTCGCCATTTGGAGCAGCCGTATTTGATTCCTGAACCTGATCCCGAGCCAAAGCATTGTCAACAAGCTTCACGCTCGCAATTCCAAAGACAGCAATCGCTACGACTATCATCATTCGAGCTGTACTGTGGTGAATTTTCAGTCCAAATTTCATACTCATAGCGAAAAACGCTCTATTGATTATAGCAGAACTCGCTCATATTGGCAACCGACTAGCACTTTTCTAATCGAGCAAACTCAACATTCAACTTCTTGGTTTTACCGTTTTCAAAAGCTACTACCACTGCTAAACCATCGACTTCTATGACCTCGCCGACGCCAAATTGCGGACTGCGCACCCTATCGCCGACATCCAGACCGATTTCATCACTGTAAAATTCAGGTTCGGGGATAAAACTCGACGAAGCAGGTTTGTCCAATCCACCACTCAGAATTCCCATCTCATCCAAAAAGCGCGACGGCAGATTGTACGCTATTTGTCCAAATTGCGTTCTGGAGCTAGCACAGGTGATAAATAATTCTTGGCGAGCACGAGTGATGCCGACATAACAAAGTCGCCGCTCTTCTTCGACGTCCTCAGCTTTACCGCCGTCGAACACGCGGGAGTGCGGTAATATCCCCTCTTCCAGACCAGTCAGAAATACCACCGGAAACTCCAAACCTTTCGCGGCGTGCAGTGTCATCAGGGTGATTTGCTCTTGTGCTTGATCATCGCTAGCAGACATCAGCGCCATCTCTTCCAAAAATGTCGGCACGTCAACATAGGCTTTAGCCTCAGCCACCAGGACACCCAGGTTTTCCATTCTCTCTTCTGATTGGACACTGCCGTCATTGATGAACATGCCATACCCTGTTTGATCAATAATTTTTTCAATCACGTCAGCTGGCGCCTCGTCAATCGACTTTTGCAAATCACTGAGCAGCATCCCCAACTCGTGCAGCGAATGCCTAGCACGTGGCGTTAGCCCATGTGCCTCATTAACCGCCAATAGCCCGTCAATGACAGTCGTCCCTTGCTCATCATTCCACGCCAAAAATTTAGCCACACTCACCGCGCCAATACCTCGTTTTGGCACATTAACGATGCGTGAAAAACTCATCCTGTCACTTGGCTGATAGAGTAGCCGCAGATACGCCAAAACATCTTTGACGACCGCTCGATCCAAAAATCGCAATCCGCCCACAATTTTGTATGGCAAATAGTTTTGGCGCAGCGCCCGCTCAATTGCGTAACTTTGGGCATTGGTCCGATACAACACAGCGATGTCATCTGGTGAGCGCCCGATACTCAATTGACGACGAATCTCATTGGCAATCACCTGAGCTTCTTCGGCTTCAGAGTACAGCTGCCACAGCTGCGGCTCCGCACCATCGCCACTGTTGGTCCACAAATTTTTGTCAGTCCGATTGACGTTGTGCTGGATGAGGTTATTTGCCAGATGTAAAATTGAGCCAGTCGAACGGTAATTTTGCTCCAGTTTAATGACTACCGCCCCAGGAAAATCCCGTTCAAAATTGAGAATATTAGTATAGTCAGCGCCACGAAAACTATAAATCGATTGAGCGTCATCACCAACCACTGACAAATTGCGCTCCGGCCCGACCAATAATTTAATCAACGTGTATTGCACCGTGTTGGTGTCTTGATATTCGTCGATCAGAATATGCTGAAATTGCTGCTGCCATTTTTGGCGAATGTCAGGATGCGTCTTGAACAATTCAACAACCTTCAGTAGTAAATCATCAAAATCAAGGGCCGCCGCCTGACGAAGTGCCTTCTCGTATGCCTGAAATAGCGCAGCGATGCGCTGCTGCACAGGACTTGATGCTGACGCCGCATACGCCTCCGGGTCTATCATGTCATTTTTAGCGTGAGAGATGGCGGACAATACCGAACGCGGCTTGATGTCACGGTCGGTCATATTGTGCGTTTTCATAATTTGTTTGATCAAGCTCAATTGGTCATCTGTGTCATAAATCACAAACATTGGAGCGGAATAATCAACATCTGGCTTGACTCCTGTGTCAAAAAAACCTTTTCCTGTCTTTGCATCATTAAAACTCTCTAACACTGCATCGCCATAGATGGCTCTAAGTTCCTTGTCACTGGCCTTTGGAATTTCGCCATCTTTTAACTTCAAATTTTTCATATACTCTTCGTCAGATCCTGTCAAGGTGGCAAAACTTATCCACTTTCCCTGCAATAAAATGACACTCGTCTCAATCACGG